>JAJFTK010000098.1 GCA_021372945.1 Planctomycetaceae bacterium | reverse complement strand
CATAGATGAAGATATTTTCATCTCCTAACTCCGGCGAGGCATACCGCATTGTTCCAAGACGATTGATGCTTCCGCCCTTGAGGTTTGCCGTAGGGTCTTGACCGAGGAGAATGTACTGAGTTACGCCATTCAAATACTCCAAGTGTGAGGTGTCGAAAAGCAGAATATCATACACGCCGCTGACATATCTTTGTAACGGCGATGATGTGGATTGTACAATCATACGACCGCTATCCCGTACTTGGATCTCGTATGCCCCGCCCCCATCGACAAGAAGCGGCGGGTCGTAAGATCGCCAAGTAAGGCTGAAAGCATATTCGCCCATCGAAATTACGCCATCGTCAGCAACACCGCCCAAAACCGGCATAGAAAAGATTGTGAGTAGAAAAAACGCAAGTGTTTGCTTCATCATCCATTCTCCATCTGTAAGTTATGCTGTGTGCGAAGTCGCCCCCGCACACAGCCATTTTACCCAATCATACAGTTTTGGTGTAATTAAGTCAAGTATTATTCTAACTGAAGGTTTTCAGCCTGTAAATCAAGCAGGTTCTGATACACCGCATCCATAAACGCCTGCCAGTCTTCAGCGCTGATCTGCTGCTGCAAGTCAGGTTCCTCAAGCCATATTTGCTCCAGGAACGCAACCGCATCCTGCAACTGTAAGACCTGTTCTTCGATGGTCGGCTCAGGCTGAACGAGTTCCGGTTCGGGCCAGGATTGCAGACCTTCGAGCATTAGTTCCTCGGTCATGAGCAGCATTTCTTCGCCACCGCCCATTATCTGCTGCATCTGCATTTCCTCTAAATCAACCCAACATGCCTTCCACAAGTACGGAGCGGTTTCAATCCAATACAAAAGGTCGGCAAGGTCGATAGCATACTGAGAGGCCCCTGTATTGACGTAGTTGTATTGGTATTTCCATTCATACCAGCCTTCCGACAGATTGGGGGCTGCCACGTTGGGATCTGCCCAAAGAGGATCATTGGGGTCATGTGACTTCCAGATTGTCGCCAATGTATTCCACTCGACCAGATTAACCAGGCCGTCCGCGTTCCAGTCCCATGTTGGATTGCCTACATTTATGTCACAGACCATTTCATAAGCGCCCATGTCAGGCGGCGTATCGACCATACCAACACGGGGATTGCCATCCATGTCCTGCTGATCGCTATAATCAATGACGCATAGGGGAGCTGAGGCATGTCGGCAATCACTTTCCGCCGACAACCGGACATTGTTGGGGTCGAAATAGGCAAATTGTGGATCGACGGCTATATTCCCGTTAATGCTGTTTGCGTCCTCGATACAGCTATACATAGCCGTATCATCTGCCGAAAACCCTGCCAAAGCTTCGCCGCCATTATGGAAAACGATACTGTTGTAAATCTCTGGCAGATTGGTTCCAGCGAGAGCAATGCCTTCCGTGAAGTTATGAGCGCAAGTCAAATTTTGTAGATAGGGTCTCTGGGAAGGATTTTCCATCATAAGACCTGCACGACCTTCTTTCAAAGTCATATCGCTCTCTAACAGGATGCTATTTAAAATGGTCGGCGTAGAATCGGTTGAGAAAACACCATGCCGTCCGCTCTGACGTACAGAAACGTTTTCCAGCAATAGCGATTTGTTCTCTCCGGTATGCCTGATCCCATCTAATCGGTTACTTCTAAAATTACACCACTTAAAGGTCGCGTTCGCATCCTCGATGAATGCACCATAGCCTGCGTTCCGGTCGATTTTGCAGTTGATAACGGTAAAATCTCCGCAGCAACCATAAAGACCTTGACCCGAAAAGCTACTTTCCTTAATCGTGAATCCCTCGACATAGGTGTTATTACCCATCCGTAAAATTGTCTCATTACGATGCGTTTCATCAATTTTACCGGATAGAATCGTTTGATATCGTTTCGGGTTCCGCAGGCTAAAATCGCATCCGCCAGTCGGGAAACCGCCGTACAATTCGATCCCGGGAAGTGTGCTAAGGTCGAAACTGTCGCCTTCATCGTCGCCCGGCGAATATGCCCCCTGTGCCACATAGATGGTGTAATCGAAAGCGCAGTGGGCTGTTCTGGCGCGGGTTAACGCATCCTGCAAATCGGTGTAGGCATTCTGCCATGACACGCCGGTATTGGTGCCATTTGCGTTCTCATCCACGTATAGAATCCCATTGGTGTCCCAGCAGCACGCCAGCGTATCGACTCTGGCGGTGGCGATGAGCCGTTCGACAGGGTTCTGGCCGTTGGGATCGTAAACGGTCGCCCACAACTCAGCGACGTTACGCAGGTAATATCCCGGCTCGGCCAAGTCGTTGACAATAACCTCCAAGTACTTCACGCCGGAATCATCCGGGTAGATGGTTCCAATCGGGAAGATATAGGTGTGATCGTCCGCCTGGTAGTTAGGATCAGAAACGGTGATCTCATACGTGTTGGGATCCATAAAGTATTCGACCGGGTACGTCACCCCGGCGGGAAAAATGTCTCTGATGTAACAGTTATAGAACGTCTGGTCCGTCGTATTATCCCACGTAATGGTGTATTCGATAGGATCATCAATGTTCACGCAATTGGCATCGGGGATGTCATCGTATTTGTGAAAATCGAAACCCATCGGGTTGATTGGCGCCGCAATCGTTACCACATGCTCGGTTGCGCCTGTTTCATAAGCTGTGAATCCGTCTCCCCAAGCGGTAAACGTATTGTGATACGACTGACTCCAACCGGACATATCCGCCGGCTCAACCCCGTCAAAGACGCCACTGGCAATTCCATCATCGGTGAATGATTGAATCTGCTCCGTACCATTCTGAGCCGCGGCAATCCCCCATTCGGAAGGAAGCCAATTGAACAAGGTGGAGGAGTCGGTCAAGCCAACTAATCCGGTTCCACCTCCGGCCAAAACGAACTCAATCGCCTGAGATAAGACAATATCGGCAGGTTGAAAATCACCCTGGTCATGCGGAGTTCCTCGCACCGTGTGATAATCTAAATCATGGCCTGTCAAGAATACTCTTCCGGTAATGTATGCCTGCAAAAGGTTAGGATCAAGGCCGCTTGTGTCGCCCCCTGCATTCCAACTAACCACAAGAATGTTATGTGCAGCAAGATCATTGGCCGTCACAGGATTGCTCGGCGTTCGCAGTGTGAAGTGTTCGATCCCAATCTGCGGTAATGCACTTTGAATAAGGTTATCCGTTCCACAGTCGTAAACCAGAAAAGAATAAGCATTGGGGTCGAAATCAGGTGCAACATCGCCGTAAGCCATGTAAACTGGCGCCGGATTAGGGCTGTTGGGGTCTGCTAAAGCAATATTGCCGGGTGAAACGATTACAAGCAAAAATAATACGGAAAGAACAATTTTCCTTCTCAACTCATTTGTTGCCATCATGGTTTTCATACAAACCTCCTAAAAATAAAAAGTTATCCCCCGTCAACATAGAGTAGCCCAAAAACTCATTGACAATTTTTCATAAAACCTCCTTTCTGCATCTGTCACTATCAAATTAAAAGGACTCCGGGCTGCACACATGAAAGGGACCCCTTCACCGAATCCTTTCGTCAGCCCGGACAATATTCATTTTTGCCGGACTGATTATCACACAAAATCAGTCCGGCGACCGCGCAAGCGCGGCAGAAGATTTAGATGGCAGATCACTTCCGGGAATGTAAGGGAGCACCGCCGAAAGTGCCAAACCGAGGCTCGCCAGAGCCCGTTGAAGACACGCAACGACGATGCCCCGACTTGGGGCACCGGTCTTTGCGTTCTTCAACAACAAAACTGGCGATTTCGGTTTGAACGCTCAAAGTCCAGTGGACTTTCAAGTATTAAGTTTTACGCAATGATGATATAAAACCACCTATTTATCGGTCAATGAAAAACTGTATTCAATTTGAAATTTCTAGCGTGCGGGCAACTACTCATGTAGTTGCCGGTCCTTTTCGAGGACGGATTGGGTTTGAGCCCGGCGGAAGGCGGTCAGTTTCGCGGCCAAATCTGGATCACTAAGGGCGAGTATCTGGACGGCGTAAATGGCGGCGTTCTTGGCGCCGGCCTTGCCGATTGCCATGGTGCCGACGGGCATGCCGGGGGGCATCTGAACGGTGCTGAGCAGAGCATCCAGACCGCAAGGACCTTCGCCGGCCTGCATGGGGACGCCGATAATCGGCAATTGTGAATGAGCGGCCATCGCACCGGCCAGGTGTGCGGCCATTCCGGCAGCCGCAATAATCACCTTTGTGCCATTTGAGGCGGCATTGGCGGCAAAGTCGTGCGCCTGTTGGGGCGTTCGATGAGCAGAAAGGATCCGCACGGTCGGATCAATGCCGAATTCCTGAAGCTGCTTGACGCACTTTTCCATGACGGGAAGATCGCTTTCCGAGCCCATCACGACTGCGACCGGAGACTGCCTTGGTTTGTCCATTGTAATATCCTGTAACGGGGGTACAATTGACCCTGTATTGCCGGCTTCCAGCCAGCATCCTTTGAGGTCGGCGTGCCGGCAAGAAGCCGACGGTATCAAAGAGGATTATAGCGTGAAAGAAGGCGTTGACAAGGGAGATCAGGAATGAACGTGCGAAAAGCAGCCGTTGCCGGCCAGTTTTACGGGGGGACGAGGGCGGAATGTCTTGAGGAGATTCGGGATTGCCTGGGCGCTGGGCCGGTTCAGGGCGAGCTGCCCAGGCCCATCGTGGGGGCGGTCGTTCCGCACGCGGGATGGGTGTTCAGCGGCAGCCTGGCGGCGATGGCGTTCAAAGCGATCGAGCAGGTCAATGGTCAGGTGGACACGTTTGTTCTTTTTGGGGCGGCACACAGCCTTGGGCGCGGCGGTCCAGCGCTCTATGACAGCGGCGAATGGGAGACTCCGCTGGGCAAGATCGGGGTGGATGCGGAACTTGCGGCGGCTATCGCGGGCATCGGGGCAATCGCCAATCCGAACGCCCATAAGGGTGAGCACAGCATCGAGGTGCAGGTGCCGTTCATTCAGTACCTTTTTCCCAAGGCGCAGATCGTTCCGATCATTATGCCGGCAGCGGGATTCGACCCGGCCTTCGGCAGGCGAGTGGGCGAACTGATCTGCAAACAGTCCAGGAAGATCGTCTGCGTGGGGTCGAGCGACCTGACGCATTACGGCCCGCGCTATGGTTTTTACCCGGAAGGCTCAGGGCCGGAAGGGATTCGGTGGGCCGGCGAAGTGAATGACAAAGAGTTTATAGAGCTTGCGCTGCGGATGGAAGCCGAGTCGCTGGTTGAAACGGCGATCGAAAAAAACAGCGCATGCGGGCCTGCGGCAGTGGCGGCGGTCGCGGCGGCGGCTAAGGCGATGGGCAGAAGCCGCGGCATCCTGCTGGGCCATACGACCAGCAGCGATGTGGTGCGAGAGAAATTCGGGCAATTCAGCGAAGAGTCCGTTGGATACGCCGCGATCGTGTATTAATTAAGGGCATCGTTTTCGAAACATTTTCTCAGCGTTGTGATCCCGCCGAGCGGGATATTGTTTTTTATGAGCAGAACAAAAAGCGAGGATTAAGCGGAATTAACATGCGTGAGATGGCTGTATTGAACGATACGGAACTTGAAAAGCTCCAGGGGCTGTCAGAGACCGAGGCCGCAGAGCGACTCGGCCGGGATGGATATAACGAACTGGAGGCCGACCGGAAGACGAGCGTTTTCCGCATTGTATTAAGCGTGCTGCATGAGCCGATGTTTATCCTGCTGGTGGCGTGCGGGACCCTGTACCTGGTGCTGGGAGACCTGCGGGAGGCGTCGATGCTGCTGTTTTTTGTCTTCGTCATTATGGGCATCACGATCTACCAGGAGAACAAGACGGAGAAGGCGCTGTCAGCGCTGCGGGACCTGTCGTCGCCGCGTGCGCTGGTGATCCGCAATGGGCAGCGACGGCGCATCGGGGGACGCGAGGTCGTTGCCGATGACCTGGTTATCCTGAGCGAAGGCGACCGCGTGCCGGCAGACGGTCGGTTGTTGTGGAGCCGGAACCTGAGCATTGACGAATCGCTGCTCACGGGGGAATCGGTGCCGGTATCCAAGTCGCCTGCGGAGGGCGTCAGCGGCGAAATGCCGCGGCCGGGCGGGGACGATACGCCGTTCGTATTCTCGGGGACACTGGTGGTGCAGGGCCAGGGAATCTGCCGCATCGTGTGCACCGGTGTACGAACGGAGATGGGAAAGATCGGTCATGCACTCAGTTCGATCCGGGAGGAGCCCACGTCGCTGCAGAAAGAGACGGGCGGAGTTGTGAAAAAGGTATTCGCCGGAGCGATCGTTCTGTGCGGGGCCGTGATCGTCGGGTACGGGCTTGCGCGCGGGCAATGGGTGAACGGATTGCTGGCGGGCATCACACTGGCGATGGCGCTGCTGCCGGAGGAGTTCCCGGTGGTATTGACGATCTTTCTTGCGCTGGGGGCGTGGAAGCTGAGCCGCAAAAAGGTGCTGGCGCGGCGCATCGCGACCGTGGAAACACTGGGAGCGGCGACGGTGCTGTGCGTGGATAAGACCGGCACCTTGACCGAAAACAAGATGACCCTTCGCAGGTTGTATGACGCCAAGAGCGGCTTATTCCTGGATGTGAAGAAGACCAGCCCGGGAAGTCTGCCGGAGGAGTTTCATACGCTGGTGGAATACGGGATCCTGGCCAGCAAGAAGGACCCGTTCGATCCGATGGAAAAGGCGCTGCGTGAGCTGGGCGTCAAGACGCTGGAGCACACGGAACATCTGCATGACCGCTGGGACCTGGTGGAGGAGTACCCGCTGTCGCGCGAGCTGCAGGCGCTTTCGCACGTGTGGAAAGGCGATGAGGGACAGTACACCGTGGCTTCCAAAGGGGCGCCGGAATCGGTGTTTGACCTGTGCCATCTTGAGGAAACGCGCAAGCAGGAATTATCGAAGGCGGTCGAGACGCTGGCAAGCGAAGAGCTGCGAGTTCTGGGCGTGGCACGGGCAAAATTCAAGCGCGAATCGCTGCCGGGCAATCAGCATGACTTTCATTTCGAATTCCTGGGTCTGCTGGGGCTGGCCGACCCGGTGCGCGAAACCGTCCCGCAAGCAGTAAAGGAATGCCATGAGGCCGGGATCCGGATCATCATGATCACCGGAGATTATCCATCCACCGCGCGAACCATCGGCCGGACGATCGGATTGTCGGGGCCGGAGCACGTGATGACGGGGGCCCAGCTTGCATCCATGGACGAACCCGCATTGTGCGAAGCGGTCAAGACCACGAACATCTTCGCCCGTGTTGTGCCGGAACAAAAGCTCAAGATCGTCAATGCATTAAAGGCCAACGGCGAGATCACGGCGATGACGGGCGACGGCGTGAACGATGCGCCGGCGCTGAAGGCGGCCCACATCGGCGTGGCCATGGGCGAACGCGGGACGGACGTGGCACGCGAGGCGGCGGGACTGGTGCTTGTCTCGGACGATTTTTCGAATATCGTAGAAGCTGTGCGGACGGGGCGGAAGATCTATGATAATATCCGCAAGGCGATGGCCTACATTGTCAGCGTGCATATCCCGATCGCGGGGCTGTCCCTGATGCCCGTTTTTCTCGGGTATCCGGCGATCCTGTTCCCGGTGCACATCGTTTTCCTGGAGCTGATCATCGACCCGACCTGTACCATTGTCTTCGAAGCAGAGCAGGAAGAGCCGGACATCATGCGGCGACGACCTCGCGACCCGGACAAGCAGCTGTTCAGCGGCAAGATGCTGATGCTGAGCTTCTTTCAGGGCCTTTCGTCACTGCTGATAGTGGCTGCGGTTTACCTGATCGCGGTGCGGCACTTTGGCAAATCCGCCGAGGGCTTCGCGGAGGCCCGCACGCTGGCGTTCGTGACGCTGATCGTATCGAACCTGTGCCTGATCCTGACAAACCGGTCATGGACAGAGAGTATTTTCACATCGATGCGGCAGGAGAACAAGGCGTTGCCGTACGTCGCGGTGGGAGCGGCGCTGCTGCTGCTGGCGGTTCTCTATGCCCCCTACCTGATGAGCATGTTCCACTTTACATACATGCACCCGAGCGACTTTTTGCTCAGTATTGCGGCCGGTGTCGCCACGATCGCATGGTTCGAACTGGTAAAACTGTCCATGAGAAAACGCGGCGGCCACTTGGCGCAGATCTAATCCAGCCAGGGCCATGCCCAGGGGCAGCGGTCCATCCAGAGCGAAGACAGGTGAGCAAAATCAGTCATATCGACATAGCTGATGCGGCCGGAGACAATGAAGTCGGAATCCAGGCGGGTCCGCAACGGTGAGACGAGCAGCCATTCCTGCGCAAAGGCAGCCAGGTCGTTCAGATCCACGCGGCAGGAAGTCAGCCACGAGGTGCTCACTTTAAAGATCACGGGCGAATCCGCGGCAAAATGAACCCAGCCGATGTTCTCGCCCCAGGCCCAGCCTTCAAAATCGCCATCGTGGTTAATGCGGACGCGATACTCGTCATTGACTTCGCCGGGAGAGTTCGGATTAAAGTTGAGCCAGCCGATATTCTCGCCCCAGGCAAAGCCGGAAAGCTCGCCCAAACCATTATTGGCCACCCCGCCATAGACGGGGGCGAGGTTCAGCCAGCCGGTGTTTTCACACCAGACAAATCCGATCATTGCTGTATCGGTAACGGTCACGCCGCCCCCGAGGGCGGGTTTGAAATTGAGCCAGCCAATGTTTTCACCATAGGCGTATTTCGAACCGTCGTTGAACGGGTCGATGTTTTGAGCAAACACATCGATGGACAACAATAGCCAGATGGATGAATAGAGCAGAGTTTTCATGGGGTTCCAATCCAACATGGTTTTAGCAGACTCAGATCGCCGGATAGTTTGTGCCTGTCGAGCAGCTAATGGCGACAAGTTGATACTTTGTAACACCGTTGTTGTCGTATGCGGCATTTTGATCCACAACCGAGCCGGCCACATGAATCCCAAAACAGGTTCCGGTCGTCGCGGAGCCGTTCCCGGAGGCCGTGTTTCGAATGATGGTCGAACCAGACTCGGCCTTAATTCCATAGACAAAGAAACTTAAACCCGTACCACTGCCGTTATGAGAGACGTTGTTTCCCGAAATCAAGCAGTTGTAACCCGTTTTAATTCCGTAAACATAACCCTCTGAAGAGACGACGGTTGCCGAGGTACCATTATCGCAGCAGGAATTATCCGTGATCGTGCTTCCATCGCTGGCCGAAATAGCCAAAACAGCAACGCGTGAGGAATTGCCGTTGTTATAGACCGAGTTACCGCTAACGATAGCACGAAAGCCCGCACTGATGCCGAACGACAAGGCCGAAGCGTCCACACCGCCATTGTAAGCAACCGTGCATCCGCGAATGACGTGGCCTGTTCCGAACAACTGAATGCCGGCTACCTTGTTATTAAGAACCCGCATATCGATAACGCGATGATAGCGAGCGTCTGCATTGTTTTCCTTGATCCCATATCCAAAGGCGCGAAGCGTGCCGTTTCGGATCTCCACGTTTTTGCGGTTAAACATGTCAACACCGGAGTAATTGGCAGTGCCCGGACCGACGATGGCAAAACCGCAGAAGTCAATGGTCACATCATCGGCGTTTACCATAATGCCCGAACTCGTGGAGACCAGGTCACCTGCCAGATAGCATGAGCCGCTGGTGGAAATGGTAAATGGCACAGTGGTAATGGCCGTTCGCGGCTCGATCTGATCCAGAGGTTTCATGGTTCCGCTTGTGGGCGGCGCAGAGGGTTCAAGGTTGCCGGCATGAACAAGTTGAGAAATCAGGAGCACACACAAAATCCGCGAAATCAGTTTCATCACAGCCTCCGTTTTTGAAGATTTAATTACCAGTTCCCCGTAAAAAAGACTTTGAGACTTTGGGTATCGATAATATCAGATCGCAGCGATATGCCAATAGAAATCGCTTTTGGACCGCTTCTTGAACCGCACTCATAAAAATCAGGAGGTGCTTTCAGGCATGCTGAACGAGTGCGGCGAAGGCGGAAAAGCCGGCGCCAAAAGACAGGAGGATGCCCTTCTGGCCGCAGCGAAGCGCGCCGCTTTGCATGTGGCGGTCCAGGACGAACAGCACCGAGGGCGAGGACATATTGCCGTATTGTTCAAGCACGGCGTAGGAATGAGCCAGGGCGCGCGGCGAAAGAGCCAACTTGCGTTCGACCGCGTTCAAAACGGACGAACCGCCGGGATGAACGGCCCAGAAGCCGATGTCCTGTCGTGACAAGCCGCGGCGGAGTAAAAGCCGGTCAACCGTCTGGCCGATGGCGGAGGCCCCAATGGCCGGAACTCGGCGCGAGAGGGTATTGCGGAGTCGGCCCTGGCTGCTGTGATAGCGCAGGTCCTCACGATAACGCGGCAGGAGCGTACTTTCAAAATCGAGCAGCTCCAGCGCGGGCGAACCGTTGGATCCAGGAGCGAGGATGCAGGCGGCGGCGCCGTCGCCGAAGATGCTGTTGCTGACGACCAGGTCGGGCGAAGGGCCCATGAAGAGCGTGGCCGAACATATCTCGACGGCAACGCTGAGGACAAATTTGGGGGCCAGCGCGGGAACCAGCGCGGCGGCGCATTGAAGGTTGGGGATGGCGGCGCCGCAGCCCATGCCCATCAGGTCAAAGACATGGACTGCACTATCAAGGCGCAGCGACTCGGCAACATAAGAGGACAGGCCGGGGCAGAGATAACCCGTGCAGGTATTCACGACCAGGGCCGCGATGTCAGAGGCTTTCAGATGCGCCTTGTGCATCGCGGCGGCGGCAGCGGCCAGGGCAAGGCTTCGGGCGTGCGTCAAAAAGCGGGCGAGATGTTCGTCGGGATCAACGCTGCATAGCTGTTCGTCATAATCGATGGCGATCGTGCGGGTTTTGATGGGGCCTTCGAGAAGAATGCGGCGATAGAGATCTCGCTCGGCAGGCTGCAGCACGAAATGCGAATTGAGAAAATTGAAAGCGTACCGCTGGGTGACACAGCGCGGAGGGTTGGCGACCGCAAGCGAGATCATGAAGGCGTTCATTGCGCGGCCTCCGCGAAGAGGATGGCCGCGGTGATGCGGAAGAACCAGCAGCGTTGAACCACTAAGGAGGACGGCGCAAGTTTTGGCAGAAGGGTCAGCAAGTCATTGGCGGTAAAGGCGCGGCGGATCGAGACGAGGGCATCGTGCCTGATGACCGGCGCGGAGGCAAGGACGGCCAATCGGCAGAGCTGATGATGCAGCGGCGAGCGATAGAGATCGTTCAGGAAGAAACCTTTTGTGACGAACGGGCGAAGATAGAGCAAGAGCTTGAGGATGCGGTCATCGGAGAAATGATGAAAGAACATGGAGCCGACGGCGAAATCAAAGGCCGCGGCGGGTTGGTATTCAAAGGCATCCTCTTGCACAATACTGACGAACGGATCGCCCGCGGCGGCGATGTGCTTGCGCGCGATGTCCAGGGCGGTCGGGTTGGTCTCCAGGCACGTGAAGACCACACGCGGGCCGGAACGATTCAATTTGCGCGAGACCGCCAGCGGGATATCGCAGGCGCCGCCGCCCAAGTCGAGGACGCGGGCGGTTTTGCCGGGGTGGGTATGCGCCTGAAAAAACCGCACGACCGCCGCCGTGCCGCCAAGGAAACGGTTGACCCTTCGCATGAAACGATAGCTTTGGGCGGCAAAGGCCGGTTCGAGGGAAAGGTCATCCAGGCATTCGGATTCGGAAGTACGGGCATCAAACATTCCAGAGGCCTCCGGTAACAAGCTGTTTGTCAAACTGCTCCAGGGAATCGAGCAGTTGATGTCGCAAGGGCTCGTTGAAGACGACAGCGCGAGCGGCGATGCGGTCGCAATAGGAACAATCGCCGCAATCGGGGCCGGGGCAGGTTCGCAGGCGGTCGATGAAATCGGGCGGCAGTTCACAGGAAAGCACGCGCACCACTTTTTCGCCGGCGGGACAGAGCATGCCGGCCTTGCTCGCCATGCGCTGAAGCAGCCGCAGTTTGGCGGGATTGAGGCTAAAGGGTTTGAAGAAATACTTCAGCAGCCACCAAAGCGGCTTGGGTTGGGATTTTTTGAAACCATAGGGAATCAGCAGTTCCGAAAGATCCTCGGGAGATTTGCGGCGACTGTAAGCGTCGATGCGAAGCAGAAGATCTTCAGAGGGGATGTCGCGTTCGAGCAGCTTGAATTGGTCAAAGCCCAGGTCCTCGTAGGCCGCTATATCTTCAGGACGGATCCAGGCGGACCTGATAAGCAGGGATGGGTCGCGCAGACGCATGGCGGTGCATTTGAGGAAACAGTAGTCAATGAAAAGAGAGCGGTCGCCATTGGAGGCGTGGGCGAAGGCGTTTTGATGATAGTACTGCATGGGGCAGTTGGGCAGGCATGGATGATTGGCGATGAGCTGGAGGCCGCAGGTGACGGCGGCGCGGATACTTCGAAGGCGATCGAAATCGCGATTGATGGAAAAACTTTCGAGCGTGATGATGTCGGCTCCGAGGGCCTGCCAGAAGCTGGCGCGGGCGGGCGTATCGACCTGCGCGAAGATGCCGACGCGGATACGGAAAGCAGGAAAGGCAGCACGGATGCGCTCGAGCAGGTATGGCGAGGAAACGGTCAGGCGCGAGATGCCAATGTCTTTTAGATCCGCAAGGAGACGGTTCAGCTTCTTCTGCCATTGCCTGGACCATTCGCGGTTGGCCAGGCAAGAGCTGTTGAGCAGGTAATTGAATTCGATGCCGCCGCGGCCAAGACATGCGACATAGTCGGCCAGTTTGGCGCGATCGAGCCGCCCCGCCATATAGGATGGACGGCCCCCGCCGACGAAATCCGAGGGGAGTTTTCCGTAAACCTCGTCAACGGGATAACGAGCGAGCTGCGGAACTAATTGTAAGTCGTAATTTGCCGGAACGGACAATTTCAAACGGGCTCACTCCTTTTTAACATATTTCACGGTCAAGCCGATCTTGCCCGTGGGCCCCGACGCAGAACAACGGGCATCTTGACCAGCGAGTTTGCCAGAGCAGAAGGCATGTTGCCATAAGGATTTTGCTATTTACGGTTGGAAGAAGCCTTTGGGTTATAGCTTTAGTTTTCGGTAAACCAGAGTTTTCAGCAACTCAGCGCTAATCACGTACAGTGCGACAATCGCGGCAATCGCTATCCAAAAGGATATAGGCAAGGGGACGAATTGAAACAGTTGGCGCAGCGGAATAAATGGCATGAGGACCGTCGCCGTCAGCGTGAACAGGGTCGCCAAAAGGAGGTATTTTCCAGGTATGCTGCGGAAGAAGGGGCGGCGTGTGCGAATGACCATCACCACCAAAGACGCCGAGAAGATCGATTCGACGAACCAGCCCGTTCTCAACTGCTCTGTCGAGGCGCCAAGCACAAGCAAAAGTGACATGAACGTGGCCGCATCGAAGATCGAACTCAGCAATCCGAATATCACCATGAACCTGCTGATGGAATGGATGTCCCAGCGGTGCGGCACGTTCAGCATTTCGGAATCGACACTATCGCCGGCGATGGCCATTTCCGGCAAATCGGTTAAGAGATTGACCAGCAGGATCTGTTTGGGCAGCAGCGGCAGAAACGGAAGAATCAGCGAGGCAGCGGCCATCGTGAACAGGTTGCCGAAATTGGCGCTTGTGGCCATGAAGACATATTTGAGTGTATTGGCAAACGTCATCCTGCCGTCGCGTACGCCATCCAGCAGTACCGCCAAATCCTTTTCCAGCAGAATAATATCCGCCGCATCCTTGGCGACATCGACGGCGCTATCGACCGAGATGCCGACGTCGGCCGCGTGCAGGGCGGAGGCGTCGTTGATGCCGTCACCCATGAAGCCGGTAATATGGCCCAATTTTCGAAGCACCAGGATGATTTGTTCTTTTTGATTGGGCTCAACTTCGGCGAAGATATCCGTGCCGGCGACCTGCCGAAGGAGCGCATCGTCGCTCATCTTGTGCAGGTCCGGACCGGTCAGAATCCCGGGGGTTTTTAGCCCCAGCTGCCGAGCGATATAACCGGCGGCGTGTCGGTTATCCCCCGTAATTATCTTCAATTGAATGCCCAGCTGATTCAATTTCTCGATGATGGGCGTAAGTCCTTGTTTGAGCGGATCGGCAAAAGCAAGCAATCCCAAGAACGTCATGTCCATCTCGTCTGCCATCTCAATAGCGGATGTACCCTTGAAATCACGGTAGGCGACCGCCAGCACGCGGAAGCCGCGACGGCTCATCTCTTCAAACTGATTGGTTATACCGGTCCTTAGGTCGGAAAGAGGGATGAGAGAGCCGTCGGCCAATTCAGCGGTCGTACAGAGTTCCAGGACATTCGTCAAAGCGCCTTTGGTGATGATAATGCGTCGGGGGCCTTCGGAGACCAGGACGCTGAGACGTTTGCGAATGAAATCGTAGGGAATCTCATCGAGCTTTTGAAAGGCCCCAATTTCAAACTGCCTGTAATTACGCACCGCTTCATCCATCGGGTTTCTAAACCCCTTTTCAAAGAAGGAGTTCAGATACGCATAAAGCAGAATTTTGTCATTTTGCTTTCCGCGGGCATCCGTGGCGGATTCAACTGTGACGAGCCCCTTTGTCAGGGTGCCGGTCTTGTCGCAGCAAAGTACATTCATGCTGCCGAAGTTTTCAATGGACGCCAGGCGCTTTACGATTACCTTCTTACCCGCCATCTGCCTTGCGCCATGCGCGAGATTGACGCTGACAATGGCCGGAAGCAATTGGGGAGTGAGCCCTACGGCAAGCGCCAGCGAAAAGAGAAACGCGTCGAGAACGGGACGCCGCAAATACACGTTGACGGCAAAGATGATGATGATCAGAAGCAGCGTCACTTCCATGAGAAAATAACCAAATCGCCGAAGTCCGTGTTCAAATTCCGTTGGCGGAAGCCTGTGTTTGAGCCGCTCCGACACATGCCCGAATTCCGTGCTGCTTCCGGTTTGAACCGCGACCGCATTTGCGGAGCCGCTGACGACGTAGGTGCCCATAAAGACGGAGTTTTTTCGGGAGGCCAAGGGCGTTTGGGGCGGCACTGCTGAGACTATCTTCTCGGCGGGATAAGTTTCGCCGGTGAGGGCGGCCTCGTTAACGAAGAGGTCCTTGGCTTCCAGCAGAAGGCCATCGGCCGGAACCGTATCTCCTGCCGAAAGGATGATGATATCCCCGGGGACCACTTCATCCAACGGGATCTCCGTTGGAGCATTATCCCTGAGAACCGTGATCTTCGTCTGGACGAGGGCCAGCAGCCGGGCCACGGCATTGGCTGAGCGGTTTTCCTGCCAGAAGCCCAGCAGTCCGCTGAGCAGAACGATAAAAAGGATGATCAGGGCATCGGTGTCATCGTGCAGAAAGAAAGATAATAGCGAGGCGAAAATCAGGATCAAAATAATGGGACTCTTGAATTGTGAAAAGAATATGCCTACGCTTCCGAAATGACGCCGGACCAACAAAGTGCTTTTTTGCTTCCTAACCTGTCGACGGTCGGCCTCTGGGCCGCCAAGTCCGTCTGCCGTGGTGCCAAGGATTCCCATCACCTCGTCAGGTGACATGCTCCAGAATATCGAAAGTCGATTGTTCATGCCCTGGCTCTCATGCGGAGTAACGGTACTCATACTGAAGTTCCGGCAGAGTACTCTACTGTCGTTGATAAAGATACTCAGGATATTGCTTACCAGCAGGGCCGCCGTCGGCAGTACTTGCGCGAAACGTCCAGTCATCTATTTTGAGGGTTTGGACGCGGGGAATTAGTCAATTGCCCCATTGAGGGGGTTGGGGGGCACGGAGTAGGGTAATGCACAGAGAAGATCACTGCCGAAGGAAGCGATAGGCACATTGTCGGCTCGCAATAACGGGAGCGACACAAGCAAGTTCATCGATTCATGAAGGGCGTATCGTGGGAAAGAAAACAACTTTGCCCAAGCAGGAGCAGACTCGTCAGCCGGGGAAGGAAGCAAGATGCGGCCGCCGCTTCGTCACCAGTTAACTCTAAAGGAAGACAGCTATGCCATACTCAAAGAACAAGGATTTGCCCGAACGGGTCAAGGACAATTTGCCCAAGCATGCGCAGGACATCTACCGAGAGGCCTACAACAATGCCACGGAACAATACAAAGAGCCACGGAAGCGGCGCGGCTCTGAATCGCAGGAACAGGCCGCTCATAAAGTGGCCTGGAACGCAGTCAAAAAGAAGTACAAGAAAGGGGATGACGAAAAATGGCATCCCAAATAAGAGAAGGAGATCGCTATGAACAAAGACCAGGCAGATAAGATCAAATCGTTGATCAAGCTGGACATTGACGCCGTAGCGGCTTACGAGGAGGCGCTGCAGCATATTGAGACGCCGAGCATCCACAAGACGATCAACATGTACCGTGAGGACCATCGGCGGCATGTAACGCTGTTATCTGATTTGCTGACGGGCGCCGGCGAAGTGCCGCCGGAGCGAACCAAGGACGTGAAGGGGTTCTTCATTGAGGGGTTCACGTCGCTTCGAAGCGTAACGGGGGAAGACGGGGCGCTCAAGGCGATGCTGTCCAACGAGAAGATCACCAACCGCAAGTACCAGGACGCCTACGAGAACTGGGACCTGGACCCGGAGGTATTGGCGGTAGTATCGGACAATTACGAAGATGAGCGGCGGCATCTTTCGTATATCGAAGACGTGCTGCAGGTCAGGGTCTGATCACAGGCGTACCTGTCAATGCATCCGAATAAGAACACACACAAGTAAAGGAGTCAACGATGGCAAATGATATTTTGGACATGCTCAGAGAGGACCACAAGAAGGTTCTGGATCTCATTGACAGCCTTCAGGAAGGCGGCGAAGGAACTGTAAAGAGCCGTCAGAATAATTTCAGCCGGCTCAAAAAGGAATTGCTCCAGCACATGCACGCGGAAGAAACCGTGTTTTACACGTGGCTGCTGGATAACGCCGATGACCGCGAGATCGTGCTGGAGGCTATGGAAGAGCATGCGGCCGTGAAGATGGCGCTTCCGGGGATCGAGCACACGGACGTCAGCGACGAACACTGGGAACCGAAACTGAAGGTGATGGGAGAGATGGTGCGGCATCACATCGAAGAAGAAGAGGACCAGATCTTCGAGCAGGCCGAGCAACTGATGGAAGAAGAAATCAATGACAACCTGGTGAAAGATTTCAAGCAGGCCAAACGTGCAACCGAGATCACGGTCTGAGCGAGACGGACTTGCAGAATGGCGCTTCAGGCATGATTTGCGGCGGCGCGGAGAATGCCCGAAGCGTTTTGTTTGAGACGAAAAAGGATCTTCGCATGAGAAGACGCATATCGGTCACGGGCAGAGCGGAATTCATCGGTTCGCATTGCTGCGATAAACAACTGCATTACCGGCCGCAGGTCGATCTGCGGGACGGCCTGAGCGAACTGGGCCTGCGGCTCAAAGGCCAACAGGCCGAGAACCGCGTGGGGATCGGGCACATGGAACTTGAGCGAAGAGGACTGGCGTATGCCTTACAATCCAGTGAATGACTCGTTGGCCGAACGCTTCAGCATGGAATCATCGAGCCGTCTTAGCGGCAAGCGGCAGCGGCGCAAACCCGTGCTGGTCACGGGCGGTGCGGGATTTATCGGCGTGAACATGGCCAAACGGCTGGCAGACGAAGGGCTCAAGGTGATCGTTTTGGACAATCTTTCGCGGCCGGGCAGCGAGAGCAACCTGGAGTATTTGCGAGAGCATTACCATGATCGCGTCGAGTTCGTGCTGGAGGACGTCCGCAACCGCACGGTGGTGGATGAGCTGGTCAGCCGGGTCGATATGGTGTTTCATTTCGCCGCGCAGGTGGCGGTTACGGCGAGCATCGAACAGCCGACCGAGGATTTTGAGATTAATTGCGCCGGGACGCTGAACATCCTGGAGGCGGCGCGGGCGCAGACGACTTGCCCGGCGGTATTATTCACGAGCACGAACAAAGTTTACGGCAGCCTGGAAGAGATGGCGATGGCGGAAGAGCCGACGCGCTACCGCCCCGCGGAAGAATCCCAGACCGACGGCATCGATGAAGGTCAGCCGCTGGATTTTCATACACCGTACGGCTGTTCGAAGGGGTCGGCGGACCAATACGTGCTGGACTACGCGCGGATCTATAAGATCCCGGCGGTTGTGTTTCGAATGAGCTGCATCTTTGGGCCGCACCAGTTCGGCACGGAAGAGCAGGGATGGGTGGCGCATTTCATGCGGAGGATGATGCAGAACAAGGACGTAACGATCTATGGCAACGGCAAACAGGTGCGGGACCTGTTGTTCATCGATGACCTGATCAACGCCATGCTGATCGTGTATCGGAACCCGCGCTCGCTGGCGGGACAGGTTTTCAATATGGGAGGCGGGCCGGAGAACGCGGTGAGCATACTGGAGGTTCTTGACGAAATCGCGCGGATCGGGGACCTGACGCCGGACATACGGTTTGGCGATTGGCGACAGCAAGACCAGCTTTACTACGTATCGGATACGACGCGCTTCCGCCAGGCGACCGGCTGGACGGCGCGCGTGGGGCACGAAGAAGGCATCAAACGGCTTTACGACTGGTTCTGCCTGACGGCCGAACGGCCGGCGGTCACGGCCGGGCAAAGCCGCTGATTCGGAAAGGATGGCGATGAAAAGAAAGATACGCAAGCGCGGCAAAGCGTATGACCCAAGTATCGAAAGAATGACCGCGGTCGCGGAGGTGATCGACCGCATTTACGAACGCACGATTAGGAGTTGATATGGCTACATCCACCATCACAACCGATCATGAAACCATTCGAAAATGGGTTGAAGAGCGCGGGGGTAAGCCCGCCGCCGTCAAGCGGACCCGCAAAGGCGACGAGATAGGCATCATCCGGATCGATTTTCCGGGCTACTCCGGCGAAGAGTCGCTGGAACCCATCTCATGGGAGGAATTCTTTGATGAATTCGAGGATTCCAAGCTGGCCTTTGTCTTTCAGGAAGAGACCGAAAGCGGCCAGAAGAGCAATTTCAACAAGCTGGTGAAGAGAGAAGAATAGGATCGAGAAAAGGCTGTCATGCCGATGGGCGCGCGATCGCGTTTCACGCGGGACGTTTCAAAGAGGGGAGAACATTGCCGGAGTCGCTGAACATCACTGTAATCGGGCTTTCGCTGACCTCTTCATGGGGCAACGGACACGCCGCCATCTACCGAGCGCTGCTCAAGGCGCTTGCCCAGCGCGGCCATCGCATCCTGTTCCTGGAACAGGCTGTGCCGTGGTACCGCGATCATCGGGACCTGCCGGAACCGGCGTTTTGCCGGCTCGGATTGTACGACAGCGTTGAGCAATTGAAGAACACTTACGAATCCGAGATCAGGAAGGCCGATGCCGTCATCGTGGGTTCGTGTGTTCGCGATGGCGTCCAGGTCGGCCAATGGATCACGCAGATCGCGCGCGCTTCGATCTTTTACGATATCGATACCCCAATCACGCTGGCCAAGCTGAGACGCCAGGATTATGAATACCTGCACCCGGAACTCATCGAACAATATGACCTGTACTTGTCTTTTACGGGCGGCGCGCTGCTGCAATATCTTGAAGAGACTTACCGGTCCCCTGCCGCCCGGCCGCTCTACTGTTCGGCAGATCCGGGGGACTATTACCCGCAAGAGGTCCCGGAATTGTGGGACATGGGCTATCTCGGCACGTACAGCGACGACCGGCAGGCCGCGCTGGATAAGCTGCTGATATTGACGGCGCGGCATTACCCGGGCGGACGATTCGTGGCGGCCGGGCCGCAATACCCGCCTGCGCTTCAATGGCCCAATAACATTGAGCGGATCGAACATTTACCGCCGGCGGAGCATTGCCGTTTCTATAACGCGCAGCGCTTCACGTTGAACGTGACGCGGTCGGCGATGGCGGCGGCGGGTTTTTCGCCAAGCATTCGCCTGTTCGAAGCGGCCGCGTGCGGCCGATGCATCATCAGCGACTACTGGCCGGGGCTTGAAACGTTCTTCGAACCGGGCGAAGAGATCCTGATCGCCGACTCGCATCGGCAGACGGTGGAATGGCTAAGCACCATGCCGGACAGCCGCCGCACTTCGATCGGACGCAAGGCACGCAAACGCATGCTGGACCGTCATACGGCGGCGCACCGCGCGGCCGAACTTGAACGCCACCTTTTGGAGTGCCGGGCGTACAGCTCACACAGAGTGTCGAATGAAAACACTTGAACAGGCGTTTCAAGAACCCTCAACCGACCTGGAGCGGCGGATCTCGAGGATGGGTGCGTGGCTTTATAACATGCACCTTCCGGATGGGATGTGACGGCGCCGCATCATCCGCTGGGCGATCTTCCGGCATTTCAGCGCAAAGTCATCGAACGGCATCTTCCAAAGGATCTTAGCGGGATGACGGCATTGGACATCGGCTGCAACGCGAAGTTTTACTAAAACAGAGCCGCGGTCATCAAGGGTGAGTAGATAGGCTGGTTGGTTACAAGGATCCTGTAAAAATTGTAATAGCGTTGTGCCATTTTGCTGATCGAGTAGAGCCGAGCCCTGCCGACGGCCCGGCGGGCGTATTCCTGACGAAGGGCGCGCTCGGCGAGCAGCCGGTTCATCGCCGCGGCGATCGCCTTTTCGTCGCGCGGATCAACAAACACGGCGGCATTGGCCCAGATCTCGCGTAAGGAAGGAATGTCGCCGAGCACCAGGGCACAGCCGGCATGGGCGGCCTCCAGCGCGGATAAGCCAAACGGTTCATAGAGCGCCGGAAGGACATAAACAGCGGCCCTGGCGTACCAATCGGCCATGTGCCGACGGTCGAGAAAACCCAGCGTGCGCAGGGCCGCGCAATCGGCGAGCGACCCATCCGGATGGCGGATATTTCCGGCCACGTAGATGGGCGCTGAAACCAACGGCTGAACTTTTTTTAGAATGTCGATGTTCTTGCCTTCATCCCAGATGCGGCCGGCGGTAAAGATCAAAGGTTCCTTGGGACATGGGCAGGTTTCAGGGTCCATGCCGTTGCAGACGGCGCCGGCCGAGCGGAACGGACCATATAGCTCGCGCAGCGTTCGCAGAAATGACCAGGTTGGCGCGGTGACCAGGTCGGCGCGTCTCAGGCCCGTCGCAACGCCGCAATAATACTTCTTCCACGAGACCGGAGGCGCCTGGCGGCGGACATCGCGATACCACGAGTAAACACAGGAGTGGCCGACCAGCAGAGAAGGACACGGCCAATTCAGTGCGGCGTGCACGTAGTTGTTGAGATGCACGATATCGGGCCGGACCTGATCGGCCAGGCGCAACAGCCATTGGCCGGCAAGCTTCACATCGGTCCAGGGGTCTTGCATCCACTCGAGTTTATAATCGCTTTCGTGGCAGTAAACGTTATCCAGGTCTTTGACGCAGGCGCGGGACCATGGGTCCAAAGGACCTCCCATCGCCGCTAATACCACCGTGATGTTGTAGGCGCGAAGCGCCCGTGCCAGCGTGAGGGTATAAACCAGAACGCCGCCGACGGTATCCGTGGTCATCAAAATGGTCAAAGGCCGAAAAGAAGGACGCTCATGAGTAAACTGACTGTCCGCTAAATCCGCACGATGAAGGCGAACGGAATCGTTGGACCCGACTAAGACCGGCGAACATCCGACCGCAACGGTGTTGGACGCGAGGTTGTCTGTTCCTATTGATTGCATCTCTTGCTTGCAGTCGCCGTATTTCATCGTTTCGTCACGCATCATTTTAGTACGTGCATGTTCCCGTCCCAATAAGGAACAGCCCTAACCCTTCAAGAACGATTGCTTATAGGCAAACCGCTCGGCGAGCCCTGCCGGGCCGTCGCGCAAAAACGACCTCGGCCCGGATTCACCTTTGCCCGCACCGGACATGCTCGCTGCCTTGCCGAAGCAGCCCGCAGATGAAATCAGGGTCGAGCTGCGCGATACAGTTCTGATGCGTAAAGCAGGTTTGGGCGATGACACAGGCCGGATGTCCGAAGGCGGCAGTTTTGCGATGCGGGCACTGAACGGAAGAGCGTGCCGCGCGGGCATTGAGCCACCGCGGCAGATAGACGTCCGGATCCGTCGGTCCAAAGATCGCGATGGGCGACGTACCCACGGCGGCAGCCAGATGCATCAATCCCGAATCGTTGCCAAGAAAGGCATCGCATCGTGACAACAGCGCCGCAGCCTTACGCAGATGAAGATTACAGACCGGCAGGACGCGGTCGGGCAGGTCAAGTTGATGCAGGATCGCCTGGCATTGACTGGCCTGACCGGGACCGGCCAGCAATACGAAAACCGCGTCATCGTGTGAGGTCAGATCATTGATGACGCGTACGAAATTCTGGCGGGACCACGTCTTCAGCGGCGAAGAAGCCTCGAGCGAAAGCCCGATCAGCCATTGGCGATCAGGCAGCGCCGATAACAGCAGGTCGGCAAATTCCAATTCCGGCGAGGTAAGTCGGATGCACGGCGCGCGGTCGGGGTCAACGGGCAGACCCCAGCCGCGGAGGATCCCTTCTTTGATCGCCTCGACCCCGCCGCCGCCGCGAACCAGGACGCGGTGTTCGGCGGCGCCGTGATAGTCGATCGCGTTCGGACAGCGGCGATAGATCTCATCCCGAACAACGGGAGGCGCATGAGCGGCATCAAACACGGCATCAAAGTTCTCATCCATCAGCCAGCGCCGGACCTGGCGGGCGGTTTCTTCATTGCCGGAGACATACCAATCGGTAATGTGCCAACGCCTGTACGAGAGGATGCGATCGGCCAGACCAGTGCCTTCGAGTAATTGGATGGCCGGTTCGGCACCGAGCGCGGTCAGACGGGAAATGGGAAGAGCCTTTCGAAGTTCCTCCAATGCGGGCAATTCCATTGTCAGATCGCCGATGCCGTATCGCAGACAAACCAATACATGTTCCGCTTTCAGATCCACGTTTGCTCGTCTTTGTTAGAAAGTCATTGTGCTTTTCGATCGCCGTTTGTCGATCATGGCTGCATCAGATAATAGGCGCTTCCCTCGGCCTCGCGGCGGCGCTTGGCGGCCGGCCTCGGGATCCATTTCAAAATCCCAATGGGAGAGGTTATTCGGCTCATTCCACAGCATGATTCCGGAAATCATGGTTTTCTCCGCTCGCAGCAGATCAGTTGTCCTTCTTTTCGGTATGCACCGCCAGCCAGCACAGAATCAGACCTGCCAAAACCACCGCGCCGCCCAAGGTCATCGCGGCCGCGGGCGCATCTTGCCTGGCGGCCAGAAGAAAGTAGATGCCAAACAGCACGAACAGGAACCCGGCCGTCAGAAACAAAAGAAAAATGGACAGCAACCCCAGCCCCAGGACGATTTTTGCAGCCCTGGATCCGAGATGGCGGCATTCCTGCGAGAGTTTGCATTCGGCAGCGGCGAAGGCCATTGTGGTCAATTCGGCCGCAATGGAGCTAATGTCCCTGAGCATGGTCATTCAGCGCGAAACCTCCCAAACAGTTTACTGAGCAGCAGACCGGCCGCAAAGGCCGTCAGGATCGCCATGAAAGGTCTTTGTTCGATCTGGGACCGCCCCGCTCCAATGGCGGTAATGCTTCCCTGCCGGACGGCGTTATAGGCATTGGCTGCTTTTTGCCCCGTTTGAGATTTAAGTCCGCTGATCACGTCCCTTATATGGCGACTTTTCTGCCTGAGCTTTTCGCGGAACTCGGGATCGGTGGCTTCGGCCATGTCGGCCAGTTCGGTTTGGATTTTGCTGATCTCATTCTGGAAGGTCTCTATTTCCCGGCCAAGTTGCTCGATCGTTTTGTGAGCCATCGCAATCTCCTTCGCAAGAATTGCGTATTGTCCTTCAAATGCAATTACATACGCGCATTATGGGGCACAAAGGGGCGTACCACTATCGGGAAAGTGTTCATTATCCGGCGGTAAAACCCTCATCGCACACGCACCGGAAGTTCAATAAAAATCACATAAAACCCTACAGTCAAAATCCAGAGGGCATGCAAAAAAAAATTGATTTGGGACGGGATTTCAGATATAGACATGATTAATGAATCGAAAGAATAAGGCAATTCTGCTAGCCCTGTTGTGGATGTTTAATCACGCGGCCGGCGTGTGGGGAGTGCTATGTATCGGCCCGGATGGGCGAATCACAATAGAATCGGCTTATGAGAGCGGCTGTGTTTGCTCGAATAACGAGGCCGCCAATGCCGCAGCGCCGGTGTTTGATACAGCGGCCGATTCGTGCAAGGATATACCGCTGGCTTCGACGACGATGGCCAAAGTTGGGCGCACGGACACCGGCGCCTCGCCCATCCTGCTTTCGGGAAAGCAGCCGGCCATTGTGCCGGCAAGCCTGCTCTTTGCTGCCGGCAAACACACCACCATACAATCGTATTTCACGCCGCTTCAAACGATCATCTTGACCGTTTGAAGCCCTCCCTTGAATCCTGCCAGTTAATGTTGATCGGCGTCGCGGCATTGCTGCGCGCCTTTGACGCATGATGCTTCCATTCGGAGCCTTTATGAAAACTGCTGCTATTGTTTTAACCGCGTGTTTGTTGATTGGAAATAGCCCGGGCGCGCCGGGGCCCGACCTTAAGCCCGGACAGGCAGCCTCGCAAGACAACAGCGCTGCGGAACCAAACGAGGTATTGACCTTGCCCGCGGCGCTGGCGCGGACGCTGATGAACAACCCGGAATTGTCGGCATACTCGTGGGAAGTGCGTTCGGCTGATGCGCGGGCCCTGCAAGTGGGTTTGCGGCCAAATCCGGAACTTGAGATAACCGTCGAGGAGGCCGGCGGAAGCGGCCCGCGAAGCGGCTTTAACGCCGCCGAAACGACCGTTCAGGTAAACCAGTTGGTCGAGAGAGGAGGAAAACGCGCCAAACGGGTGCAGGCGGCGGCATTCGAGAAGGAACTGGCGGCCCTGAACTATCAGTCCAAACGTCTGGATGTTCTGGCGCAGACGACAAAAGCCTTTCACCGAGTGCTGGCGGCGCAGGAGACGTTGGCGCTGAGCGAACAATTGCTGACGCTTTCAGCCCAGCAGGCCGATGCGGTGCGGCAGCGCGTGGAGGCAGGCAAGGATATGCCGCTGGAGCAGAATAAGGCCCAGGTCGCCTATTCACAAACGCAGATCCAGCACGGGCAGGCCGTGCGGGCCCTGGAGGATGCAAGGCGGCAGCTTTCAGCGGCCTGGGGACAAAACGAACCTGTGTTTGAACGAACCGAGGGACGGTTGGAGGACCTGGGGGCGCTGCCGCCGTTCGGCCAACTGGCCGGCAGGATTTGGCAAAATCCCGATCTTGCGCGCCGGCAAGTCGAGATCGAACGCTCCAAGGCGCAAGAAGAACTGGAACGGGCAGGCGGCAAATCGGACCTGACCGTCAGCGCCGGCATGCAGCGGTTCAATGAGACCGACGACAACGCCATCATGTTCGGCGTTTCCATTCCCCTGCCGGTGTTTAACCGCAACCAGGGCAACCTTGCCGCGGCGCGCTATCAAACGCATAAAGCGCGCCAACAAAAGAAAGCCGAAGAGTTGCGCATCCACGCGAAGCTTTCCAGAAGCTATGCCGAACTGAGCAGTGCGCACGCGGCCGCATCGGAAACAAAGACGCATATTCTGCAGAATGCCAGGCAGGCGTACGAGCATGCGGCGGAGGCGTGGCGCCAGGGCAAGGTTGATTACCTGAACGTACTGGATGCCCAGCGCACTTTTTTTGAAACGCAGACGCAGTACCTTGAAACGCTCGCCGCTTTCCATACGGCACAGGCCGATGTGCAGCGGCTTACAGGAACATTCAACTCGGACGATCCAATGAAAACGCAAAGTGAAGGACAGGACCATGAACAAGTCAACCGCACAAGCAGGTAAAATTCAACTTCTGTTGATCGCGCCAGCCATGCTGGCGATCGGTCTTTTGATGGGCCAGGGCCTGCGATCGGATAAATCGGCACAAAGCCGCCCCGCTGCATGCCAAGCGATCGACAATGAAGAAGAATCGCATGAGGGACATGATCATGGCCAAGCAGCGCACGCCGATGAAGGCGTTATTACGCTGGCAGATTCGGCCATCCAACAATTTGGAATACAAACAGCACATGCAGGCGGCGGCAAGATCGGCGCACATACTGTGCTTCCTGCGGCGATCGCCCTGAATGAGGACAAGAAGGCCCACGTCACGCCGCGAATTCCGGGTGTGGCCGTGTCGGTGCGCAAAACGCTTGGCGCTAAGGTCACGGCGGGAGAGGTGCTGGCGGTTATCCACAGCCGCGAGTTGGCGGACTTCAAGGCGGGGTACCTGGCCGCCAAGGAGACGGTCTTGCTGGCCGAGACTGTGTTCGAACGCGAGAAGAGCCTGTGGGAGAAAAAGATCAGCGCAGAACAGGATTACCTCGAAGCCAGGCGTTCCGTCGCCGAGGCGCGGATCGCGCTGCGCTTGGCCGAACAGAAACTCTATGCACTGGGTTTTTCAGAAGCGTATCTCGAGGGCTTGGCCGGCCAGCCGGAGGGATCCTATATCGTGTATGAGGTCACGGCGCCGATCGAAGGAACCATTATTGAAAAGCATCTTACAACCGGCGAGGTTCTCAAGGATGATTCCGAGATCTTCGTAATCGCTGACCTGACGGAGGTTTGGGTCAATATCAATGTCGGGCAGAAGGACCTGCCCCGAGTGAAACAAGGGCAAAAGGCCGTGGTCAAGACCGATCACAGCCGGGCCGAAGGGGTTGTCAGTTATCTTGGCGGGGTCGTTGACGAGAATACGCGTACGGCTCTTGCCCGTATCGTGCTGCCGAACGAAGCGGGACAATGGCGGCCCGGGACCTTCGCGACCGCCGACCTCTATGTCGAGCAGTTCGATGGAGACGTGGTTGTTCCCAGGGACGCTGTTGTGATGATGGAGAACAAATCGTTCGTTTTCCTGGCAGCGGACGAAGGCTTTGTGCCGCAGGAAGTTCAGCTTGGCCGGGCGAACGACGAATGGACCGAGGTCATATCGGGACTTGAGGCCGGCCGGCAGTACGTCAGCCGAGGCGCCTATACGCTCAAGTCGGAACTGATGAAATCGAATGAAGACCCGTGCGGCGGACACTAATTGTACCCTGATCGAGGCTGACCATGATCGAAAAAATGATGCGCTTTGCGCTGCATAACAGGCTTTTGGTGCTGCTATTGATCGCGGCGATAGGGGTGGCGGGCCTGGCGGCCTATAAAGCTCTGCCCATTGACGCGTTTCCGGATGTGACCAACGTACAGGTCGAGGTCGTCAGTAACGCCGCCGGCATGTCGCCGCTGGAGATCGAGCAGTTTGTTACGTATCCCATTGAGATGTCGATGCGCGGCATTCCCGGGCTTGAAACGATGCGTTCGACGACCAAGTACGGGTTGTCGGTCGTGACGCTTGTCTTTCGGGATGACGTGGATATTTATTTTGCGCGGCAGCTTGTCTTTGAACGGCTGTCGGGCGTGAAGGAAAGACTTCCTGAGGGCGTAGATAGCGAAATGGGGCCCATCGTGACGGCCATGGGGGAGATCTACCAGTACACGCTGGAGGGCAATGAGCCTTCGGACCCCCAAGAGAGGATCGCGTATCTGACCGAACTGCGGACCCTGCAGGATTGGGTGGTCGCGCCGATCCTGAAGGGGGTCGAAGGGATCAATGAGATCAACTCCTTTGGCGGCTATCTGAAGCAATACCAGGTCATTTTGAGCCCGGAGAAGCTGTTGACCTATAAGCTGTCGGTACGAGACGTTTTTGACGCCATCCAGCAAAACAACAAGAACGTCGGCGGAAACGTGATTGAAACGCCGAACGAACAATACGTGATCCGCGGCATCGGGCTGCTTGAGGACGAGCAGGATATTTCGAGCATCATGCTTCGATCGTACGGCGGCACGCCGGTATATCTCAGGGACGTAGGGCAGGTAACCGCCGGTCATGCCATTCGTCAGGGGCTGGCGCTGCAGGACGGCAAAGGCGAAGCGGTCGGAGGCGTGGCCCTGATGCTCAAAGGCGAGAATAGCCGGCTGGTGATCGAACGCATCAAGGCGAAAGTGGCCGAGATCAACGCCTCTACGCTGCTGCCGGACTCTATTCGGATCAAGCCTTTTTATGATCGCTCCGCGATCGTCAAACAGAGCATGAACACGGTAACCAAGTCGATGATCGAAGGCGTGATCCTGGTCGGTATTGTCATCTTCCTGCTGCTCGGTTCGGTTCACGGCGCTATCGTCGTAGCGGTCGCGCTGCCGCTGTCGGTCCTGATGACGTTCATTGTAATGAAACTGATCGGGCTGGACGCTAATTTGATGTCGCTGGGCGGGCTGGTGATCTCGCTGGGTATGGTGGTGGACGCCACGATCATCCAGGTTGAAAACATTCAGCGTCATCTGGCCGAGAACCAGAACCGGCATCCGCGGCTAAAGACTATCCTGGCGGCGGCCCTGGAGGTTCGCAAACCAAGTATGTTCGGCGAGTTGATCATCATCCTGACCTTTGTACCAATCATTTTGCTCCGGGGCATGGAAGGAAAGATGTTCTCGCCGCTGGCCTTTACCGTTGCCATCGCTTTGATGGCTTCGATCGTGATCTCTTTGTTCATTGCCCCGGCGCTTTCGGAATTGTTCCTTCGCTCCGCCCAAGCAAGGCCCAGCCGGCTGCTGACGGCGGTCAAAAGACTGTATTCGCCCGCGCTGGAATGGTCGCTGAAAAACAAATGGGCGGTGATCCTCATTTCGGGGGCACTGATCACAGCGGCAGCGATCAACGTCGGGCGTTTGGGCAGGGAATTTGTGCCCGTCATGGATGAGGCGGCTTTCGATATGGACATCGTGCTTGCGCCGGGCACTTCTCTTGAGCGTTCGGCGATGATCGCAGACTTGGTGCAGAAACGATTGATGCAGTTCGAAGAACTTGAAACGGTCGTCGGCAAAACAGGCCAGACCGGTATCGCGCTGGAGGCTCGAGGCGTCGAAAAAACAGGTTTTGTCGGCTTGATGAAGCCTCGCTCGGAGTGGAAGAACGCCGCTTCGAGAGAAGAACTGTTCGCCAGGATGCGAGAGGCCATTGAGGACATTCCGGGCATTGCGTATGGATTCAGCCAGCCGATCCAGTGCCGGATCGACGAACTGGTTGCCGGAACGCGGGCCCAGGTCATTGTCAAATTGTTCGGAGAAGATTCGGCGGTGCTGCGGCAGAAGATCGGCGAGATTGCCGAAGTGCTCTCGAGCGTCGAAGGCGCCGCTGACCTGGTCACCGAGGCCGCCGAGGGACAGCCTTACGTATCCATTCGCGTCGATCGAAACAAGATCGCCCGCCACGGGATGAACGTCAGCGATGTGCTGGACGTAATCGAGATCGCGCTGGGCGGAAAACCCGCCTCGACCATTCACCAGGGCAGCAAGGCGTTCGACCTGACGCTGCGGCTGCCGAGCGCATCCCGCAACTCCGCGCAGGCCCTGTCCGAATTGATGATCGATTCGACACAAGGTTACAGCATACCGCTTAACGAACTGGCCAGCGTGACCGTGGAAGAAGGTCCCGTGCAGATCAGCCGGGAAAACGCGCAGCGGCGCATGGCGGTCGAACTCAATTTGCAGGGCCGCGACATCGGCTCGTTCGTGACCGAGGCCATGGGGCAAATCAGGCAAAAGGTCGCTCTGCCCAGCGGCTACTACATCGAATGGGGCGGACAATTCGAGAACCAGCGGCAGGCCGCCCGACGGCTGATGATCATTACGCCGATCATCGTGGGCTCGATCGTGGTCCTGCTATACGTTACGTTCCAGTCGATGCGGCTGGCGTTGCTGGTGATGTGCAATCTTCCGTTCGCGCTGGTCGGCGGCGTGTTGGCGCTCATGGCGTCCGGCATGTATCTATCGGTGCCGGCCTCTATCGGCTTTCTCGTTCTGCTGGGAATCGTCGTGCTCAACGGCATTGTGCTGGTTTCCTACATCGCGATGCTTCAGAAAGACGGCGCTTCCCTGGACGTTGCGATCCGTCACGGATGCATGCTTCGGCTCAGGCCGATCCTGATGACGGCGTTGACAACCCTGTTCGGACTTATTGGCATGCTGCTGGCGACCGGCCCGGGGTCAGAGGTGCAGAAGCCGCTGGCGGTGGTGGTGGCCGGCGGGCTTGCGACCTCCACGCTGGCGACCTTGCTGGTGCTGCCGACGATCTACGGCTGGTTTGCAGGCAAAAAGACGCCCTCGAATGAAAAGGATGCGGTCGTTTTGACTCAAATCCTCTAAAGATAAAACTGAGTACGGCGCGACATCTGCCGTGATAGAATCATAGGTGAGTGCTTGAACGCCAGGATCAGGAACTGAGTGCCGCCTATGAAGACCTGCAGAAAAAAGGATTTTCCAACCGCCGAGATCCGGCGGTTTCTGGAGCCGGGGCCGATCGTGCTGGTCAGCTCGGCATGGAAGGGCAAGACGAATATCATGACGATGGGCTGGCACACGATGATGGAGTTCACGCCGGCACTGGTGGGCTGCATTATCAGCGAGGGCGACCACAGTTTTGAGATGATCCGACGCAGCGGCGAATGCGTGATCAATATTCCGACCGTGGATATGGCAGAGACCGTCGTGCGAGTCGGCAATTGTTCAGGCCGCGATACGGACAAATTTGCCGTCTTCGATCTTACGGCCGTGCCCGGCACACAGGTCAAGGCACCGCTCATCGCCGAGTGTTATGCGAATTTCGAATGCAGGCTGGCCGATGACAGCCTGGTAAAGAAATACAACTTCTTTATTTTCGAAGCGGTCAAGGCGCACGCGGCGACATCGCCCCGCTATCCCGACACGATCCATTACCGCGGCGACGGTGTGTTCATGCTCTCGGGAGCGAACACAAGCAAATACAAGCGGCTCTTCCGGCCTGAAATGCTTTAGACATGCTGCTTATAAAACATGATAAAAAACGATAGAGGCAAACGGCTGTTTCCACAAGGAATAAGACGATGCGTCAGATGACCGTTTTGATTATTGTGTCAGCCCTTATTCTCGTCCAGGGCGGATGCGTCAAGTATTGGTACCGGGAAGGAACGACATTTGATGAATGCAAAGACGCCCATGCAAAGTGCTTGGAAGAATTGAGCAAGCGAACGGATTTTTCGAATGCAGGTTATGAATACAAGTATGTGAATGAGTGTATGCGGGCAAAAGGCTACCGTCAGGTTTATGCTGGCAAACTGCCGCTGGATGTGAAACGGCATGGACCTGAAAGCTCGCTGGATTGGCGGGAGAAAGGCATTGCCGGGACTTTGCCCGAGCCGTAGTGTTACGATACTACAGCAGCTTTTCTGGCCCCCTTTAGATCGCACTTGCATCGTCGATGATACGTTTGCTGAATTGTCATGGTGATATCAGCCAATTGCCGGCAAAGACGGCAAAGTCGTATAGGTCCACAACGCCGACCGCATCTTCGTACAGGTTTGCCCGCGAATCGTAGCCGGCATCCGCCGGGACCTTCAGCCAGGTATTGAAAAGGACCGCCGCATCCGCCGCGTCAACGTCCGCGTCGCCGTCGAAGTCGGCGGTTTGTTTATAAATCGCGTACAGGTAGCCGTATAGAGCCATTTTGCCGCGCATGGTCTGCTGGGGTGTAAATTCCGCGTGCGCCCAGACGTAGCGGGTATTGAAATAACCTTCCGCTTTGGGCCAGCCGGAATACGCGGGGTAACATTTATCAGTCATCCAACTCGGCCGGCCCATGACCATACCTGATGCCCAGTCGTCGGTGTTGATATAGGGTGTGTGGCCGGGATGCACGCCGGGCGAGCCGTCGTCTCTGCCGGAGGTATAAGCGTTTTCAATGCTGCGCTTATCGGCAAGATTTGTCGTCGCGGTCGTCATATAAATGATATTCGCGCTGTTGCGTCCAAGGCCCCAGTCCGCCTCCAGCAGCATGGCTTTCTCGAATAACGTTTTATCCGAGCTGCTGTCGGTAACGGCATGCGCAACGAGTGACCGCTGCACGTTGTGCGCGGTCTTCCAATATCCGGACAGATTATCGGTGGCCCTGCGGGAAGGTCGCAAGTTCATGTTATTCGCTTCCACGTTCTTGGCTTCGTTGATAACAGAAGCCTTCATCCGGCTGAACAAAGTCGGATAATGAACTGGTTGTTGGGTCCTCAGACAACCGGCTATGCCCCAAAGCTGATTCTTATTATTGTTTTCGTTGTTTTCGTCATAATAATTTATTATGGAGGTGTTGGATGTTATGTCGCTTGAGGACAGCGAATTAACCATATCTTCGTAAACCGTATTTCCAGTCACGTTATACAGATACGCGGCCGCCGTCATCTTGAGGTCTTTGCCCCGGATCCTTCCATGCCCGATGTCCTGCTGGGCGCTGAGCATCGGGTCCGGCAGAGCCGACGCATAATTATAGGCGGTGACCGCCGCGTCGCGATACGTAACCTTCAGATCGTCCAGTCCGGCGATCATAAAACAATCGGCCAGCATGGCGGCATTGGCAGCGCTGGCCCACGCAGCAATCGGCGTGGTTCCCGCCTGGTAGAGGACGTTGCTGCTATTGGGATTGGTCAGGCCGTGACTGTAGCCGTCTCCATCGCGCAGGCGGAGCCAGAAATCCACCTCGTTGCGGGCCTCGTCCAGAATATCAGGAATGCCGTTGCCGCTCTCGGCGATGCCCAGATCATCTTCGTTCAGTTTACCATTGGTCAGAATGTAGGGCAGCAGCATGTCATAAATAATGGAAATGTGTCCAAGATGCCTGTCCCAATCCAGCGCATCGGAATGGCCCCCGTAGGCATTGTTGTTTTGCGGACTGCCCGCTTTCATGTAAGCGGCCCAGGCGGATTATCCCACTTATCGCCTCCTGAGAAGCTGTCCCATTGAGCGTGCCATGGCTGCATCGTGGTGATATAGACCTTGGTATTCGCCGGCGAAACGCCCGCGATGTACAGAGGCCGACGCGGGACGGGCATCGTGCCGTAGCGATCGTTCTGGCCGATCCGCATGTAGAAAAAGCCCAGCGTACTGACGCGGAACGGTTCGAAATAGATGTCTCTTTTGATCTCGAAATCCTCGCTGCAGCCGACCCCCTCGATGGCAAGCCGGTACGTGCCCGGCGTATTGAAGCCGGTAAAATCGGCCTTCCACACGTTCGAAGCGGTCAGGTTAAACCAGCCCACGTCATTGTTCGTGCTGTTCTTCCACAACGCCACCGTCCCAACCTCCTGCGCGGTATCGGTGTCGACATTATAAATGTAAACCTTCTTGCCGGCGAACGTCGCATAGTCCCGCGCGCCGCCATTGCCCATCCAGATGTACAGGTCGGCGGCTTTGATGCTTGCGTCACTCGGGTAGCCCACCACGTTCACGTGGACCGATTCCGAGCGGCTGCTGAAAATATTGAATGTCACGCTTTGGCTGAGCACATCTGAGTTTGTGTTGGCGTTCATCTCGACCGTATAGACGCTGCCCTGCACCATCGAATGCGGCAATCTCAAGTAGATCGTGTGTTCCATGGTATGGTCATAAACAAAGTCCGAACCGCTCCAGTCCATTTCCGCCATGCCGTTGAGCTTGGATTTACGGAAGCACCCCAAGGGATTCAGACCCGCTCCGCCATAGTTTGCATCGTCCGCGGATTTGATCACCCAGTTGGCCGTGAGGACGGCATTGGCCGTATTCAGTCCGCTGCCGTAGAGCACTTTATAGTTATTGGCTGTGTTATGGTCAGACGTGTAGGCGGTGCTCCCAAGCCCGTCATCGACAAAAAGAACCTCGCCATCAAAAAAACGGGCCATGATGTAATCTTTGTCAATGACTTTTACTTCGATAAGCCTGGAGGCGAATGAATTCGTCGAAAGAACCAGGAACGACAACGCTACAATAAGCCCTGCTGCTTTTTTCATATCCCGCCTCATGGATGTGGTTATGGATGCTAATAGAACCCATTTTATAAAAATCGGCCTGTCTTGTCAACATTTAGCAGGAAAATGCAATGGAACCCCCTGCCGCTCGAAGTGAAACGAAATGCAATGAAACGGCCTGCCGTTCGCAGCGCAGCGAAGAACGGAGAGGGCGGGCCCGACTACGCTACGCTTCGCCGGGTAAAATTCTCTTCCTCAGGGTTGCTTTACCAGAGGATGTCTTGAGATACTTTTCAAGACTGCGAGCCGTGCTCTCCAAATTCACCGCGATATAGGCGTCCAAGTGTACCGGCAGTCGCCATTTTGTTGCTGTATCCCTTCCGGCAGCATGCTCTTGCATTCGCCTCTTTAAGTCGTTGGTGGATCCAACGTAGTACTCGCCATCGGCCATTTTCAAGACATAAGTGTACCACATGGCCTCACTCACCAGGTACAAAAGCATGCATCTTAAAATAGTTTAGAACGGCCTGCCGTTCGCAGCGCAGCGAAGAACGGAGAGGGCGGGATTCGAACCCGCGGTACTCTTACGAGCACACTGGTTTTCGAAACCAGCTCGATCAGCCGCTCCGACACCTCTCCGGGTGGCCAAAGGCCAGAGGCGTAATGTACCGTTTCAAGAAGGCCCTTGCAAGGGGTATAAAACAAGTTTTGAAGAGAATTGAGATTTCCTTATTCCGGATAAAGCTCACAGAGAAAGCTTTATTCACCATGCTAATGGCTACAATAAGCGTTTATAGAATTGACAAACAGGGGCCAGTCGGTTTTATTGACCGCAATTTGAACTGTTTACTTACAAAGCTTAAACAGTGCATGACTGAACTTCCGGACGGCGGCGATGTAATTGGCTTAAAAGACGACGAACTTCTGCAGGAGAATCAAAGATGCCCAAACGCAAGGATATACATAAGATAATGATCATCGGGTCGGGTCCTATTATCATCGGGCAAGCCTGTGAGTTTGACTATTCAGGGACGCAGGCCTGCAAGGCGCTTCGCAAGATGGGCTACAAGATCGTGCTGGTGAATTCCAACCCGGCGACGATCATGACCGACCCGGGCATGGCGGACGTGACGTATATCGAGCCGCTGAACTGGCAGACGATGGCCAAGATCATCGAAAAGGAACGGCCGGACGCCCTGCTGCCGAACCTGGGCGGCCAGAGCGGATTGAATTTGTCATCGGAACTGGCCAAGAAGGGGGTACTGGACAAGTACGGGGTCAAGGTCATCGGCGTGCAGATCGACGCCATCGAACGGGGCGAGGATCGTATCGAGTTCAAAAACACGATGAACCGGCTGGGCATCGATATGCCCAAGAGCGCCCCGGCCTACACCGTGGAAGACGCCGAGAAGATCGCCTCCGAGATGGGCTACCCTGTCGTTGTTCGTCCGGCCTATACGATGGGCGGTACCGGCGGCGGGATCGTGTATAACATTGATGAACTCCAGACGGTCGCGGCTCGGGGCATCGCCGCCAGCCTCGTCGGACAGATCCTCATCGAAGAATCGGTTTTGGGATGGGAGGAACTGGAGCTGGAGGTCGTGCGGGATGCCAAGGGGCAGAAGATCACCGTCTGCTTCATTGAGAACGTCGATGCCATGGGCGTGCATACCGGCGATTCGTACTGCACCGCTCCGATGCTGACCATCAGCAAGGAACTGCAGGCCCGCCTGCAGAAATATGCTTACGACATCGTAGATGCCATCGGCGTTATCGGCGGCACCAATGTACAGTTCGCTCATGACCCGAATTCGGACCGCGTCGTGGTGATCGAGATCAATCCGCGAACGTCGCGGTCATCGGCGCTGGCCTCGAAGGCCACCGGGTTTCCGATCGCGATGGTCAGCTCGATGCTGGCCGGCGGGCTGACGCTTGACGAGATCCCCTACTGGCGCGATGGAACCCTGGATAAGTACACGCCCTCGGGCGATTACGTCGTGGTCAAATTCGCGCGCTGGGCCTTCGAAAAGTTCAAAGGCATCGAAGACAAGCTCGGTACGCAGATGCGGGCCGTCGGCGAGGTGATGAGCATCGGTAAGAACTACAAAGAGGCTTTCTTGAAAGCCATCCGCTCGTTGGAAAACGGCCGGTACGGGCTCGGGTTCGCCAAGTACTTCAACCAGCTTTCGCTTGATGAACTGATGGAACGGCTGAAGTTCCCAACCAGTGAACGGCAGTGGCTGATGTACGAGGCGCTTCGCAAGGGCGCCAAGGTCGAGGACCTGCACACGCTGACGGATATCAAGGTCTGGTTCATCGAACAGATGAAGGAACTGGTCGATCTTGAAGCAAAACTGCTGAAGTATAAAGGCAAGGCCTTGCCGGATGCGCTGCTTAAGCAGGCCAAGAAGGATGGGTTCGCGGACCGGTACCTGGCCAAGATCCTGTGCGTCACGGAAGAGACGATCCGCAAACAGCGCATCGCGCTGGGCATCGTGGAGGCTTGGGAGCCTGTACCTGTAAGCGGCGTAGAGAACGCGGCCTATTACTACAGCACGTACAATGCAAAGGACAGCGTCGGCACGACGAAGAACCGCAAGGTCATGGTGCTGGGCGGCGGACCCAACCGCATCGGGCAAGGGATTGAGTTTGACTACTGTTGTGTGCACGCGGCGTTTACGCTGCGGGACGAGGGCATTGAAACGATCATGGTGAACTGCAACCCCGAGACGGTCTCGACGGATTACGATACCTCGGACAAGCTGTATTTTGAACCGCTGACGGTCGAGGACGTGCTGAGCATCTATGAGAAGGAAAAACCGGAAGGCGTCATCGTGCAGTTCGGCGGGCAGACGCCGCTGAACATCGCGCGGCAGCTTGAAGAGGCCGGCGTGAAGGTCATCGGCACATCCACCAGGTCGATCGACCTGGCCGAGGATCGCGAGATGTTCCGCGCGGCGATGGAGAAACTGGACATCCCGATGCCGAAGGCGGGCTCGGCAACGAACGTCCAAGAGGCGCTGAAGCTGGCGCGGCAGATCGGCTACCCGCTGATGGTGCGGCCTTCGTATGTGCTGGGCGGGCGCGGCATGGAAGTGGTTTATGATGACCCGATGCTGACGCGCTACATGGAGGCGGCGGTCGAGGTCACGCCCGAAAAGCCCATCCTGATCGATAAGTTCCTGACGAATGCCATCGAATCCGAGGCGGATGCCATCGCCGACGGCACCGATGCGTTCGTGCCGGCGGTGATGGAGCACATCGAGCTGGCGGGCATTCACTCGGGCGATTCGGCCTGCATCCTGCCGTCGGTGTCGATCCCGAAGAAGCACCTGGCGACGATCGAAGAGTACACCAAACGGATCGCCATCGCGCTGAAGGTGGTCGGCCTGATGAATATCCAGTACGCCATCGCCGAGGATAAGGTGTACGTACTGGAGGCCAACCCGCGGGCCTCGCGGACGGTGCCGCTGGTGTCGAAGGTATGCGGGCTGTCGATGGCGCGGCTGGCCACGCAGGTGATGCTGGGCAAGAAGCTGTCCGACCTGAAGCTCAAGAAGAGAAAGGTACCGCATTACGGCGTGAAGGAGGCGGTATTCCCATTCCGGATGTTCCCGGAAGTGGATCCGCTGCTGGGGCCGGAGATGCGGTCCACCGGGGAGGTGCTCGGTCTGGCGGATTCACCCGGAGTGGCGTTCTTCAAGGCGGAGGAGGCCGCGCAGGAGACGCTGCCGCTGGCGGGAACGGTGCTGATCACGGTCGCGGATGATGACAAAAAGCAGATCCTCGAAACGGCCAGGCAATTCGCCGCGATGGGATTTCGGATCGTCGCCACGGACGGCACGTTTAAGCATTTGAACGCGCACGGCATCAAAGCGGAGAAGATCCTGAAGATGCACGAAGGCCGCCCGCACATCGTGGATCAGATCAAGAACAAGGAAATCCAACTGATCATCAACACGCCGGACGGCAAGCAGAGCCAGCATGATGATTCGTACATTCGCAAGGCGGCGATCAAGTATAAGATCTCGTATATCACGACGGCGACCGCGGCGGCGGCGACGGCGCGGGGCATCGCGGCCCGGATGCAGTCGGATGCGTCGGTCAAGTCCTTGCAGGAGTATCACGCCGCGATCAAATAGTCAATAGTTGTGAGTCGTGAATCGTGAGTCGATAGCAATCAAAGGGGCAGGCATCACGCCTGTCCCTTTTATTTGCGCACTGCTGAACAGATCCGATCAATTGTGATCTTCCAAACCACACACGTCCGGATCATATCGATCCGGGCTGCACTCTTCATAATCCTCCAGCCAGCGGGCTGCCGGATTGGATCTGCAGATAAGGACTTTGCCGCTGTCTTCATCATTGGCGGCGCGATGATATTTGAAGATCGCATGTTCGTCCGTGACGGCGAGGATCTGGATCTTTCCGGTGGAGTGCGACATGACAAAGCGGATGCGCTTGGCCAGGCCCGAGACCATGGCCTTGGCGGCCTCCTGGATGTGATAGCCTTCTTCGATGGGCACGGTGTAGGCGTAATTGCCCAGTGCCGGTCGGCACTGGAAGAGATAATACGGCACGATGCCGGCGAAGGAGGCCTTGCGCAGCAGCTCGGCAAGCGCAGCGGGGTCGTCGTTGACGCCGCGGATGAGCGGGCACTGATTCGTGATGATGGCGCCGGCCTTCTGCAAGATTGTCACGGCGCGGATCGCTGTTTCCGTGAGTTCGCGCGGATGGCAGAAATGCGTCATGATGTAGATCTTCTTGGACGGGAGGCTGTACTTGTCAAGCAAGTCGGCCAGCGTGGGGTCGTCGAGAATGCGAAACGGATTAAATACCGGGACACGGCTGCCGATGCGAATGATCTGCACGTGCTCGATGCCGCGCAGTTTTCCGATGATGTGCGACAGCCTGGCGGTGGGCAGGACCAGCGGATCGCCGCCGGTAAGCAGGACATTGGTAATCTCCGTATGCGCGCCGATATACTCTATCGCGGCGTCCAGGTCGTTGAGGGTTTCTTTCTGCGGGCGGATGAAGACCCGCTTGCGAAAACAATAACGGCAGATGCCCTCGCAGGCATTGCTGACCAGCAGCAGCGCGGTCGAATTATATTTGTGCTCCAGGCCGGGCAGGACGGTGTAGCTGTGCTCATCGGACGGGTCCATGCGGCCGCCGTCGCGCAGTTCATCCAGCGAGGGAATGATGATGCGGCGGATGGGGTCGAGCGGGTCGTCCCAGTCGATGAGTGAAAGATAATACTCGTTGCTGCGGAATGCAAATCTCTGTGTGACGGCATTCAGCCTTGTCTTTTGTGCAGAGCCAAGCTGGTCCAGGTTTTCCAATGAATTAAAGTGTCGCATATCGGCCCCCGTTTCTCTTCATTGGTTAACATTACGGTCCAAGTATAGCAGAAAGGCCCGGCAGGGTCAAACGCAAGCCATGATTAAATTCGCGAAAATGACATTTTTTTAAAAGTCATGAGCGCCTGTCCCGCTTACGAGCTCAAAAAGCCGGTTCAGCAAATCCCATTGGCAAAGATCTTTGCGATTAAAAGCTCATCAGCATCACCACGAACGCTTTTTTCACAACGTACTTATTTTTCAATCGGTAAATCCGCCTTTCGCCATGCGCCCCAGCTTCCGGGGACATTGCGGACATCGGCGAACCCCGCTCTTTTGAGCAGGCTTGCCGCGATGCTGGCACGGTAGCCGCTGCCGCAATACGTCACGGTCGGCGCCGCCTTGTCCAACTCCGACATGCGCTTTGGAAGTTGAGGCAGGTAAATGTGTTTGGCTCCGGCAACGCGCCCGCTCTTCCATTCGTTATCAGATCGTACATCCACTATTTGCATGTGGCCGAGATTTTCATGCAGTTTGTGGACGTCGATTTGCGGCAGGCATTCCAGCGGCAAGCCGGATTGCGCCCATGCAGGCATGCCGCCAACGAGGTACCCGACAAACTTTGTAAATCCCGTACGCCAGAAGAACGCTGCGACCTCATCGAGCTTGCTATCATCTTTGAGAACCAGGGCCAGCGGCTGGCCGGGGTCCAGCATCCATCCGGCCCAAACGGATAATTCTCCGCGATCTTCGATGTTCATGGCGCCGGCAATGTGGCCGCCGCCGAACTCAAGCATCGAACGCGTATCGATTACGGTGCTGTCGGCGGATTGCGCTAATTCATTGAATTCATGCGGCGTCAGGGCGGGGGCAATCGGCCTATATCCAAATACCTGCGGGCCTTCCGTGTTAATGACTTTCAGCCGCGGATAATAGACCGGCCGCTGCGACAGATCCTCGACCGAAAGCTTCTTAAACTCCTCATAGGATCCGGCTTTCATGTATTTATTCGTGGCGCGTTCATAGCCGATCGTGGAACTAACACGATCTCCGATGGCCGACCCGCATGCCGAACCGTGCCCGTGCGTCGGGTGCACGATCACACCATCGTCCAGTCTTGCGTAAAATTCCGTGAGCGTGCGATATTGCTTTTGCAGCATTTCATCGAAACGCTCGGGGCCGAGCAGATCGCTGCGTCCGACGGCGTTGATCAAGAGGGAACCGCCCGTAAAGACGGCGTAGGGGCTCGAGCGGCCCTTTTCACTTGCCAGCAGGGCAATATGTTCCGGCGTGTGTCCCGGCGTGTAATGAACGCGAAGCGACACGGAACCCAGCTCAATGGTATCGTCCTGCCTCAGCAGGTTTGCAGAATAGCCGTACTCGTCTTCTTCAGAGCGGCCGACATGAATTGTCGCGTTGCCTACCCGCGCTGCCAATTGCCGAACACCGCTGACGAAATCTTCGTGGATGTGCGTTTGAATGATGTGGCGAATCGCGACACGGTGCTTTCGGGCGATGCGGATGTAATCGTCACAATCGGGACGCGGGTCGATTACAGCGGCAATGCCTGCTGCATCATCGCCGACCAGATAGCTCATGTCGCCGATGCCCTCGGAAATAACCGTTTCAAAAACCAGGCTCATGGCAGGCCTTTCCATTTGCTATGGACTTTATGGACAATGCAAGGTTAAGCGAGATGATGACATGCCAAAATCAGTTTTGGCCTTAGTTGCCGTAGGCAATTCTCTTAAGACGGCGAGTTTTGATGAAAGGATTGATGTTTAATAGGTGAAGACGTCGCTGAGCGTATAGTTCTGTGCGCTGGCGCGGTTGAGGGCGCGGAGGATCTTGAGTTGGACATTGCGCGAGAGGCGGCGGCCCTTGCAGGCACGCGCGACCATCTTGTGCGTGATCTGCTCGTTCGAGGCGGCAACAAGGTCGTGCGCTTTAAGATTATGCTTCTTCAGGATGTCTTCAATCGGCTGCGGGCCGAGGTTCATTTCCAATTTTCAATTTCCTATTTTCAGTTTAATAATATCTTTGCCGCCGAGAACACAGAGAACTCAGAGGTTTAATGTTTAGCCACAGATTAACACAGATTTTCACAGATATAATAGTACTTTTGCCACAGAGAACTCAGCGTTATATCTGCCTTTAAATTAATAGAGGCACTCACAATTTTAGCTCCGGTAAACTCTCGAACTGCTTGGAAAAATTCTCTTTTGAACAGCTATTACTCCAAGGGGGTTGAATCTTGTCCGGCATCAATTCTTCCTTGCGCCATTGTACAATTCTCTGCAGTGCAGTCTCTAAGGCTTGGCGCAACGCTGTATGCGCCAATTCAGTTCTATTCCCAGGAGAATATTTGAAAAAACGCGTTGACGTATCATAATCATCTATCCACCAAGATTCACAAATAAGAACAACATTTTCAATTTTTAGAACTTCAATTTGTCCTATTCCGCCCTCAGGATGCTTGAACATAAGTGACCAAGATGCACCTTGATGGTAGTATTTTTCAATCTTCAAATTGTGAGTTTCCGCAAATGATTCCAAAACTGGTGTAATCTTAGCAAAGAAAGCTTCCAAGAGTGGGAGTTTATACTGGTAAAAATCTGGATCGCCGTTAGGCATAATCTCTTTCTCACCTTCCTTTGCTGAATGGTTTTTTGAACAGACGACCGGTTTTTCTCAGAGCTTTTGACAATAGGGAAACGCCTTGAGTGCCGGAGTCTCGGACGGCGGCTGCGCCTGCGGCGGAGAAGTCAATGACGGATTGGCCCGCGGTGTAGACGGCCTTGATGGGGGTGCGGATGAAGTCGTCGAGGGCCGAGCCGGTTTCGTCGATGGCGTCGGCGACCTTTTCCTTGGCGTCGCCGATGGTGACGCCGGCACGCGAACGGAGCGAGCCCCACACATCCTTAAAGAAGATATCCTTGACGTCGGTGTAGAAATCGCCAACCTGTGTGAGCATGTGGCGATTGGCCTCCTGTTCGTTCCAGCCGCGAAAGCTGCGGCAGCGGTCCATGGCGGCATGGCCTGCGATGGTGGTCATGAAGCCGGCGCCGATGCCCTGGGCGATGTCATCGATAAAACGACCCACGCCGGGAACGCGCGAGCCGATACCCTCGATGAGGTTCCTGCCCATGTTGATGTAGTTGACCGTCGCGATGACGTTAATGATATCGGAGAAGATGCGGACTTGCTCTGTCAGGGCCGGGCGAACGCGATACACGCGCACGATGCGGACGAGCATCATCAGATTGCGATAGAGCACGATCAGCAGGTCCGAGGACTTGTAGGGGCTCAGCGTCACAAAGAGCATGATGTCGCGCATCGAATCGCGGACCTGGCGCGAGGCGAGATCGTCAAGCGTTTTGAGCGCGGGGCGGATGCGGTCGTTCTCCATGGAGTGGATGAGGGCCAGGCAGCCGCCGCGATCGGAGGGCAGCGGCGACTCCAGCCGGGCCGCGGCCTCGGCCAGCAGCATACGCTGTGACTCCGAAAGCAGTTCGTTGATGGCAAGCCTCTGCATGAACCGGCGAAGGTAGTGCAGGTGTTTCTTGAGCTGATGCTCGGAGGCGGTTTCGACATCATCGATGCGCGGCGCAATAAGCGGGCGCGGGAAGGCCGCCAGGTTGATCCAGACATAGGCAAAGAGCCAGATGAGCAGTCCAAGCACGACGGCCAGGAAGATGTAGGCAACGACGGGTTGGAAATTATAGAGCGTCTGGTAGGCGCGAAGGACCTCAAGGGCGGCAAAGAACGTCAGCAGCACCCCGATGACGATGATAGCCGTGCGCAACAGTTTCCAGGCGGTTCTCAGCATAGCTCGCTTCCTTCCAAATAATCTTTGCCGCAGAGGACACAGAGAACTCAGAGATTATTTTAACACTGATTTCGCTGATTTTTAATATGTATTATTCAGTGCAATCAGGCAATCAGCGTTTCAAGATTCAGCGTTTGACGCGGGCGTTGCCTTGCCAGATGCTCCAGACCTGGTCCTCGTCCGCCGGCTGTGCGTAGTCGGTCAGCACGGTCGTGGCCAGTGCCCCGGTGGCCCAGGCAAACTGACACCATTTCTCGGGCGCCCAGCCCTTGAGGATGGCGTAAAGCATGCCGCCGACGAAGCCGTCGCCGCCGCCGATGCGGTCCAGGACGTGGATCTCGCGCGGTTCGATGACGTGCCAGTTGCTGCCCTCGGCCATGATGGCGCCCCAGAGGTGCGTATTGGCGCTGATGACCTGTCGGAGCGTAGTACCAAAGACGCTGGCGTTGGGGTAGGCCTTTTTGACCGCGTTGATCATGCCCTTGAAGCTTTCGATCTTGGCGGCCAGGTCCTTGCCGCCGGCCTCGGGGCCTTCGACGCCCAGGCAAAGCTGAAAGTCCTCTTCGTTGCCCACGAGAATATCCGACAGCGAGGCAATCTCGCAGAAGATGCGATGCAGCTCGGCCTCGCGGCCCTTCCAGAATGAGGCGCGGTGATTAAGGTCGAAGGAGATGCGCGTGCCATACTTCTTGGCCGCGCGGGCAAGTTCAAGGCAGAACGTCCCGGTCTCGGGCGAAAGGGCGCCGATGAGGCCGGACAGATGAACGATCTGCACCCCTTCTTTGCCGAACAGGCGATCCAGGTCGAAATCCTTAACGTTGAGGGTGCGGCCGACCTCGCCGGCACGGTCGTTGTGCACGCGCGGGCCGCGGCTGCCGTAGCCCGAGTCAGCCAGGTTGAACTGGTGCCGATAACCCCACGGGCCGCCCTGCTCGACCTCTTTGCCTTCATATTGCAGCCGGCGGCTGGCCAGGTCGTCCTTGATAAACTGTGCGATGGGGCTGCCTTTGACGAACGTGGTCAAAACTTTGACAGGCAGGCCAAGGTACGAGGAGACTGTGGCTACGTTCGTTTCGGCACTGGTCGCCTGCATGATGAGCGTGCGGCCCACGTGCATCGGCTGGCCGTCGATCGGCGTCAGGCGGATGCCCATGCTGGTTGGAACGACAAGACTGTACGCAAATTGCTTTTTGAGTTCGATAGCCATAAGTCCCCTTTCATAACTTTGAATTATGAGTTTTGGATTTTGGCTTCTAGTATGACAAAAATCGCTGAGAAGTCAACAAATATCTCATGGTGTGAGAGAAAATAGGTTACGAGGTTTGCAATTCTGCAAAAGAAATGTTATTCTAGGGATTCGATTGAGTTTTGGACGCAGCTGATGCAAAAGGCGCAAGTGGAGTCAGTGATTGAGGTTATTGACGGCGGGCTGATGGGCTACGCCGAGGCGCTGGCACTGCAGACAGACTTGTGCCTGAAGCGACAGACCAATGAAATCGCTAACACGGTTTTGATCGTAGAGCATCCGGCGGTCATCACGCTGGGAGCGCGGAAGAGCGAGAACAAGCTGCTGGCAACGCCGGAGCAGTTGGCCCAGGCAGGCGTTACGCTGGCGCAGGTCGGCCGCGGCGGCGGAACGACCGCGCACAACCCGGGGCAGGTCGTAGTGTACCCGGTTTTGAAGCTCAAGTCGGTTCAAATGGGTGTAAGCGAGTATGTGCGGGCGCTGGAAGGCATCGACATCGAGCTGCTGGATGGTCTGGGCGTCGAGGCCGAGCGTAAAAAGGGTCTGCCCGGTCTCTGGGTGGGCGAAAAGAAGATCGCGTCCGTGGGCGTACAGATCAAAAAATGGGTGACGTTTCATGGAATCGCGCTCAACATCTGCAACGATCTGAGCATCTTTAAGTACATTGTGCCGTGCGGGCTGGATGGAGTGAAGATGACGTCCGTGCTTGAAGAAACAGGAAAGCGGGCAGATATGGCCCAAGTGAAAAGACAACTGCATAAGCTGTGTAAAGAAGTATTCGGGCCTAAAGCAAAATAAGGAGCAAGCGCGCCTTAATATCTTTATCTCTGAGTTCTCGTGTTCTCTGTGGCAAAAAAATAAAGCAATGACAGAGCAGAATGTAAAAAGAAGATTGCCCCAGTGGCTCAAGCGCCGGATCGGCGAGGGCGAAACCTTTATGCAAACGCATCAGACGCTGCATGAGCTGGGACTGGAGACGATCTGCACGAACGCCAACTGCCCGAACAAGGGGGACTGCTGGAGCCGGGGGACGGCGACGGTTTTGATCCTGGGAAATATCTGCACGCGGAACTGCCGGTTCTGTTCGGTGGGACACGGAAGGCCGCTGCCGCCGGATGCAACGGAGCCGCTGCGCGTGGCGGCAATGGCGAATAAGATGGGGCTCAAGTATCTTGTTATCACCAGTGTAGACCGCGACGACCTCAAAGATGGCGGCGCCGCGCATTTTCGTGATGTGATACAGCAATGCAGAAACGAGATTCCCTCACTTGAGTTTGAGCTGCTGGTGCCGGATTTTCGCGATTGTCAGGAAGAGGCGATAGCGATATTAGGTGAGGCGCTGCCGTTCATATTCGGGCATAACATAGAGACCGTACCCGCCCTCTATTCCAAGGCACGCCCCGGCGGCGATTACAGGCGCTCGCTGGACCTGCTGGAAAAGGCCAAAAAGGCCTGGCCGCGGACGCAGACGAAATCGTCACTGATGCTGGGCCTGGGAGAAACGGACGAGCATCTCATGCACGTGCTGAAGGATTTGCGGGCAATTGGCTGCGACCGGCTTTCGCTGGGACAATATTTGAAACCAAGCAAGGAGTCGCTGGAGGTGGAAGAGTTTGTCACGCCGGAGAAGTTCGAGTGGTGGAGGCAGCAGGCTCTTGCGTTGGGGTTTTCGTGGGTGCAGAGTTCGCCATTCACGCGAAGCAGCTACCACGCGGAAGAAAAGTGATTTTTTGGCGGTTTTTCAGGCCAAAAATCGCATCTGCCCATCATAAATAATCGGGGGCAGATATGCCCTGCCTTCGCTGATTCATCATTTTTGAGAGGGTGTATGAGAAATCGAACGATTTGGGCGGCGTTTTTGTTTTTATCATTTCTGCAATTCAATGCCTCTGCGCTGGAGGATGACCTGGGGACGGTGGGTTTGTGGCAGATGGAGAGCATCTATTACGATACGCAGGATTTGCCATATACGGCCGATGACGATGCGCAGCACGCCGGAAGGGATCACGATTTGCTGCTGTGGCGGTCGGCGCTGAACGAGACGCCGCCGACCGTTGTAGCGGGATACGCAGGCAACGCCCTGCTGTTCGAGGGCGGACAATTCGCCAATTGCCCGGACTTTTGGTCGTCGTCCTACAATGAAGTCAAGCTCGATTGCATGATGTATTTTACAGCGATGCCGACCGATCTTGGAGCCGATACGACCTACCTGTGCTTATCTTCGGCGTTCGAGCTGTATTTATGGCCGGGAGGAACCCAACCGGATGCTCTCATCTTCAAGGTTTATTACGATGCAAAAAATAAGATCACCGTTCAGGTTCGAATTGGAACATTAAAAAACCGGTGGCTTCACATTGTGGGCACATATGATGTGAACCGGAATGTTATACTTACAGTCACGGACACGACAACCGGCGACGTGCTGAGCGCATCGGCTGTAGGCACCTTGCCAATGCGGGCGGTCAACAGCGATATTACTTTTGGGTCTACGTCACCCTCACTGGGACAGAAAGGGGCCGAACGCAATTTTCGCGGAATGATCGATGATGTTAAGGTTTCCAATTGCATTGACGTGGCGCATCACGCGTATAATCCCGTTCCCGCCGATGGTGAAACTGTCTATGATTCGCCTGCCGCGCTGCAGTGGTCGAAAGGGCTGGTCGCGCAGATGAGCGATCTCTATTTTGGAACGAATGCGCAGAGCGTTACGAATGCTTTGAAGTACGCGGGCGATATCGACGGGAGCACGCAGGTCGACTTGCAGGATTTCAGCTATGCGGCGGCGGCCTGGCAGAACGAGCCAATCGAACCTTATTGCGCGGACACGGACTGCAGCGGCCAGGTTGATGCAGCCGATCTGAACGCTATGGCGCAGGATTGGCTGGCGGCCGAAGTGCCCTACTACCTTGGCGGGACCACGACCAATCACATGGAGGTTCCGCTCCTGCAGCCTTCGACGACATATTACTGGCGAACAGCCAGCGCGAATTGCTCGGAAGTGAATGCGGGTAATCTATGGCAGTTTACGACCGGCGGCCTGAAGGCGTTCGCCTTATCGCCCTCTAATGGCCAGTCCGGCGCAGCGACCGAAGCTAACAAAGCTGTGCTTCATTGGGGGCCGGGGTATAGAGCAGAAAGTTACGACATTTATTTTGGTACGTCGGCGAACCCGGCTTTCTATGCGCATACGGCAACGGAAACGATCGCGTCGCCGCTCTTGACGCCGCAAACCGTCTACTATTGGCGGGTGGATAGTATCGGGCCCGGCGGCACGATCGCTGGCGATGTCTGGCAGTTCACGACAGGCGCTGTCGGCGCGGTCAGCCCGTCGCCCGCAAACGGCAGCACGGACAACAAGTATCCGCTTGGCGGCGTGCAGCTTTCGTGGAAGAGCGTCTTTGCGCCAAGCAGTTACAGGGTTTACTTCGGAACCCAGAATCCGCCGGCGTATCTTGCGGATACCGATACGCCCGGGCTAATGAGCCCGGCGGTCACAAGCAATACGCTGTACTTTTGGCGGGTCGATTGCATCAGTGAATTTGGAACGGTTACGGGGCCCGTCTGGCAGTTCAGGACGTCGACGCCGGCGTTTCCGACGGCGGAAGGGTTCGGACGCTTTACCAAGGGCGGCCGGGGAGGCAGCGTTTATCACGTGACCAATTTGAATAACAGCGGCGCAGGCAGCCTGCCGGACGCCGTGAGCCAGAGCGACCGGACGATTGTGTTTGATGTGGGCGGGCAGATCGTGTTGAGCAAGCGGCTTTCGATCACGAAGAACCGGCTGACGATCGCGGGCCAGACCGCGCCGGGCGACGGCATCAGCATCGCCGGACCCGGCATCTCGATTGAGGCGGATGATATCATCATGCGGTACGTGCGGGTGCGCTATACCAGCAGCGGCACACCGGACGATGCCCTGAGCCTGAACGAACTATGCGATAATGTCATCCTGGACCATGTGTCGGTTTCCTGGGGAACGGACGAGGTGCTGTCAATTAACAGGTCCCGCAACGTCACGGTGCAATGGTGCATCGTGAGCGAGGGTCTGAATTGTCTCTTACATTCCAAAGGCAGCCTGCTGGAGGGACCGATTCTGACGTGGCATCATAATCTCTATGCGCACAACAACGACCGCAACCCCAAGAACAAGGGCACGTTCGATTACCGCAACAACGTGGCGTATGACTGGGGCTTTGCTCCCTACATCGCCGGCGGCAACACCGGCGGGCAGTGCTTTGCCAACTGCATCGGCAACTATTACATCGCCGGACCGAGCACGACGACCGAGGATGGAGTTATGGTCATCGGCGGCAACAGCAACTATCACCTGTACTTTGACGATAACAGGATCGATTCGAACAGGAACGGGACAGCGGACGGAGCGGACCTGGGGCTGGCGATGCTGAGGGCCTCAGAGATGCCGGACGTGGTCGAGCAGCCGTATGTGTATCCGCCGGTGGCGATGGATACGCCTCAGGCCGCTTACACACGGGTGCTGGCCGATGCCGGATGTTCGCTCGTGCGGGATGCGATCGACACCCGCGTGATCAACGAGGTCGTCACGCAGACCGGGGGGATCGTGTATGATTATCCGGATGTTGGCGGCCTGGGCACGATCAACGGGGGCACGGCGCCTGCGGATACGGACCTGGATGGGATGCCGGACAGTTGGGAAACGGCACACGGGCTCAGCATTGGTGACGCCTCCGACCGCAACGGCGACCCGGATGGCGACGGTTATACGAACCTGGAGGATTATCTCAACTCACTGGTTCCATAGGAAAGAGGAAATTCCACGGCCAGGCAAAGCTTGACCGTGTCGCCTCAAGCAGATTACACGGGCGAGACGCCCGTGCTACGGACATTTTCTGATATTTTATCGGACCAGCGAATAAAAACATTTCTGGTTTTGGCAGTCGTGAGAGGGTTTAAATCTTATATTTTATGGGGGTCGTAAGGCTGCACATAAGTAAGATTGGGGGTTAGAACCATGACGAGCCGAACCAAAAAACATCGAGGCATTGCGCTGGTAACGGCGCTGTTATTCGTGGCGGTTTTCGCGGCGTTATCCGTGGGCATGTTCTCGCTTTCGCGGCAGAATATGTGGGCGGCGGCGAACCTGCACACGGCCAACCGGGCGCGCTCGAGCGCCGAATCCGGGCTTGAGGTGCTGCGGTATTACGTAAGCAAGATCGCGATGCTGGGGACGATTTCCGAGAGCGAGCGTTTTGCGACGGTGGTCCAGGCGCTGACCGGAAGTTCAACCGTTCTGCCCAGCGGCTTCGCCTGCTCGGTGAATGACGATGGAACAGTCGTGAGCTTCGGAAACGCCGATTCGCCTATCGCACTGACCGGCGATCAGGGTTTCTATGCCGACATGACGGCCGATGGGACCAACGGCGTAAACGTATTGATCACAGGCAGCGCCGGCAGCCTTGAGCGTTCTATTCGAGGCAGCTTCACCTACGGCGTAGAGGAACACACGGCGTTTGATTACGGCGTGGCCAGCAAAGGGCCCGTGAGCCTTGCGGGAAACATCCTGCTCAGTGGCGTCAATATTTCGGTGGAATCGGATGTCTATATTGAAAGCATGGCATATAACAATGCGCTGAATATTCAGGGCAGTTCGCAGATCGCCGGCGACGTCAAGATCGTCAACCCTGATGGTTATGTGACGCTGAAGGGCGGCCAGGCGGGCATCGGCGGAGAGACCGGGGCGGCGGCGATCCAGAACCACGTGCAAGTGGGAGTTGATCAAACGGATTTCCCTTACCCCGATACAGCACACTTTGAACAGTATGTCAACGGCGATACGATCACGCAATCCTCGGTAAGCGGCGGTACGTACGAAAACGTGCGGATCGCGGCAGGGACGAATCCCACGTTCAGCGGCAACGTCGTTCTAAAGGGCATCATTTATGTTGAGTCGCCCAATCAGGTGAATTTCAGCGGAAATGTCGATGTGACCGGCATCATCGTGGGCGAAGGTTCAGTAACGGATAATTCTTGCAGCAACCAAATCAATTTCGCAGGCAACGTAAACAGCCAGAGCGTCGCGACAAAAGACGCCAGCGGCAATTACATCCTTGCGGATCCCAAGTTTAACGGCGTGCAGGCGGAAACGGGAACGTTTTTGATGGCGCCCGGATTCAAGGCCAGCTTCGGCGGCAACTTCGGCACGCTGAATGGATGCATAGCGGCAAACGGCATCGAATTCTATGGCAATGCCGGCGGAATCATCGGGGGGTCGGTCGTGAATTATTCGCCCAATCCCATGGTGCTCAGCGGCAACAGCGACCTGCTGTTTAACCGGTCGGGCATCGTGGATGTGCCCTCCGGATTTGTGCCCGAAATCGTGGTACGGTACAACGCGGCCGGATATGAAGAGCCTGTGATATAGTCTCGATAGTCTTGCGTCCCGAGCCAGTTGATGGAGGATTCGCCCTGCGGGGCGGATCCTTTCTATTTCAGCACACCGGCCGGCGGTCCAAATCGCTATAGGGATAGAAACCTTTGTCTTTCAACCGCTTGAGGACGACGACGCTTCCGTTCTCCATCGCATATTCCATCTCGCTTCTGAAGATTTCGAGGCAGAGCAGAAGGCAATGACGTTTACCGCCGATCTCGAACGGCTTGCCGTCAGGCTTGTATTCATCCAGTAAAACACAGGCGTTTGGCTCATCTTCGGCCAAGGGTATTTCGCAGGTCTCGCCGGGATTGAGAACCGCCATTCTCGAATAGTAACCGGTGCTCGTCATAATTCCGCAAAGCCGGCGCTCAATCTTATTAAATGGATCGTCCGGATTACGTCCTTTCTGCACGGTCAGAATGCTGTGCTTCGTAAATGAAACCAGTTCATAAGTGCCGATGCGGTTGGGTTTGGGACCGCTGCCGTCGGGCGCAATCAATTCCATGGTGGCAAAACCCGTGCCGGGGATTCCGTTGGGGAAATAATACATATCCACGGTACCGCCAATCGCAAACGGAATAATCGCGTGGCCAACCATGTTGTGCATTGGACCCAGCAGGCATTCGAGAGCCTTCTGGACACGCTTGTAATGTTCTTCGTGCTGCTCCTGTGTGAATTCTACCATAAAGACTCCTTGTTTCTCCTACAGCTTCTTCCAGGCATCGATTCCCGGCGTTAATCTTGTTCCACGTGAACAGCCACGCGCATCGGCTTCAATTCTTTGATGCAACGCTCAAATTGTTAACAATGGTGTCCTTTGTTCTCCATCATTTAGATATTATTACCCTGCTACAGCGACAAATAAACAGCTTTTGGGGAAAAAAGACACTTTCACATCGAATTCGGCTTGACAAAAAAGCATATTGTTCTATAATAATATCCACATTTCGCAAGTCACCATTCTTGGAGGAGGCTGCGGAGGAGAAGATTGGGAGAGAGGAAAGATGAAAACAACGTTATCTGCATCGGCCGTTATATTGCTGTTGGGCGCGACATTTGCGTCGGCCGATACATTCGGCACCGGAGCTAATCAGTTCATCATTGACTTTGTGCCGATTTCGGGCGATGCCAGCAGCGCCAATGGGACAAGCATTTGCCAGTACACATCCAGCTATACAGGCTATAAGGCATTCTCCGATCCAGGAGATTTCCGTATGGGCACTTATGAAATAACCAGGGAACAATGGACTAAATTCGTGAATCTATATGGAACACCCGTAGGTAATCCGACTGACGCATATAGGTTTATTTCTGGTTGGACCGTAGAAAATTTCCCAGTCACAAGTGTAAGCTGGCATGAGGCGGCGCAGTTCGTCAACTGGCTGAACACAAGTGCAGGCCATCAAGCAGCATACAAATTCACAGGCATTTTGGGGACGCAAGACTACACTTTTGTTCCCTGGAGTAACGGCGATATTGGATACAACACGAACAATCCATATCGTAATAGTAATGCATACTATTTTATACCGACCGAGGATGAGTGGGTCAAAGCGGCTTATTGGAATGGCATCTCACTTCAAACTTATGCAACCACTGATAATACCACGCCAGTTGCAGGTGTAGATACAAATTATAAAGTACAATATGAGCCTTGGGCGGTGGGAAGTGGTTGCCAAGAACTGAATGGAACATATGACATGATGGGGAATGTCTGGGAGTGGATGGAAAATCCATTTCACGCCGGAGATTATACGACGTACTCCGGTAAGGGTTTTAGAGGTGGATCGTATCAACCAATCCATAGCAGCAACTACTTAAGAATGGATTATCGTAATGGATACAGTGCAAACGCTGAACAAGATGTTCAGGGATTCCGTGTCGCTTCTATTCCTGAGCCGGGGACGATGGGGCTGCTGGCATTTGGGGCGGTGATGTTGAGGAAAAGGGTAAAGGGGAAAAGGCAATTTTGAGTTTTGAGTTTTGACTTGTGGGTTTGTGATGATACTCAAAGCTCAAAGATAGCCTTTCAAGACTAACATTGAGGAGAGGAAAGATGAAAAGGATGGTTTTAGTTGCAGTGGTGTTGGTGGTTTGCGCGGTAACGGACCAGGCATTGGCCGCGGAGTACACGGTCGTTGACTTGACCTCCGAAGGATACACTGCATCCATGGCGTACGCCACCAGCGGCAGCGCGGTAGTGGGTCAGGCAGGCGGCCCTGCAACAGCGAACGATTGCCACGCGATGCTTTGGAATGGGTCCACCTATGTCGATTTGAATCCCGCGGGATTTAATTACTCCGAAGCCCGCGGAGTCAGCGGTACCGGGCAGGTCGGCTTCGGCAGCGGTTCGGCAACGGGGGGACCTTACCATGCCATGCTTTGGAACGGCAGCGCGGCAAGCTATGTTGATTTGCATCCCACTGGGTTTACTGAATCTATAGCGTACGGCATCAACGGCTCAAATCAGTTCGGCTATGCTGCAGGGGGTACAAGCAACTATGCTCATGCACTCCTGTGGAACGGCAGTGCGGCCGATTATGTCGATTTGCATCCCAGCAAATTTGACCAGTCCTGGGGCTATGCTATCAACGACGCTGGTCAGGTCGGCTGCGCCAGCGGTTCGGTGACGGGTGGTTATTACCATGCAGTGCTTTGGCACGGCAGCGCGGCAAGCTATGTCGATTTGCATCCCAGCGGTTTTATTTCGTCTGTCGCCTACGGACTTAGCGGCAATCAGCAGGTTGGCTATGGTGATAATCATGCACTTCTTTGGAACGGCACTGCAGCGAGTTGTATCAATTTGAACCCCGCCGGATTCACTTCGTCGCGTGCCAGCGGAATCAGTGCTGCCGGACAGGTCGGCTACGGCTGGGGTTCCATCACAGGAGGCAAAACTCATGCGCTGCTTTGGAATGGCAGCGCGGCCAGCTATATCGATTTGCATCAGTTCTTGCCGGCCGGATACTCTCAGTCCTGGGCCACTGCGATCGATGGTTACGGCAACATCACAGGGTATGCAACCGGAGGTGGTAACCTTCGAGCTGTGGTTTGGGTTATTCCCGAGCCGGGGACGATGGGGCTGGTGGCGGTTGGGGCTGTAATCTTAAGCAAAAGGGCAAAAGGGAAAAGGTAAAAGGCAGTTTTGGGTTTTTAGGTTTGAGTTTTAGGTCATGATTATTCTTAAAGTTCAGGTTGAGAATACTAATCTGGAGAGAGGAAGATGAAGAATATTGTAGTTCTATATGCGATGCTAGTCTACATGGGTTCAAGCTACGGAATGATCGCAAATGACTGGACTGCTTACACTTGCATGAATAATACATTTGGAAAGTTAAACCTGTCCACCGGTGTGGCAACCGCCGGATCTTGTGCGCCCAATTACTGGGATCTGGATTTTGCACCTGACGGAACTCTCTATGGTTTAAGCCGTTCTGCTGACGCTCTGTATCGTATTGTAGATCCCGAACGCGGTCTAGTGCAAAAGCTAGTTTCGTTACCAGGAGATTCCGGTGGTGACCCTATCGCCCTTTCACCTGATGGCAAATTTATCTATTTTACAGTTGGGATCGATGCAACCCCTAGGACGCTATATAAATATGATCTTGCCGCCAGCCGTACGACCACGTTAGGAGTCATTCAAGCTCCGAAAGCATTTACAGGGCTGCAATTTACCCCCGACGGTACACTGTACGCCATCGATGGATATAATGGCACTAATGGAACAAAACATTTGTGGACAATCAATTTGAAAACATTGACGGCGACTAGCGTGGGCCCGGAACGTTTTGGCCTTGCTCAGATGTCCGCCGGCGGAACTGCACGCAGCTTAGAGTTGGCGCCGGACGGTACGATGTATTTACTGATTACTCCAGAAGCTTATAGCTGGCCGTCTAACCCGCACCCGGAACAATATGTCGGAACCATCGATCTTGGTACGGGATTGGCAACAATCCACCAGGATTGTCAAATCACAGGATTTGATCATTGTGATACGATAGCTATCATTGTGCCTGAGCCCGGAACGATGGGGCTGGTGGCGGTTGGGGCGCTAATGTTAAGGAAGAGGGCAAAGGGGAAAAGGGATTGACGATTTTGGATTGACGATTGACGAAGTGAACCATCACCTTCACCTTCGACAATTCAGACTAACGCGGCAGGGGTTCAATGACGACGGCCGTACCGTAGCAAAGGACCTCGGTTGATCGCTCGGCGACTTCGGCGGCGTCATAGCGGACGCCGATGACGGCATTCGCTCCGAGGGTTTGGGCGTGATCGACCATCTCTTCATAGGCCTGTTGGCGGGCCTGTTCGCACATTTCCGTATAAGCGCCGATTTTTGCCGCCGACGATTGTTTTCAGGCTACCCACCAGTCCCTGGGGAATGGTGGGGCTGCGCACGATGATACCGCGGACCAGGCCTTTGTAATCAGCGATACGAAAAGCCTCAAATGAGAACGAGGTCGTGACCATCATAACGAATTCTCCTGAATTATTGATGTCGGCTATTATATCGGATGTATGTGAGTACAAATAAAAAAATGGTCTGCAGGCCGCGGTTGGGTGTAACAAAAAAAAGTGGCGCCAGACTTGCGGATAGGATATAACCGTTTTCAAATACTCATTTTTGAAAGGGATTATATTATGCAAAGCGACAGTGAATGGATTGAAGAGGCCGTAAAAAGATTCCGGCAAGGCTGT
>JAJFTK010000097.1 GCA_021372945.1 Planctomycetaceae bacterium | reverse complement strand
GGCGACCGAATGAAAGGCATTGAGGGCTATTGGTTGACAAATCCCAACCCTTACGGTTCGCATTTTAGAATCGAGTTTGACAATGATACCATGTACGGCACTGATCCCGTTTGGATGAGTGTTAAAGTAATTCCCGAACCGACTACACTGTTACTGGTTGCTTGCGGTGGTCTGCTAATTCGCCGTAAGAGAATGTGATGATGAAAAGAACACCTCCGCTTTTCATGTTAGTCGTCTTGTGTGCGCCGGTTTTTGGCGGTGTTGCTGATGATGGCGTAATTTCAACTGGCGAATATGCTTTCAGCCTTACTTGGCGATCTTACGACCCGCCCCTAATTGTCAATGGCGGAGGGGCATACGAAATCTCGGTAAGAGACAACGGACGACTAATCGTTCAATCAACTTCAACGCCTTTGGAAAGATACGTCAGCGGTGCGTATGATATTCTGCTTTTCAATAACAGTCAACTGCTGTATTTGGATGGCGTAACAGAGTTTATCAGTCTCGGTCAAACTGGTACGGCGACCCTGAAGGGCGGCGGCATCAATTACATTAAGGCAATGCGGTATGTTACGCCAGGCGATGAAAATATTTTTATTTACGCTTACAAGGACAGTTGGTCGTGGATTGATAACGACCCGCTCAGAGGTATTCAAGGTATCTGGCTGGACACTGATTTGCCGTTCAGAATTGAATTCATCAACAATTCCGACTATAGCCCCACTTGGATGAGCGTCCAAGTCATCCCCGAACCAGCCACTTTCGTTTTGCTCGCCGGCGGCGGCCTGCTGTTTCGTCGAAAATAGATCCGCCAACTTTTTTGGGGGACGAGAGAAAAATTTCTAAAATTTAGTGCGAACCGCAAACGGTCCTATGATAGTTTTTATTGGACGTTTTTATCATCCCGTGACAGCATTTCCAAGATTCAGTATGCACACCCATCCGCCATCTTACATATTGTGTCCTGTCCGCACATCTCCTTCCCAACCGGCTCGCATATCCGGATTCAAGAAAATCTCAGGCTGTGTCCGATATTCAAAGCTAGTTCAATGACCGAAAAAACAGTGCTGGAGTTCAAGGGATGAGTAAGTACGAGATTATCGATTGCATCATGGAAATCAACAAGACGGCAAAAACTGAGTTTCTTGACCAGTTCAGCGTCGAAGAACTGGACCTTTACCTCGAGCACCTCATCAAGGTCGATCTGGAAGAAATCTCTCTGTGCGCCTAAGGCGAACACCCACCGCAGCGCGGTTCAACTTTCCCGAACGCCAAAAACACAAGCTCTTTATTGCTGGGAAGGCTTGTTTTCCTCCTCGTCCCCTTTGTTCAGGGCCTGCTCCACTTCCGGCGTTGATTGCACCGCCGGCGGAAGCTGCACGACGGCATTCTGCTTGAACTCCAGCAGGACGCCCTCGTATCCCGGAGGTAACTGAAAAATCGCGTTGAGCCAGACCGTTCTGTCCTTGAGCCCTTTGGTATCCGGCGTTTCGATCTTCTCCAGGTCCGAACCCACAAGCTTGCCTTCCATGTCAAGGAAACCGATCGGCCAGAGCGCCTTGCCGCCCCCTTTCAGGTTCAGCGAACCCGACTTCTTGGCAATCATACGGATTTGAGCCGGGTAGAACAGGATTTGACCCGAGCCGTTGTTGGCCCCGCCGTCCGGAATGCTTTTGGCCAGGATGCCCATCCGAACAACCGTCACTTTGCCTTTATCGGCCAGGTCCATCGTGCGCACCGGCTTTTTGTTCTTTCCCGACGGCAGGGTCAGGGCCTTGCGGGAACTGATTGTCAGAACATCTTCGCCCACCTTGAGCCGGTTGAGATGGATCTGCGAAAGAAAATCGGCGTGCAGCACGCCGAAACTCTTGCCTGAACTCAGCGAACCGGCGCTGATCCATTTATAAAAACCGACCACAAATCCATCGACGTTGACAAACGGTTTCTTCGGATTGCTCAGCGTGATGGGTTTTTCAGGATCGAACCGGCTGTAAAAAATCTTGCCCTGCATCGGCAGCATGCCCATCGCCACCAGCAGGCTGCCGGAAATGATCGCGCCCGTCGTCAGGCCGCAAACAATAGAGGCGGCTACTTTCACTTGTTTGCCCAGATCGATATTGGCCCCCACCAGAAGATCCGCCAGCGCCCGCATCAGGGCAAACCCCAGTACAAAAGCAAGCACAAAGCAGCCGAAATGAGCCCAGTTCACCCCGTATCCGCGCGAGACGAACAGTTCCGCCAGCTTTTCATAATACGTAAATGCGATGATCATCGCGAAGATCGATGCCAGCATCGTCGAAAACGAAGTCATCATGGAACACTTCAGGTAAAAGTGGGCCAGTGTCAGTAAAAGCACAATGATTATGATTGCCGTTGCCATGGGCGATGAACTCCTGCGACTTAGGTTTTGTTCGCGAAATTCCGGATCACTTCATTGATCGAGGTAATTCCGTTGGACACTTTTTTGATCGATTGTTCCTGCATGTACAGCATGCCGGCTCGACGGAACGCCGTGGCGATCTCCTGGCTCGATTTGGCGTTGCGGATCACCTCACGCAGCGGGTCGGTGATCCGGATCGTTTCAAACAATCCGCACCGCCCGTAAAAACCGGTGCCCTGGCAGGTATCGCACAGGATCGGCTTGCCATGCTTGTCGTATTCAATGTCGCCGGGACGGTAAAAGGTACTGACCTCATCGGCCGGGATATTAAACTTCTTGAACAGGGCGGGATTGGGCTGATACGCCTGCCGGCAATCGAGGCACAGCTTCCGCACAAGCCGCTGATTGATCACCGCCTCCAGCGTTTCGGCGATCAGGGCCTTGTCACCCACCAGTTTGAGCCATTTTTCCATCGCCTGATTGACGCTGGCGGCCTCCAGCGTGACATAAACGATCTTGCCGTCCTGGGCCGCCGCGCACGCCAGCTTGGCCGTTTGAGTATCATCCACGTCGGCGACCCCAACGATATCCGGCCCCTTGCGCAAGATCGTTTGAAACTTCCGCGCAAAGGTCGTTGTTCCCGTATCGCTGAGCGTGTAAGTGAACTGGGTGATGTTGGCAAGATCCGAACCCGGGTTCTTTTCAAGTGTATTGATGTTGTTGAGGAAGGGATCATGGTGGCCCAGCAGCGTGTAGAAGCTTGTCGTAACGCCGCTCTTTTCAGGGCCCGACAGCAGGACAAGTCCCTTCTTGAGTTGTTTGAGGCTGTCGATCGATTCAAATTGATTTTCATTCAGTCCCAGGTCCTCGAATTTCCGGCTGACCAGCTCGGAAACGCGCGTCAGCTTGGCCTGCTCGCCCGCCGTCGAGCCCGAGGTGCTGACCTCCCAATGCGTTCGCACCGCCTCCCTGATGGCCGTAAACTTGCCCTTCTGGGGCTTGCGCTTTTCATCCACCTCCAGGTCGGCCAGCTGCTTGACATAATAGATAAACGCATCCATTTCCGCGCGGCTCTTCGGGTCCTGCTTGGCGGAAAGACCGTCGATCAGATAAACGATGGCGTAATCATCCTTCTGCGGAATAAACCGGATTTCATCGGCCCGTCTCCAGATCGCGTCATCCAGCAGCGCGCATAACAGCACGTAGCCTTCAAGCTCCAGGCTCTTCGGTTCCGGCAGCGGCGCCTCGTTGCCGTTTCCGGTGATCAGCGTCAACCCGTGGCTTGCCTTGGCGATCTTCTTATGAGGATTATTAAACAGGCCTCGCAGGTGGTCCGCCGTCAGCACCTTCTCAAAATCCGCCACCCGCGCGTTGCGGTGCATCACGTAAGCGACGGCTACGCCGACGACCACCACAAGATAGATCAGCAGCCCGATGAAAAACGCAGGCACCAAAAGCCAGATGATCAGCGCCAGCAGCCCGGCCAGGGCCGCCGAAAGCGTCCAAACGAATTTGTTCGTGCGCACGGCCTGAGAATCCGTAAAGATCCAGTTGACCAGTGGCATCCAGCCCAGGAAACCGGCCGCGAAAAACAACAGTTTCCAAAAAGAAATGTACCCGCCGTATTCCACAGAGGCAAGCAGCTCTATCGGCATTGGTTCTTCTCCATTAGCGTGACATCATCCATTCATTCTCACAAGATACTTCCGGCGGACGAGCGAATCCCCTTCAACGCCATCTTCAGCTCTTCGACGTTGGGAGCGTACTGAAGCGCCACTTTCAGATCGATGTATTCATCTTCCACCAGTTTGCGCAGGCTGTCCGTGAAGTCCTGCATGCCCTCGCCCTCACCTGCACGAATGGCGGTTGACAAATCTGATTCGCGTTCCTCGCTGATGAGTTTCCGCACGATCGGCGTGTTGATCATGATCTCCACTGCCGGAATGCGCTTGACGTCCGGACGAATGCCCGGCAGAAGCTGCTGAGCGATAATCGCCCGCACCGTCAGGGCAAACGTCTGGCGGATCAGATCGCGTTCCTCTTCCGGGTAAAGGTCCAGGATACGCTGGATCGTCTGGGCGCAGTTATTGGAGTGCAGCGTCCCAAACACCAGGTGCCCGGTTTCGGCGGCACGCATGGCGGCGGTCAGCGTCTCGCGGTCGCGCATCTCGCCCACCAGCACCACGTCCGGGTCCTGACGCACCAGGCTGCGAAGAGCGTCATCATAGTTGATCACGTCGATTCCCACTTCACGCTGCGAAACGATCGCCTTCTTGTCAACGTGCAGGAATTCGATCGGGTCCTCGATGGTCACAATATGGCAGGCGGTATTGCGATTGACATGGTCGATCATCGAAGCGATGGTCGTGCTTTTGCCCGAACCGGTCGGTCCCACCACGAGAATCAGACCGTCATGACTGTCCGCGATCTTCTCGACCACCGGGGGCACATGCAGCGATTCAAACGGAGGAATCCGCCCGCTGATCCGCCGGGCCGCCAGGCTGATGTAGCTGCGCTGACGAAACGCGTTGATGCGGAAGCGGTCCATATCGCCGACCTGGTATGCAAAATCCAACTGGCCCTTGCGCAGAAATTGCTGCTTCTGATCTTCGCTCATGATCTCAAAAACCATTTGCTCGATCTTTTCAGCAGTCAACGGATCGGCGGTTGTACTTTTCAGTTTGCTGTGAATGCGGATCTTGGGAGCCATCCCCACCTTCAGGTGCAGGTCGCTGGCGTCGGCCTTGATGACCACCCGAAACAGTTTTTCGATCTCGGGCGCTTTCTTGGTATCCACCGATATATGTGCATCAAGCGGCTGCTCTTTCATCAAAACATCTCCAGATTTATGATCAAATTTAGTCCACAATCAGACAAACTATTGTTTTTGCCCGTACGCAGACCTCAAAACGCTTCATTATATAGAGAAATAGGCCCGAATGTCAACCGCCCGATAAGCCTTTTGGGCTAAATACCTTGATGGAATCTCGAAGAATTTGCGGCACGGGCGTCTCGCTAAGCGGTCAGCAGCATCGTCAGGGAAAGGTAAATCACCGCGCTGATGGAGTCGTTGGCGGTTGTTACCAGGGGCCCGGAACTGATCGCCGGATCAAGACCTATCCTGCGAAACAGGAACGGCAAGACAAGTCCAAGAGTTGTCGCTACCATGATAGCTGAAAACATGGCCGCCGAAAAAGCCAGGGCGATCTGGAGGTGTTCTGAGGGGTCCAGCGGCGGCAATTCGATCCGAACGGCAGACTCAACGGCTTGGGCCGACCCCGCTGCCTGCATGGCGCTCTGATTGAAAAACCAAGGAAGCAGCCCACAAATCACCCCGCCAACCAGCCCGCAGCACAGCGCCACCAGCACCGCCACCCGGACTTCACGCGTAAAGACTTGTCTCATCCTTAACGCGGCCAGGTCCCCCGTAGCCAGCCCGCAAACCACGATCGCCGATGTCTGAAGCCCCGCGTTTCCGCTGATCGCCGCGATCATGGGAGAAAATAGGATGGCCACTGTGAAAATATAGAGCCGATCGCTCTGATTGAACCATTGTTTGAAATAAAAACCGAAAAAAGCCGTGACCGCCGTGCCGACAAGACACGGCAGCAGCCACGTCATGCGAACCCGGGCGGCATTGAGAATCGAAAAGCTCTCCAGCTCGGCAGCATCCGTCCCCGCCATCGCGTACAGGTCCTCGGCGGCCTCTTCTTTGGCTACCGCGATCACGCGGTCGGCGGTGATCCGTCCCACAAGCCGGTGTTCGTCGCTGAGAACCGGTGCTACAATCAACTCATACTTCTTAAAAGTATTGAATACCGCTTCCTGGTCATCGTTGACATTCACCGTCACCACGTCGGTATCGATCAGGTCGCGTATGCGTCGGTCGGACGCGCACGTGATCAGGTTCCTGATGCGAACCTCTCCAAGAAAATGACCGCTTTTATCCGTGACAAAGACGGTATAAAACTCCTCGTCAAGCTCTGCCTCGCGGATCCGTTGGATCGCGTCATTGACGAAGGCGTCTTCCGTCACGGACAGCACCTTGGGGTCCATGATCCCGCCGGCGCTGTCCTCCGAATAGACCATCAGCTTCTTGATCTGATCGGCGTCCTCGCGGTCGAGGCTTTCAAGGACTTCCTTGCTTTCTTCTTTATCCAACTCGGCCAGCACATCCGCCGCCTCGTCCGGATCAAGCTCGCTGATCAGTTCAACGAGCTCATCATCGTCGAAAACCTCCAGTAATGCCGCACGAGTGGCCTCATCCACCTTTTCAAACACCTCGGCAGCTTCCGAGGTGTCCATGCAGTCGAACACAATGCGGCTGTTGTCAGGATGCAAGATCTCTACGATCTCCGCTATGTCGCTATTGTGCTCGGCCTCAAGCAGGCTGCGCAGCTTTCGCTTATCACCGGCTTCGAGGAGTTGTTCGATGCGTTTGAGCAGGATTTGTCGTTTTTCGGCCATGCCTTCAGTTCAAACAGATTTACACCCGAATTACCGCCAGGGTTCACTGGTCCTTAGGTCAGAAACTTCTTTACGCAGGATTGCATTTTATGTAAAATACCATACTGACGAGCAATCTGGCAATTATCAATCGTAAATCGAGGGGTATTTTCGAATGAAAAAGGAACTTGGGTTGGCGGTGTGCGGTATTCTTGTCTTAAGCGCCGCCGTCTTGGCTTATCCAAAACCTGCGGGCGTGCAGGGTGAAAGGCAATGGACCCTTAATGTCGAATATTCGCAGCCCGAGCAGTTGGTTGTTTCGATCCCGGGAGAGAATAAGATCGGGCGTTTCTGGTATATTGTTTTGACGGTCACGAACAATACGGAGTCGGAGGACGTCTCTTTTTATCCCTCCTGCGAGTTGATGACCGATACGTTCCAGATCATTCCTGCGGATAAAGGCGTTCCCGGCGAAATTTTCCAAATCGTCAAACAGCGAACACAGGGCCGTTACCCGTTCCTGGAGTCGCTGGATTTTCTGGAGCACCGCATCTTTAAGGGTCCGGACAATACCCGCGACTTCGCCATTATATGGCCCGACTTCGACCCGAACGCCAAGGAGATCAGCCTGTTTATCGGCGGACTCAGCAATGAAACGGCCATTCTCAAACAAGCCGCTGATCCCAATGCGCCGGCGGCTGAACCCGTGATCCTGCAAAAGACGCTGCGTCTGAGGTACGCCATTGGCGGCGACCCGAAACTGCGCGATGCGGCGGTTCTCAAAGAGATCAAAGCCGATTGGATCATGCGTTAGAGTTTACCGCTCAATAAAAAAGGAATTGCCCCAATGAGCAATTCCTTTTTTGTTTGGTGACCTGCTTCTAGTGCTTAATTTGGCGACCTGCTTCTAGTGCTTAAAATGCCGTTTGCCGGCGAAGACCATCGCGATGCCAAGCTCATCGGCTTTGGCGATCACTTCATCGTCCTTTTTGGAGCCGCCCGGCTGAACAATACAGGCAATCCCCGCCTGTGCGGCGTTCTCGACATTATCTGCAAACGGGAAAAAGGCATCGGAGCCCATCGCCGCGCCTTTGGTCATTGCTCCGGCGTGCTTAAATGCGATCAGCCCGGATTCCACACGGTTCATCTGGCCGGCCCCGACCCCAACCAGCCGCTTGCCATTGACCACAGTGATCGTGTTGCTCTTGACATGCTTGGCTGTCAGCCATGCGATCCGCAAATCTTCCAATTGGCTCGGGGAAGGTTTCAGTTTCGTCGCAAACGTCAGAAGGTCCTTTTCCCACCCGACCAGGTCTCGCTGCTGCAGGAGCATGCCGCCGACAATACACCGGACATCATATTCCTGGACATCCTGGGCGCGGCGGTCGATCGGGCCCGTTTCCAGCAGACGCACGCGCTGGCCCCACGATTTGAGCGTGCGGATGATCTGGACGGCCTCGGGTTTAAACTGCGGGGCAATGATCACTTCAGCGAAAAACCCCGCCGCCCCGCGCTCTTTGCCAAAGCGTCCGTAAGATTCCATGATGGTCGTCGCCAGCTCTTTATCGATCGTGCGGTTCACGGCCACGATCCCGCCAAACGCGCTCACCACGTCGCCCAGGTAGGCCTTCTCGTAAGCCTTGCAGATATCCTCGTCAATGGCGCACCCGCACGGATTCATGTGCTTGACCACCACCGCGGCAGGCTCATCGAATTCCTTGCAAAGCTCGAAGGCGGCATTGGAATCCATCAGGTTGTTGAAGCTGATGGCCGTCCCGCCCGGCAGCAGTCGGGCGTTGCCGACGCTGACCTCTTTGGCGGACGGAAGTTTATAGAAGGCCCCCTGCTGGTGCGGATTTTCGCCATAACGCAGTTCCTGGTCACGGATCATAGCAATCGAGACGCGCTCGGGGAACAGGTTCCCCGCCCGGATATTGAGGTATCTCGAAATGGCGGCGTCATAAGCAGCCGTCAGCGAAAACGCGGCTCGCGCCAAGTCGGCCCTCAACTCCGGGCTCACGCAGCCGCCGGCGGCGGCCATCTCGCCGATCACCCGGTCATACTGCGACGGATCGGTGACAATGGCAACAAACTTCTGGTTCTTGGCGGCCGATCGAACCATGCTGGGACCACCGATGTCAATGTTCTCGATCGCCTCCTCCAGCGTGCAGCCGGCCTTGGCAACGGTCTTCTCGAAAGGATAAAGATTAACGCAGACCAAATCGATCGGTTCGATTTGATGCGCTTTCATGGCCGCGGCATGTTCGGCATTATCGCGCAATCCCAGCAGCGCCCCATGGATCTTCGGGTGCAGCGTCTTGACTCGCCCGTCCATCATCTCGGGAAAGCCCGTTACCGACTCCACGCTGTTCACTTTGAGCCCTGCCTGGCTCAGTGTCTTGGCCGTTCCGCCCGTGCTGATGATAAATACGCCCATGTCCTGAAGCGACCGCGCAAATTCGACAACGCCGGTCTTGTCCGATACGCTGATCAGGGCCCGTTTTATTTTGACAGCCATTGTTTCACTCCTTTGCTGAACATCGGCTTGCCGAGTTCCAATGAGGGTCGTATGTATGTTCTATTTGACGGTTATACTCGCTAAACGCCCGCGGGCATCCCCCACAAACATGACCGATCCCGCGGGGTTCACTGCCATTCGCGTCACTTCCGTGAAGTTCATCGAATAAAGTTCCTGCCCCTTCTGGTTATCCATCACCTTGACCAGTCCGGCGTCGGCAAAAATAAACGCTTTCGTATCCGTTTCACACAGCAGCGTCCGGCCGGACGGGATCTGCCACACCGCTTTGCCGGTCTCTTTATTGACGCCGTACATGCCGTTTAGATCGTTATACACGTAAACCATTTGTTTTCCAAGGGTCACGCCGTCCCGAATCGGGCCGCCGGAATGAAATGCCGATGGCCACAACAGCGCGCCCGTCTTCAAATCCAGCTTGTAGAGCTTGGAATCTTCGCTGCCGAAATAGATCGCTATATCATCCAGTCTCAGCCGTCCCCGGATCCCGCCGGTCGCGTCGAACTGCCACATCTTCTGCGGACCGGCCGCGCTCATTCCCACTACGTTGCCGGCCTCTGTGGCAAACGCCACGATGTCGTCGGTGGCGACAATGCTGACGATGATCGAATCATTATCGGCGCTGGCCATAAACTCCTGCCAGTAACCGTCCACGTTGAAGGCGTGCAGACGTCGGTCCGAGCCCGCGACGAAAAGGTGCGTCGTGTTTCGGGCCAGTCCCCCTTCATTGTTTCCGATCTGCGGGAATCTCTTGCGAAACGTAACAACACCCGTGGCCGGGTCAAATACCAGCACTTCATTGCCGATGATGAACCACGCGTCCTCGTCATAGAGGACCGGGCTGCTCACGGGAAGTCCCGAGGGCCCCAGCTGCAGGAAGCTTCGCGTCCGCCCGGTTTGAGGATCAAGACAAAACAGCAGATTTGTGCTGGTGCGCACATAGAGGTACGAACCGAATTTGCTGACCTGGTCGATCGTTTCGTTTTCTTTCAAGGGCAGGTTGATCTGCCAGTCCAGTTTCCAGCCCGCGTCGCGGACCAGCGAAGGAGAAACCAGCGGCGCGGCCGACGGCGCTGCGATGGGGGTTTTATTGGATTCGGCCGTAACCGGCATAGCCGGGCATAAGCCCAAAAATACAAGAATAGCGGCTTTGAGGCCATTCATGGCAAGATCCCCTTGGACGTAAACAGTTTTATAATTCCAGCTTGACATAATCGGACAGATCCACGTTGTTCTTTTTTTCAAATTCCATCATGCCGGTGATGCGTTCCACGTCATCCTTGATGCGGTTGGCAAGCTTGAAAATATAAGGCTTGCCCGCCAGCCGGTTCTGCAGGTCATCGAGCATGGGTTCCCAGCGGCCGCCGTAGAGCTGCGATTTCAGAACGATCAGCATGCGGTGCGGCTCATCGAGACCGCGGACAAACGCTTCTACCTCGGCGTTGGCGCCGGTTGACTCGTTCTGTTTGTCGTCGGTGGCCATGTCTGCCTTTCTAAGACGGCCGCGTTTATCCCGCCGCAGAAAAGAATAGGATATTAACCGCTTTGCTGCACGTCGGCAGGGGCTTGTATCATTTCGGCCATCTGCACGATATACTTGGCCCTCTTAAGGTCCATCGCATGCTGCTGGCTGCGGATGTATTCCTTGCCTGCCACTGCGCTTTGCGCCTGGGACAGCATTTTGTCCGCCTGGGCCTTGTCCTTGCCTTCGAACGTGGTGACCTCGTAGGCCAACACCGTCGCGTGATTTTCGCTCACACGGATGAAACCGCCTTCAATAATAAAGAACGCGTCCGGCCTGCCGCTGATTTCTCGCACCTGCATGATGCCGAACCCAAGTTCCGTCAGCAGCGGGCTGTGGTTCCGCAGGACGCCCAATTGACCGTCGTGCGCCGGGACCACCACCGAGGCGGCCTTGACATCCAGCAGCTTGGCCCGCGGCGTAAGCAGGATGATCTGAAATTTTCCTCTGAGCGGCTCTGCCATGGGCTACTTTTTCTGCATTTTTTCCTGGGCTTCTTCGACGGCCCCGATATACATAAAGGCTTGTTCCGGCAGGTGGTCCCATTTGCCTTCGCAGATCTCGCGGCAGCTCCGCACTGTATGCTCGGCCGGAACATACTTGCCTTCGATCCCCGTGAAGTGGACCGATACGATGAACGGCTGCGAGAAAAACCGCTCCAGCCGCCGGGCCCGCGCTACGATCTGCCGGTCCTCGCGGCTCAATTCATCCAGACCGAGGATCGCGATAATATCCTGCAGGCTCTGATAACGCTGCAAAAATTCCAGCACCCGCTGCGCGATTTCGTAATGCTCCTGCCCCACGGTATGCGGGTCCAGGATGCGCGACGTGCTTTCCAGCGGATCGACCGCCGGATAAATGCCTTTTTCCGTGATCTTTCGCGACAGCACGACCGAGGAATCCAAATGCGCGAAGGTCGTCGCCGGGGCCGGGTCCGTCAGGTCATCAGCCGGCACATACACCGCCTGCACCGACGTGATCGCGCCGGCGGAGGTCGAAGTGATGCGTTCCTGAAGCTGGCCCATTTCGCTGGCCAGCGTCGGCTGGTAACCGACCGCGCTGGGGATACGCCCCAGCAGCGCCGACACTTCCGAGCCCGCCTGGGAAAACCGGAAAATATTATCAATGAACAGCAGCGTCTCGCCGCCGAACTCGCACAAGGCCTCGGCCATCGTCAGCCCCGTCAGCCCCACCCGCAAACGCGCGCCCGGCGGTTCATTCATTTGTCCGAACACAAGGCACGTATTATCGAGCACGCACGCATCCGAACGCCCGATCTTGGTGCGCTTCATTTCAAGCCACAGGTCATTGCCTTCGCGGGTTCGCTCGCCCACGCCGGCAAACACCGAGTAACCGCCGTGCTGCGTGGCGATCCGCGCGATCAGTTCCTGGATGAGCACGGTCTTGCCGACGCCCGCCCCGCCGAACAGCCCGGTCTTGCCGCCCTTCACGAACGGGCAAAGCAAATCGACCACCTTGATGCCCGTCTCGAACATCTCGGAGCGCGCCGTCAAGTCCGTGAACTTCGGCGGCTTGCGGTGGATGGGCCGTTTTTCGGTCGCTTTGATATCCGGGCCGCCATCGACCGTCTTGCCCAGCAGGTTGAATACGCGCCCAAGCGTTTCCTTGCCGACCGGCACCATCAGCGGGCCGCCGGTATCCACGACTTCCATGCCGCGCCGCAGGCCCAGCGTGCTTCCAAGGGCCACCGCGCGAACGCGCCCGCCGCCCAGGTGCTGCTGGACCTCGCCCACGACGTCCACCGGGCGGTCCTCGTACTGGCCCTTGACCTCAAGCGCGTCATAGATCGCCGGGATCTGTGCCGGGAATTCCGCTTCAAAGATGCTGCCTATGATCTGTGTAATTCTTCCGCGATTCATTTCTCTAGCTCGTTATCCTCTTAACAAATTGCCGCTCGGCAATTTCATCAATTATTCGACACGTTCACCCCGCTGACGATGTCCAGCAGTTCCACCGTAATCTGGCTCTGGCGGGCGCGGTTATAAGCCTTGGTCAGGTCCTTGATCATCTCGTCGGCGTTCTCGGAGGCGTTTCGCATCGAGATCACGCGGGCCAGATGCTCGCTGACGGAGGCCTCCAGGAAACACCCTGAAATGCTCGTCCGAATGATCATCCGTGCCAGCGTCTCGAAAATACTTTCCGGCGAAGGACTCAGCTCAAAATCCTCCAGCTGCAGTTCCCACGGCCAAATGACGGTGGCGCGGGTCGTCAGGTCATCGATCAGATCGAATACCGGCAAGACCGTCAGGGTCTGCGCCTTCTGACTGGCCGCCGAGAAAAACCGGTTGTACGCGATGCCGAGCCGACCGATCTTGCCATTGAGGTATTCATTGGTAAAGTAATCGCCGATCGCGTTGGCCTGTTCGGCCGTCGGCACCTCGCCAAAATCTTCATAGACCTTTACCGGGGCGATCTTCAAATGGTCCAGGTAGCCCAGCACTTTCCTGCCTTTGGCGTAGATGTGCAGCTCGCGACCGAACCGCTGGGCCATCTTGATATGCGTTTCGAGCATGCGGAAAATATCCGCGTTGTAAGCGCCGCACAAACCGCGGTCCGACCCGATCACGATCAGCGCGTTGACATTCGATTGGGACCCCTCCATCAAAGGGTGACTGATTTGCGTCTGCGCCGACGCCATCAAAAACGCAAGCTGCGCCAGCGCATCATAGAACGCCAGTCCTTCGGCCCATTGATGATAATACTGCCGGTAGCGCACGGCGCTGATGGTCTCCATCGTGCCGGTCACTTTGCTGATCTCGGCCGCGGCATTTCGCCGTTTCAGGATTTGTCTTGTATTCGCCATTCAACCTATATCAAAAATGAAAACGCAAAAAGCAAAACTGAGGAATCGGTTTCGCCGATGATATTACAAGTTCTGCCCAAGGCAGCTTTCTCAGTTTTAATATTTAATTTTTTATATTTGATCTTCCTTAGGCGCCGAACGAGAAGCGGAAGATTGTCTTATACGCCTCGATCGCGTCCGTCAGGTTCTTCATCAGTTCCGCCGTAATATCCCCCGTCTGGCGGATCGTATCCATGTATTCCGGGGCTTCGATCTTCATCCAGGCCAACAATTCAATCAAAAAATGATTGATGCAGTTCACCTCGATATCGTCCAGTGCGCCGCTGGAACCGGCCAGGATCGAGACCACCTCTTCGACCGTTTCCATAGGTGCGTACTGATGCTGCTTGAGGATCTCCACCATGCGCTGACCCCGGTCCAACTGTTTCTGCGCGGATTCATCCAGTTCCGTTCCGAGCCGCGCGAAATCCTGCAGTTCCCGGAAGGCCGCCAGATCCAATCGAAGTTTGGGCGCGACCTTCTTCATGGCCTTGGGCTGCGCGTCGCCGCCCACGCGCGACACGCTGATGCCGACATCCACCGCCGGACGCACGCCGGCCAGGAACAACTCGCGCTGAAGATAGATCTGCCCGTCCGTGATCGAAATAATATTGGTCGGAATATAGGCCGAAACCTGCCCTTCCAGCGTCTCAATGATCGGCAGCGCCGTCACGGAGCCGCCGCCCAGTTCATCCGACAGTTTCGCCGCTCGCTCCAGCAGCCGGCTGTGCAGATAAAAAATATCGCCGGGGTAGGCCTCACGTCCCGGCGGACGTCTCAGCAGCAGGCTTAGTTCGCGGTATGCCACGGCGTGCTTGCTCAGATCGTCATACACGCATAGCGCATGGCTCTTTTCCTCGTACATGAAGTATTCGCCAATAGCCGTGCCGCTATACGGGGCGATATACTGCATCGCGGCGCTGTCAGAAGCCGGCGCAACCACCACGATCGTATGCTGCATCGCGCCATGTTTTTCGAACGTAGCAACGACTTCGGCCACCGTCGATTCCTTCTGGCCGATGGCAACGTAGATGCAGATTACCCCTTTTCCCTTTTGGTTTATGATCGTATCGACCGCGATCGCCGTTTTGCCCGTTTTGCGGTCGCCGATGATCAGTTCACGCTGACCGCGGCCGATCGGGATCATCGCGTCGATGCTCTTGATGCCGGTGGAAAGCGGCTCGCGAACCGGCTGACGATACGCAATACCCGGGGCTGAAAACTCTACCAGCCGCCGGAACTGACTATGGATCGGTCCCTTGCCGTCCCGCGGTTCGCACAGCGCATTGACGACGCGGCCGACCAGTTCCGGCCCGACCGGCACCGACAGCACCTTCCCCGTCGCCCGCACCGAACTGCCTTCTCGAACCTTTTCATAATCGCCGTAAATAATGGCGCCCACCGAATCTTCTTCCAGGTTGAACGCCTCGCCGAACACCCCTCCTTCAAATTCGAGCATTTCGCCCGCCATCGCGCTGTCCAAGCCGTAGATCCGGGCGATCCCGTCGCCCACCTCGAGCACCGTCCCGACCTGCGCCACATCGACCTGGGTCTTATAACGCCGGACCTCTTCTTTGATCAGACTGCTGATTTCACTGACATCAAATTTCATCGATTTCTACTCACTGAAGCTTCTTGGTTTGTTGTCGCTGTATTTGTTTTTGTCTGGACCGGGCCATCACGGCCTTGACCGTGCGGTCCAGGATCGTCCGAACCGAATTATCGATCACCAGTTCGCCTTTGCGGATCACGATCCCGCCAAGGATTTCCGGGTCCACGTCAACCGTCAATTTGACGCGGGCCCCAATGGCCCCGCTCAGGTCCTTTTCGAGCTGCCCAAGCTGCTCATCCGTCGGCGGCTTGGCCAGCGTCACTTCAATGCGATGCAGGTTCCGGTGCTGGTCAAGCAGCACCTCATAACGCTGCCCGATGCCATTGAGAAAATGCATGCGGTTGCGCCGGGCCAAAACGCAGAGAAAATCCAGCGTCAGCCCGCTGATGCGGCCGCTAAACACGCGCCGGATCATCGCCGTCCGTTCTTCCTCTTTGAGACGCCCCAGCGTCAGCAGCGATAAGAACTCCGGCTCCTCGTCGAGGATCTGGCCCACCGCCGAAAGATCGGCCATGACCTGGTCGATCATGCCGGCGTCTTCCGCCAGTTCGAACATCACGTCGCTATAAATTTCGTGAATGATATGTTTCGTGCTTCGAGCCATGCACCGTCACTTTGCCGATCGGTCCCGCAGGCGCGCGATCGCTTCGGCGATCAATTTCTGATTCTCGACGTCGCCGAGATTCTTGCCGAACACTTCCGTGCCCAGCCGCAGGATAATATCTCCCGCCTGGTCCCACAACTGTTCCTCGGCCTCGATCTTTTCCCGATCCAGCTCAGCTTGGGCCCGCGATTTCATCGCTTCCAGATCAGACTGGTTTTTCTGGTGGACATCCAGCGCCTGCTTCTCGGCGTCCTTCACCCGCTCGGCGATGATGACCCGGCCCTGCCGCTCGGCGTCAGCCAGCTTGGCGCCGTACTCATCGAGCACCTTGCTGGCATCGGACCGCGTCTTCTCGGCATCCGTGATCTGTCTTTCAATGTACTCCTGCCGGCCGGACAAGCCCTTCAGCAATGGCTTCCAGGCAAATCTCCACAGCACCACCAGCAGGATCCCAAACCACAGCAGCGCCCATATCGATTCGCCCAGATAGCCTTCAAAGACACTGGGTTTGGCCTCTTCGGCGGCCGCGGCCGCTCTGGCCGACAGCCCGACAGCGGTCAGTCCGATCCACAAGATCCATTGGAATCCGCGCATCTTCATAAATGCCTTCACAGAACGTTGTTGTTAACCGAACACAGCCAGCAGGCAGATGATCAGGGCAAACAGCGTCACGCCTTCGATCAGGGCCGCCGCAATGATCATCGTCGTAAAGATACGGCCGCCGGCTTCCGGCTGACGGGCGATCGCCTCGACTGCGCTTCCGGCCAACTGGCCGATCCCGCGCGCCGAGCCAATCACGATCAGACCGGCGCCCAATACGCCGCCAAGTACGCCCAGCCCCTTGGCCAGCATCCCCAGGCCCGGTTCCGCGGCCGCAGCCGCTTGCGGGGCCGCCTCGCTCGCCTGCGCCAAAAGCACAGGTACCATCCAAACCAATTGCAGCATTTGTTTAAACCTCCAAACAAGTGTTAAAATTCCGTCGGCCTTACGCCGGCATTCGTTCCGGTTAACCCCTTATCCATGTTCTTCGCTGATCGCGAAACTGAGAAAGATCGTCGTTAAAAAAACGAAAATATAGGCCTGCAGAAAAGCGACAAAGATCTCCAGCAGGCTCATTGCGGTGGCCGTCAGAAGAGACGGGCCGATCACCAGGTAGTTCTTGAAGATCACAATAAAGCCCAGGATCACCGACAGCAGCATGTGGCCGGCGAAGATGTTGGCAAATAGTCGAATCGCCAATGAAAATGTCCGCGTAAACGAGCTGAGCAGCTCCATCACGAACATGAACGGCATCATGGGCCACGGCACTTTCGGAGACAGCGTTGCGAAATAGTGCCAAAACCCTTTTTCCACCATGCCGGCGATATGAAAAAGCAGGAATGAGAACAACGCCAGCGCTCCGGTCACATACAAATTGGCTGTAGGCGCCCCGCCAATATGGGGAACCTTGAACACAATGAAAAAGGCCTGTCCCAGCGGCACCAATCCAAGAAGGTTCATCCCAAGGATAAAAAAGAACAGCGTCCAGAGCACCCCGATATACCGGTCCGTGCGGTCCTTCAAAAATGGCCGCGCCACATCCTCCCGCAGAAAGATGCAGATGGTCTCGATCACGTTATAGAACCCCCGCGGGATCAATTGCGGCTTGCGGACAAAGAACGGCAGCACGGTCAGCAGGATCACGCCGGTTAGTCCGATCACAAACATGTGGTTGGTAAACGGGATCTCCAGCGACCCGGCACGGATCGTAAACAAGACCTTGCTGGTTACTTCCTCCAGCGGGCTTGCGCTAGCCAGCCATATCTGACCATTTCCGATCAACACGCTGTTCTTCCTTGAAGGGTTTCGGTTCGCTGTGACGGAGCATCCAGGCGGCAAATACCCCATCGATCAGCAAAAAAAGGACATAGTACACACCAATATAAAAGACGCACCAACTCTTATTCAGTTGGGTAAAAACTGCAATTATAGCAAGTCCCGCGGCCCCAATCAACAACCGAATTACCGAGCCGAGCATCGCTGCCAGTACGATATACAACTGCCCATGCCCCCACGCTCTGCCGATCGGGTAGGCCGCCAGCATGCCGGCGGCAAGACAGGTCACCAGCGCCGCCATGCAGGAGCGTCGGCTCTCCGGGCCGCCGGTTTCACTTAACCGAAAGACAAAAACAGACACAAACCCGAATACGCACAAAAGAGCCGCCGCCCTCAACCAGGGAAACTGCATGAAAAATGGTTCTGGATGTCCTCTGCGTTTCCTGCTCAAGCCTGATCTTCCTGATCGCGACGCTCCTCCTCTTCCAGTTCTTTCTCGGTCGTTTGGGCACGCTTGACGATTATGTACATCATAATGCCAAACCCCACAAAGAACCCCATGATCATCCAGCCCGGGCTGGGCCCCACATAAAGATCCAGCAGGTGGCCGATGAACGCACAGCCTCCGATGACCACTGAAAACTCAAACCCGATCCCCATCCAGCGGTAAGCCACTCGGTAAAAGCTGGTCTCCACTTGCGTGCTCTTTTTTTTTCGAGCCATACCATCCTTTCACCTGCGCTCGATCACAAGCAGCTTTCCCCCGGATGCCTCTTGGTCGGTCCAAGAGCCGATCGCGAAACGCTATGATTTTGCCTGGTCGAGGATCAGTTTTTTGACTTGTTCGCTGGGCAGGTTCAACGCGCCATACGCGCCCGCCGCCGAGCCCCTAAGGGCCGCGTCGATCTCGGTCGAACTGACCAGTTGATAGATCTGCTCCACCTGCTCGGTCATCAGCAGGTTCGCGTTGATCTTGGCCGACTTAGCCAGCGATTGAAAGGCCGCGATCCTGATCTCGACGGGATTCTGTTCAGACAAAGCCATCGTCGCGATCGCGCGCTGGGCTTCCGGGCTCTCCAAATAAGCCAAGACCTCCGCCGCCAGTTTCTGCATTTGGCCGTCTTCGGTCTGCCCGGTCACCTGGATCAGCGCCGGCATCGCGGCGGCCAGGTTCACGATCTTGTTGCGAACGACTGCAAGCTTGTCCATGGACTGTACCGCCCGCAGCGCATACTGCCGCGAGATGTCTTTGCCCAGTTCATCGGCCCCCTGACGGAGCACCGCCTCTGAAAGGTTCTGTACGATCAGTTCGCTTCCCACAAACTCGGTGACCGGGTTTGCCTCCGCAAACGCGATGGCGGCACTGTAGCGTACCTTGCGATCCTTAAAACTCAGCGCCGTGGCCAGGGGCTGTTCGGTCCCGATGCGGAACAGAAGCGATTTCTCTCCGGCGTTGACGGCCAGCGCTTCGACCACGCCCAGCGCCACGTAACCATTCTCGTCCCGCAGGGCCCTGTCCAGCGCCTGGTGCAGGTATTCCGGTCCGATCGTAGTCGCATACGTCATCGCGTCGGCGTGGCCCGGCCCAAAGTAAGCGGGCATCGGCTTCCCTACCGACTCGGCCCGGAAGAACGCCGAGATCCATAAGCCGATCGCCTTGCCCAGCGCCGGATCGGCCTTGAGCGCCCATTCACAGCAGCGCATGGCCATCATTTCATTAAAATACTCCTTATTGACCTCCTGCCGGATCAGGGCCTGCTTTTCGCCGTCCCAGAACCAGATATTGGCGAAATCAAGCTGTGCAGTCGGCGCCACCGCGTCATCTCGGTTGTAATACTTCTCCGCTAATAAAAAGAACAATTCCGCGGCCGGGACCTTCAATGCCTCCGCGTCGATCTGTTCGATCGCTTTCTGAGCCTGCGTTTGCAGCACCTGTGAATCACTCTTTTCCAAAATAAGCTTCAGGTACGGCAGAGGCTCAAAATACCCGATCTTGCCAAGGGCCCGCACGATTTCGGCTTGCAGCGCCACGTTGTCCGTCTGCAGCGCCGCCGTCAGCGGCCGGATCGCGGGCCTGCCGATCTTCGGAAGCGCCTCGGTGATATAAGCGAATTCATTCTTGCGTTCCTCGGCCGACAGCGCCGCCAGCATTTGCGGAATTGCGTATTCACCTGAATTCTTCAGCCGCTCCTCAGCGGCGATCCTGCCCCGGATGGTCGTACTGAGCCGATTGATCTCCGCCGCGATGATCTTGGGATCCGTTCGGCGGAGGTAGCGGCCCTTTTCAATAAGCGCCAGGATCTGGCTGCTCACCTGCTGAAGAGGTTCGCTTTGTTCCTGCATTTGCAGCAGCAGACGATAACCCTGGGGATTTTGTTCCGACAGCTGCAGCAGCTCATTGGGGTCAGGTTGACTTTCTAATATCTGCTGACCATACTTCTGCGCCAGTTCAAACCGGCCGATCGCCGTATAATGCAAAAAATCATCCCAATTTTCCGCCAGGGTTGCCGCTTGGACAGTTGAGATGCACATCAGGCCGGACAAAATTACCCACTTCCACAAATGCGTACGCTTCATTGAATAATCTCCGTAATAATTCCATTCGCCTCGGTGGCTACTTACATAAGCATATGCTGAATATAGGCTTACGAAAGATATTGCAGTTAGACCGACAGCGTATACATTATTATAAGGAACAAACCCCCAGTGTCAACCAAAAACCGGATATACGCGGGTTGCTTCCTGACCATGCACTTGACAAAGGCTACGGCCGCACTCCGTAAAGGCCGTGCGCCGCAATGTAATCGGCCACGCAGGGCGGAAGCTGCTCCTTCGGAATACGTCCCTGTGCAAGTTCTGCGCGTATGTGAGTACTGCTCACCGGGATGGCCGGCGTATCGATAGTATCTCGCTTGAGCTGCTCGATCGCCTGCTCGGAAAAAATACCTCCAAGCGAATCCATTTCCGGGGCGGCGTAACCGGCGCGCACCATCGTGCTGAGATGACAGCTCTGGAGCAGCTCATCGATGCGGTACCACTTCGGCAGGTCCGCAAGCTGGTCGGCGCCGATCAGCCAGTAGATCGCCGCGTCCTCTCCCCACTGCCGCCGAAAATGTCGTATCGTTTCAATCGTATAACTTGGACCGCTGCGCTGCAGTTCACAGTCGCTGACGAAAATATTCTCAAGCTCGCGGATCGCACACAGGATCATCGCCATGCGATCGTCGCCGCCGGCATGCGGCATGCGCTTGTGCGGACTTTGACGGGCGGGCACAAACACCAGTCGATCGCCGCGCAGCGCATGCAGCGCATGCTGCGCAACGCCCAGGTGCCCCCTGTGGATCGGATCGAACGTGCCTCCGAAGAGAATGATTCTCGTGATCTCTTTCATCATTTATGTCACAACAAAATTGTGAGATTGTTTTGAAAAGTATAGAATGTCATGGTCTTTTTTCAAATTTTTTTATTTTTTTTTGGAAATTTTTTCGCGCGCGCATTTTTTTCGTTGCATTGATTCTATCCGTCTTTGCTGCCGCATCGTGCGGTTAACCCGTGCAAAACCGAAACTCTGTTATAATTCAGCCAAACCGGTGTTTGCCTGCAAAATAGGAATGCCGCCGGCGGCTCTTTTCGATGCTGATTTGTTGGATCGATCACGCCTGCGCCCCGCGTCGAACGTCAGCCAATCTCGATCTAAACCGCCTTGCTCACACTGAAAATGCAATTTTTTCTGTTAATGCTTGATGACTTTTGTCGATAACTTACATATAATCTTTCGTAATGGAATGTAACCTGTAAGGTAACTTACTTTTAATGTATGAAGGGAGGTGACAACGTCATGGCAAAGAAAGCCGCAAAGAAGAAGGCTGCTCCGAAGAAGAAAGCCGCTAAGAAGGCTGCTCCGAAGAAGAAAGCCACAAAGAAGAAAGCCACAAAGAAGAAGACCGCAAAAAAGAAATAACTTAACAACCTTGCTATTGCGGCAACGAAGGAAGGCTCCTCATCCACATTTGGAGCCTCCTTTTTTTTTGTCCTTTTGGCATCCTGCTTCCGGCGCTGTTCAACAGTTTGAACATTCATAATTTTGCGGCGCAGAGTTTGCGGTCCCAGGTCAACACATAGCCGGCGCAACTGTACTGCCGCTGCCGACGTTGATGTTGCCAAGACCGCATTCGTACCTCCGAAAGATACCTTAAAAAACCGTGCCGATACGACGGTATTTCATCTGCAGCTTTAATCAAATATCACCACAGGACCGGCAAACTTGATGCGATTGGCCCTGCATCCTCAAAAAACTGACGCCGGATCGGGCAAAAAATGCTTTTCAATCCCGTCCATGTACGCTATAATTCTCGTTTGCTAGATGTAAAGTCGGGTGTTTGCGCGATTTACAGTAATTACCGGCGAATCCGCCGGACAGGACTTATTAATCCAAGATAAGTGAGAAAGATATGGCCAATTACTACAACATGCAGGAAGTCATGGAAAAACTCCGTAAAACGGAGCAGGAAGTCCAGGGCCTCGTTAAAAAAGGCGAATTGCGGCAGTATTTGGATTCCGGAAAACCTGTTTTCAAAGTCGAAGACGTTGATAACCTTTCGCAGGAGATCGTTGGTTTGGACATATCCTCGGCAGGGATCAGCCTGGAAGAGGGAACCGAACTGGACCTCAAACTGGAAGAGACAGGCGAGATCAAGCTGGAACCCGATGAATCCTCCGGAATAGCCAAGGCCAAAGCCGATGACCTCGAGATCGATGAGTCTTCCACGCCTCCAAGCGAAGGGGGTTTTGGTCTTAGCCAGATGGGCGATCTGAACATGGCCGATACCAACGTCGGAACGGTCGGGATCAATATTCTAAGCGGAACGGATGATGCCTACAAGCTGACCGAGGACAGCAAGGCCGAAACCAAGGCCGACAATGACGTTCCGGAACTGCAGATGGAAGAAGCTCCGGCAGCCGAAGAGATCGAAAGTCTCGATGCCGACTCCAATCTTGAGAGTTTTGGCAGCGGTTCGGGGCTCTTGGACCTGTCCCTGCAGGCCGATGATACGTCCCTCGGCGCGGTTCTGGATGACATTCTTCCGAGCGCGGCCGAGGTAGGCGCCGCCGCGGAAGCCGAAACGCCCGGCGAGCAGGGTATTGGTCTGATGGATGAGGACAACCTGGTCGGCTCCGAACAGCCGCAGCCGGTCTCCGCCCTGACGCCGGAACCGCTGACGCAAACCGTCGCCGGGCCCGTTTTGATGCCTGCCGGCGCCCAAATGGTAGCCGTTGCGCCCATCGATCCAAGGACCAATATCTATGGCGTAGCCATGTTCTTGCCTATGCTCGCTCTGGTTTTGGCCGCTATCGTGATGGCTTCAGCCATTCAAGGCGTCGTGCCGTCCATTCTCAAACCCTTGATGGAAATGAAAATTGCCGATATCGGGGCCATCTGGTACTTTGTGGGCGGTTTGATTGTATTGCTGCTGCTGATGCTTCTGTTTTCCGCCTTCATGGGCAGAGAAAGCAGCGCTCCGGCGGTCGCCAAGGTCAAAAAAGAAAAAGCCCCAAAAAAGGAAAAACCGAAGAAAAAAGGGAAATAACAGATTTATGCCGCAACTCGGCATTTGCCGAAATAATAAAGTTTGTGTCTTTTTAAAAAATAAGGGATTGGACCTTTCTGAAAGGGAATTGTGATGAGTCGGAGCAAGAGTTTGCTATTGGTTTTGGGGATTGGGGCAATGGTCCTGATGGTCGGATGCGACTGCCCCCAAAAACTGGAGGACATGAAGGCGCAAAACAGGCTTCAGCAGCAGCGCATTGATGAGTTGGAAAACGAACTGGGGATTTGCAGCGGCCAGCTTCAGAAATACCAGCAGGATCTCGATTCGCTAACCGGCCGCAGCGGGGCCGATCTTGGCGCTCGCGATGCCACGATCGCCGCTCTCGAAGCCGATATCGAAGCCAAGAAGGCCCTGATCGCCAAGATGCAGGAACAGCTCCTGCAGGGCGGAACGCCGCTGCCTCCGGAGATGAATACGATGCTCCAGGAGTTCGCCAGGAACAACGACATGGTCACCTTTGACCCGGAAACCGGCTCCCTGAAATTCAAGAGCGATCTGCTGTTCGATCTTGGAAGCGACGAGATCAAGACCGACAAGATCCCGGCCATCAAGGCCCTGGCGGGTATTATGAACAGCCAGGAAGGCAGTTCGTTTGACCTGGTGATCGTCGGACACACCGACGACGCCCCGATCCGTCGGGCCGTGACCATGCTGAAGCACCCGACGAACTGGCATCTTTCCGTCCACCGGGCCATCAGCGTCGAAGACCTGCTTTCGAAGAACGGTGTCGCCCCGCAGCGATTGGCCGTCAAAGGCTACGGCGAATATCGCCCGCTTGAACCCAACAAGGCCAACAAAGGCGGCAACCCGGTTAACCGTCGCGTAGAGATCTTCATTATCCCCGGCGCCAATGTTGCCAATCCTCCGGCGGCCCCGGCGTCGTTTTCAGCCGCGCCAGCGCCTGCCCCTGCCAACCAATGACCGAGCGGACGCTGATCATTCTTAAACCCGATGCCGTGCAGCGTCAGCTTCTCGGCCGTGTTGTGTCGCGCTTCGAGGAAAAGGGGTTGAAGATCGCAGCCGCTAAATTCATGCGGATCTGTGAGCCCCTGGCCCGCAGGCACTACGCCGTGCATGAAGGCAAGCCCTTCTTTCAAGCGGCGGTCAAGTACTTGTCCTCAGGTCCCGTGTTGGTGATGGTCCTTGAAGCCGATAACGTCATTACGATGACACGAAAGCTCATGGGCAAGACCTTCGGCAATGAAGCCGAACCAGGAACCATCCGCGGGGATTTTGCCGGAAGCAAAGGGCTCAACCTCGTGCACGGCTCCGACAGCCCGGAGACGGCTGCTTATGAAATCGGCCTGTATTTCAAGCCCGAGGAGATCGTCAGCTATGATCTGGCCGCCCAGCCGTGGCTTTAAGCCAATATAAAAGCAAAAGGCCTGACTCGTTCAGGCCTTTTTTTATGCGCGTATCACCGGCATCTTGCCTGGGTGTAGCAAAAAAAGGTGGCGCCAGACTTGCGGATAGGATATAACCGCTTTCAAATACTCATTTTTGAAAGGGATTATATTATGCAAAGCGACAGCGAATGGATTGAAGACGCCGTAAAAAGATTCCGGCAAGGCTGT
>JAJFTK010000005.1 GCA_021372945.1 Planctomycetaceae bacterium | reverse complement strand
TTACATGAAAATAACGCCTCAAGACCCAATACATTCACAGCTCAAGCACCTCTATAAGTTTGATTCGCCTAAATCAATAGCTTATAAGGACTTGAGCTATATTTTGCAAACCCCTACATCATCATAGTCTGCGGAGTACCGATTTTTTTAGTCGAGCGGCTGCGCCGCAGCATTAGAAAAGGCCAGCACGATTGTTCTTAAAAGATGAAAAATCGTCGGAATAGAAAAGTTTTTCGGTCGCATTTTAGCGGGGCAATGACCGACGATGAAGCGGCCGTGTCGGTCGTGCGGTCGGTGTATAATCAGCCGGGACGATGGACGATCTTCGGCGGGCTGTAAGGAAACGCGGGCTTACAGCCGGCTCCGAATACAGCGCAGGCAAGATGCCTGCGTTCCATTAACCAAAGCCGGTCCGTTTGGGCCGGCTTTTTTGATTGCGCGTGCGTGACATTATTCGTTTAGTTTAAGAGCAAAGCCGTTTCTGTATGGTCTCAACAGCCTGGCGCACCGTGGTAACTGATTGAGCTATTTCGTCAGGGACAATGATATCGAATTCATCTTCCACATTCATCATGAATTCAACCTGATCGAGGCTGTCATACCCCAGGTCGGCTACGAATTGAGAATCCAGTCGGACCCGTTCAGATGGAATATCCACCTGCTTTGCGGCCAGTTCAATAACTCGCTGCTGCAGCGTTTCGGCCATTTGTGTGGTCATGTTTTCACTCCTTTATTGTCGTTGTATTCGTTCATTGCATTTACCAGTTTTCGAATGGTTTTAAAATCAGGGGTTGTGCGGCCCCTTTCGATGCGGTTGAGAGTTTCGACGCGTACGCCCGCGAGTGCCGCGAGATCCTTTTGCGTCAGGTTCGCCTGCTGACGCCGCCGAAGCAGGCGGTCGGCCAGTCGCTGCCCGCTGATATCCATGGCATCCAGGGCGTCGTTCTTTCCTCCTGGTTTCCGTGGCTCGGTTAAAGCGCGAAATTCCTCTTCTTTGATAATGACGTACCAAACGCCGTCCAATTGAACCCGCTGATAAGCTGTCTTTTGTGTTTTCATGATTGATAAGTATAGCATTATTGACTTTAAAGTCAATAGTCTTTTTAAATTAGTTTTCGACGGCTTAAAATGGACGTTAAGTCGCGTGCCTTAAACAGGTTATTATCATCCTTGTGTGCCTGAAGGTACTCGTCTTGAATACAGCGGCAGGATGCCTGCGTTCCATAACCAAGCCGGTATTAAACAAGTTATCTGGTTTTTGATGTAAGGCAATGCTACTATAATGCGTCATTAAGGTGACGGCAGCGAAATTCGAGACTACCTGAGGAACGCGGTTGGCGGACTGGAAGGCGATAATTGAAGAGTACGGCCCGGCGGTCTGGAGACGGTTTTCCGGATCGTGGGCAACGAGGCGGACGCTTCGGACTGCTTTCAGGAGGTGTTTCTGAAAGCGGTGAAGGCGTCGCGGCGAAAGTCCATTGTGAACATGGCGGGCTTTCTGAACCTGACGGAGACGCGGTGCGGAATCGACTGCCTGCGTCATCGCCGAAGGCACCCATCGTGTTCGATGGACACTTGTGATTGCCAGTCGGCCTGCGCCGAATTGCATGACCCATCGGAGCCGCTGACGAGCGGCGAGCTGGCGGCTTCGCTGCGAAGGGGTCTTTCGATGCTGCCGTCGATGCAGGCCGAGGCGTTCGCGCTGCAGGTGTTCGAAGAATTAAGCTACCGTCAAATCGCCGAACACATGCACATCCGGGAAAACCACGTGGGTGCTTTGATTAATCGTGCACGAGAGAAACTGCGGCAGGTTCTTAAACCCGTTGCCGCAGAGTATGAACGGGAGGCTGCCCGTGAAGAATGAACCGAAAGATATTCTCGAACAAGCTGTCGAGGCCCTTCGCAGGCAGACAGAGCGCATGCAGGGACCGTCGGAGGATCTGATCCGGCAGACGCTGGAACGGATCGAACAACAAACCAGAACCAATCCCTTTGTGGAAGGGATACTTAAAATGAAACCTCTCAGCAGATTTGCGGCTGCGGCGATGATCATCATCGGTATTTCCATGCTGTTTTTATTTAATTCAAGCCGGCAGGGCATCGCGATGGCGGATGTGTACGATAAAGTTCTGCGGGCAGAGACAATTAAATACCGAACCAAGACGTTTATACCCGCAGAATCCGCTCCACGCGAAGAGATACTGTGGCTTTCAAAACGTTACGGAATCAAGAGAGAATCGTACATCAACAACGAACTTTCGCATATCGAATACACCTTGCCCAGGCAAAAAAGAATGATTTCTGTATTGCTAAAGGAAAAACAGTATATTGAAATCAAAGCCGACGAGGAGCAGTATTCAATCATCGACCGTTTTATGCCGGATCCAAGAGAGTTAGTTCAGCGCATGATAGATGGCAAACATAAATCTCTCGGCAAATCCGATATTGATGGCGTGGACGTTGAAGGGTTTGAATCCAATGATCCCAAAATAAGCGGAAGCGAAACAATCCTTCTGCGAATTTGGGTGGATATAAGAACATTGTATCCGGTGCGGATAGAAAAGGAAGACAGCATCTTAGATGAGAACAGTGCGGAGAATAAAAGAATTACGATTCATACTGTAAGTTACGATTTTCAGTGGAATGTAAACATGGACGAATCTACATTTACTCCCTTCATCCCTTCCGATTTTATATTGCATGATACAATCCAATTATTCAAGTTTGATGAAAAGGCTGCTATTGGAGGGTTACGCAAATTTGCAGAATTAACGGGACATTTTCCCACAATCATGGGACTCAATGAATTTATAGAGGAAGTGAACAACACCATTAAAAACAGTGTTGACCCAAATTCATTGGCGAATATGTCAAGCCAGGACAGAAGAGAATTGACGGCTCCATTTGATTCCTTATTGATGTTCTACGGACAACTGCATGCAGAAAAGAAAGACCCAGTGTACTATGGTGACCGAGTTTCGCCGGAGAATGCGGATGCGGTGCTGCTGCGATGGAAACTGGACAACGGCAAGTACAAGGTGATCTTCGGCGACCTCAGTTCGGTGGAGATGGAATACGAAGATATGGTCAAGATAGAACCGAAGGCGGAAACCATTGAATAAGGGATAATCAGCGGCTATCCGCCACGGCCAAGCCGAGCTTGACCGTGCCACCCCAGAGCAAACGCCACGGCCAAGCGGAGCTTGACCGTGCCACCCAATGACCGCATCATGTCACTTACGCTCCATGCTCGAATAGGCAAGCCCGATCTGTTAACGCAGATCGGGCTTTTTGTTTGGGTGAATGCCGAGAGTGGCCAGGAGGTGCTCGAGCAATTCCATCGGCAGGCCCATGACGTTGGTGAAGGAGCCTTCGATATGATCGACGAATTCGTCGCCGGTCTCCTGGATGCCGTAGGCGCCGGCCTTGCCCTGCCAGTCGCCCTGCCGGATGTGTTCGGCGATCTGGGGCTCAGTGAGCTTGCGGGGATAGACGACGGTGGTGTCGGCGCGAACGATCTCGACATTCTTCTCAATCCAGATAACAGCCAGGCCGCTGATCACCTTGTGGGGTTTGCTGAAGAGCTTACGGGTAATCAATTCGGCGTGGGCGGCATCCTCGGGTTTGCCGATGATTTCGCCGTCGAGATCGACGACGGTGTCTGAGCCGACAACGGGGGCGTTGGAGAATAACACAGCAACGTCCTGCGCCTTGGCGAGAGCGAGGCGCCTGGCGTACTGTTCGGGGGTGACGTTTTGGCTGTCGAAGGCGGACTCGTCAACAGTTGAGGGAACAATGTCGAAGATGTAACCTGCCTGAATTAACAGTTGTTTACGCCGGGGAGATGCAGACGCCAATATAAACTGAGATTGCTGCATTTTCATAATTCGCATCTTTGCCATAGAGTTCACAGAGGTCTCAGAAAAAAAAATCTCGGTGTTCTCCGTGTGCTCTGCGGCAAATATTTCTTATGGTGCGATTCGCACGTGATAGACGAGTTTGGCGCAGTAGGCGCGGTACTCGGCGTTAAGCCGGTCCAGGTCGGGATCAATATAGCAAGTGAACAAGGCCGGCGAGACCTGCATGTTCCAGCCGACGGTGAGGCTGCGGGTGCGGTCGGCGGCCATGGCGGCATAATCGCCGTGCAGCGGCCAGCTTCCGCCGGCGCCGCCCTGCAAGAGGCGTCGATAACTTGCCAGTCGGACCCCGTAATTATTCTCGCGCAGGAAACGCACGAGTGCGTAATTCTGTGCATAGAAGGACAAGATGGCATCGTCGGATCCTTCGAGCAATTGGCCCGGGTTGAGCGCGATCAATTCGCGCAAAGGCAGCAGACGGTTTTCCAGGACAGTCTGCCGCAGGGCGCCAAGCCGCATCAGATTCCGCTGCGGTTCGAAGACAAACTTGCCCTGCGTATAGGAGCAGGTTTCAAAAAGGGTGGCGATGCCCTCATCCAGCCAGCTTGGCAGGCGATAGACGAACAGCCGCTGATCGAACTGGTGCCAACCTTCATGGCCGATGACGGCAAAAGACTGCTTACGGCCGATATTGTAGGCAACGACGGTGCCGTTGAGGGTATAAGCGCCTTTGACGATCTGCAGGTAAACCTCGGCGTCGGTTCCGGCGGTGTCGCGCGTATATTGTTCCCACTGGGCCCGATCGCTGAAGAAGTAAGTTTTGAGCGGCTGACCCGCCCCGATGGGGGCAGGGAGCTGATTTTGATAGGCTGCGTAGGCCGACTCCAGAAATGCCGGAAGCTGCCGGAGCATTAGCGGCTCGATCAGCGTCGTATAAAGCTCATAATGAGTGGTCGCGATGCAGAGGCCGGGGGCATACGGATTTTTCCATTCCTCGACCGAGCGGACGGCGGGCTCGCCCCGAAGATAATCGGCCATTTGCGACAGCTTATTATTTGCCGCGGTATTCGTCTGGCTTGTTTTTTGGCCCGGCTGACAGCCTCCAAGGAGGACTCCCAGAGCGGGCCCTAGAACAAAGAGAAAAAATCGTGTATTTAAATTCATTGGATCTCGTCCCAGCGAGCGCCGAAGACGTCGGCGGAAAACAGATAGACCTCTGCCGCCGGATTGTTTTTCCACGACAACGGAGGCAGGCCGGCCTTATGGGCGCAGCAATACGAGAGAAACTCTTCTTTGCTCCAGCCGGTTTCAGTGGCGACCTGCGGTAGAAAGCAGCCGGAGCGGCGTCCGCAGGTGATATAGATGCCGTCTGTACCCAGGCGAAGGTCGCGCAGCGCGTTGTCAGTTTTACGCATGGGTGACAGGACCGAGATCTCGATATCCAGTTTGGGCAGTTCGCCAACTGTAATGCAGTGACTTAGAAAACGCGGGTCGCACGTAGAAGAGGAGACTGCCATTTGAGCCACCATTTCAATCAGCGGGCCCTCCGGCGAGAACTGGCCAATGCAGCCGCGCAGCTCGTCATTGTTTTTTAATGTGACGAAACAGCCGCGTTCGGCCAGCAGTTCCGGGTCGTCCGTGTGCGTATCCGGCATGCGCGCGCCGCCGACGGCCGATTCGACCGATTGCTTGGCGACTTTCAACAATATTTTCTTCTGCGCTTCATTCATGGCTTCAAGCTGCTAATGATGGAGGAGTTTGAGAACGGCAAAGCCTCCGATGAGCAATGCTACGAACGCCAGCGAGAACCAGTTGAAGTATTTTTCAATAAAAGGACGGATCTGTTCGCCCTTCCAGCCAAAAAGCCCGGCCACGAGGAAAAAACGGGCCGAGCGGCTCAGCACGGAGGCGATGATAAAAACAAGAAAATTGATCCGGAAAACCCCAGCGGTTATTGTGATTACCTTATACGGCAAGGGTGTAAAACCAGCAATGGCCACAATAATCCAATCGTACTTTGAATACAGTGAACCGACTTTTGTGAACGGTTCAATTTTGAAAGCAGCAACCTGGTCTTCTGACACCGTGATTGGACCGGGACCTGAACTAAAATTGAGCGGGATGGGTTGGCCTGGAGCTGGAGTGAATTCGATAGGATACATCAGTTCACTATTGAACATCGTGGAACTGACTTGAACGGCCGAAAACGTGCCCATCGTCTCTGTTCCATCCTTAAAAACGAGCTGGTCGTATGCAAATCCCGGAACATACCTGTGGAAGACGCCGCCGACAGCCGTCCACAGAAAAATTCCGATAAGATAACCGGCAATGCCGCCCAGCACGGAGGCAATCGAACAGAGCAGGGCGAAGCGGAACCATTTCCTGGGGGCGCCAAGCGTCAGGGGAGCCAGCAGCACGTCCGGCGGGATAGGAAAGAAACTCGATTCGGCGAAGCTGAGCACGAAGAGCGCGCGTTCGCCGTGAGGCGTCTGGGCGAAATGAATGACCCAGTTGTAGAGACGACGATGCAGGTGCCACCTGGGCACTGGCGCGTTATTTGAGCCGTCTGCTTCTGACATGATCAGTCCTTTATAAAAACATTGAATCTCGACGGGACAGGATGATATATTGTAGAACCTGTAAAGTCAAGAATTCTGCAAACAGGAGTTTATGATCGCGATATTGGAGCAGTTCGAAGAGAGCGAAGCGGGGCTGCTGGTGCGGGCGCCGGCAAAGCTGAACCTGTGTCTTTTGATTACGGGCAAACGGCCCGATGGCTATCACGGGATTGAAACTGTGATGGCCAAGATCAACTGGTACGACGAACTGCTGTTTGAGAAAGGCAGGAAGGAAGGGATCGAACTGGTTTGCCGGGGAAACTGCTGGGCGCCGGAGGGTCCGGAAAACCTTATATGGCGGGCATGCGAGATGCTTTTTGAGCGAGCGGGCAGACGGGTACCGTTAAAAGTAACGCTTACGAAGAACATTCCCGCCGGAACGGGGCTGGGCAGCGCCAGCAGTGACGCTGCCGCGGCTGTTATGGCGTTAAACCGCTTTGCGAAACTCGGTCAAACCGACCGCACGCTGCATGAAGTCTGCTCCCAACTCGGAAGCGACGTGAATTTCTTTCTCGGCGGACCTCTTGCTTTTTGTACCGGAAGAGGCGAGAAAATCGAAAAAATTGAGAAAATATTTAAATTCTCGGCCCTGATTTGTGTTCCTGATATAAGTGTAGCGACTAAAGGTGTTTACGCAAATTACCACCATGATTCTAAGCTTTATTCCAAGCTTTCCGGGCAAATAATGCCCCTTCTGTCGAAAAAGAATCTTGATTCTCTAGCAAGAATATGCGCAAATATGCTGGAAACGAGCTGTTTTCGGCTGCACCCGGAATTAAAGCGGCTGAAAGACGTATGCAAAAAGGAGACCGGATTAAGCGTATGCCTTAGCGGCAGCGGCTCGGCTGTCTATGTGCTGGCTGACGAAATGAACGCACGGCTTCTGCGCCTGCAGGAGCGACTGAAAAAGGAGTTCAACTGCGAGAGCAGGTTCATCAACAACAATAGCTGGTAATGTTTTAGCACGAGGCAGACATGGAGATCAGCGAGGTCCGAGTCAAAATCGTAGCGAACCAAGATGATCGACTCAAAGCGTTCTGCTCAATGACGCTCGATAACGAGTTCGTGATCCGGGACATCAAGATCATCGAAGGGGCGGGCGGGTTATTTGTGGCGATGCCGTCGCGCAAGATGAGCGATCATTGCAGCAAGTGCGGAGGGAAGAACCATCTTCGCTCGAAGTTCTGCAGCAACTGCGGCGCGCGGCTGATGGAAAACCGCATCAAACAGGATGTGCAGGGACGCATGAAACTGCATGCCGATATTGCCCACCCGATCAACGCGGGCTGCCGCAAACGCATCCAGGAACGGATCATCGAGGCGTTCAGCACGGAATATGAAAAATCCAAACAGCCGGGCTACAAGCCGATTGAATTGGATGATGATGAATTCGCGCCAGACGAATAAGAAGCAGCGCTGCCGGAGTTTATCACAAAGCCGTATCCCGCGATAGACGGCCAAACAGGAAGAAAGCGGTTATTTCGCTATTCTGAAATCAATTCCTCAAGCACTTTGTCGATCGCCGCATCCATCTCAGCATCCAGTTCGCTCTCAGGCTGCTGCAAATGTCTGCGGGCGATCTCGAGCTTTTCGGCGCGCATTTCAGGAAGACCGGAGATGATCTTGAGCAGTCTTCCGAGAGGGTTGGCTTCGATGCTTTCGAAGAACTGGTCAACGGAAAACTCGCTGCCTTCTTCGGGCTCGTTGGCCCCAACCCCGCGGCCGTTCATGTGGAGCCAGCGGTTAACCATCGTGTCTTCTGTTCTTTCTGGAGTGTCCATAATGCACCTGAGAGCATGGTCGGCACGTGAAAACATCCTGCTTCAAACTGCCGCCCAGCGTTACCGGCCAGGGCCGATGACGCCTCTTGTTGTCGATTGCCTCGAGTCCCTATGAGGTAGCTGAACTTTTCGGGCCCGATTTTCTGACAGGAGCCACAATATGTAGTATGAAGCTTATCGGGCTTTTTCGGGCTTTACCGCCCGTTACACTACTGGTATCGTCAGGGGGATTTGTATTTCTTTACATTTTTTGGATTTTCTTTTAAGTCTCGCCAAGATAGGAAGTTGCGTTAATTTTGAGGCAATTCGGCAAGTTTTTGGGCTGAAAACAGCCCTCAGAGTTTGTGCAGACTATCCATCTTTTCAGTTGACCTGTCAAAATGGAATACCTGGCGAACCCACAAGATGTAGGGATATGCAAAAAAATTCACATTTTTGCCTGCCGGCCAAGAAGGGCGGAGGTTATGGGACCAAATTGTAGGGCGCAATGCAATATGGCATTTTGCGCATGAATATGGCACACGACCACTGCGCATAAAATGACCGCCCGGCCCCGTTACGGCCGTTGGCGGTCATTTTATTTATAAGATTCTTAAACTTTCCTTAAATACGGTTTAATCTACTATTATTAGAGGCCACCCGATTGGGTAGCCCAGTTCGAATACACAGTCGTATCGCCTACCGCAGCCACCTGGATCATGAACTTACTATTCACGTCCGTATACGCCAGCTCAAAGGACCGCCCGCTCTGCAGAGCAGTGGGCGTGCCAGGCGAATGTGTCACCGGATCGCGGAGGGCAGCCCTGTACTGCACGGTGGATCCATCCGATGCATAGGCAAGCTTGACAGTAAACTTGACCTTGTTCGGAACGGGATCGATGTAGGGCTCCACCTCAAATTGCGGCAGCAGCGGGATAGTGGAATTAGGCACCTCAAGGGCAACAGGCTCTGACCATTCAGTGCAGTTGTTATTGGCGTCCTTGCCCCTGGCCTGCACGCCCAATTCACTTAGCGATCCAATCTCAGCAGCCAATAGATCCGCATAGAACGCGTCCCCATCAAACTGACCGCTGATCTTGGCAAATAGCTGATTGGTCAGCGTGTCATCCAGGCTCTTAAATAAGGAGCCGTCCGCGATCTTGACAATCTTCCACTCGTATGTAACCGCCGAGCCTTCATAGTCCTCCAGGACAGTGCAGCGGCACTTCAGGTACAGGTCGTTATCGGCGGTTGGGGATACCACATCATAGCCCTTGTGCTTGGCGTTGGCATCATAAAGCTGCGATAATAGAACGCTCGGAGGATCCGGCTGCGGCGGCTCGATGTCCGTCCTGGGATCTGAAGGCTTGAGCATCGCCCTGGTGTAGTCGCGGTTAAATAGATCTCGCGGGTAGTTGTAATAATCCTGCTCCACGATCGGCGGCACCGCTGCGAACATGCCCATGTAGACATTGCCCCGCCACTGATAAACCGGCCCTGTCGTGACGGTATAATCCTGGTCAGGACGAACGAAGATCGGCACATACCGATTGCTCTCACTGATCGCCACGTCCAGAGTGATCTTCTTGAACACTGCTTCTTTATATACATATCCGCCATACTCTTCATTGTATTCCACGTCGAGGGCGTAAGGCCCGCCTGTAGCCACCTCAAAGTTTTCACTGACCAGCGTGGCGGCCTTCCAGCCAGGAGGCGGGCTTCCGATGCTGCCGTAGTGCACGCTGGCAGCCATTAATGTAACCCGGATTTTGCAGCCGTTGAACTTCGGATGCATCTTGGCATAATGGATTGCGGCACAGCCAAAGGATATAACGCCCTGGACGTTAACGTAATAGCCGCTCTTCTGCTGGCGGTAGAAGTTAAGTCCTCGGTACAGATTCCAGATCGGTATCGTGGTTTTAATCAGGCCTCCGTCGCTATCGGATATCTCCGTGATCAGCGGCGTCTGGCCGCCTGTATTCTCCTCCTCGAATTCGTGGTAGCGATAAAAGTCCCAATCCAGATCCTTGTGCTCTTCCCAGTAAAATCCAGTTTGGATAGATACCAAAGGATCGCTTGTCACGTTATCCTTGCGGCACACGCAGACGTATTTATTCGTGCCATCGCCGCGAGTGGCTTTGTCGCCCGTGTTGTACGTCCGCGCCGCCCAGGGCAGAGCGATCAGATCGCCGCCGGCGAACGGAAAACCATAGGCCAGCTTAGTGCGGATAAATTCCTTATCAAAGGCAGCCAGATAATCCTTCATGGATTGGTCATTGAAATGCACCCACGGAGGAACCACGTCCCGGTAATCTCCCAGATTATTATCGAATACCTCCTCCAGGCCTAGCCTATCGCCAAAGCGTGATACCTGCGTCGCGACGAACGTCGTATAATGCGGTGCATCCGTGAAGATATTCAAATAAGCCTGCTCAGGGAAGAACACCGTGTCCATGAAATCAAAGACTTCCCGGAGGTCCAGGATCATCTCAGCTTTGATCTCATAACACTTAACGCCATCGATGATGTCAGCCGGATCATGGTGCGAGCAGATATCATCGTCATAATAGATCTCGTCGGCGTTGGCGATCGCATCGGTCAAATACAGATCATAAGTATGATTGCCTTCAGTGCCGGTCCTTTCCTTTCGCTCGACAAAAGTCTCATGGTGCGTATCGCCCGAGTCGATCACATAGACACAGAAGCCGGCCGTGCAGTTATCATAAACCGATTGATCCACTGTGACCTTGCTGCCATCCACGGCTGTGATCGCACAGGAGTGGCTGCGCAGTCCATAGCGAATCGCATCCAGCTCCGCCGTCGTATAGGTTTCATAGAGGCCACTGTCCGTATTGTAGTGCCCCTTGAGGAACGTCGAGTACTTCTGCTCGATGGCGTCGGTTTTGTGAACAGGCCATGGATAGATCGAATGGAAATAAGGAGAAACGACACCGCTGGCCAGGGAGCTTTGACTGTATTCAGACCACACGCCGCCCAGCCCGTCATCACAATGCACAAAGGGAGGCACCGGATACATCCAGGCTCCCGATTGAACCCCTGAAGGATAGTCCGCCGAGGATCCGCCGCCGTTGGTCGAGCCGGCCGTGTAATCGCTGCCTTCAGGGTTAAGCGTTCCTTTCATGTAGATCACGCCTGGGATCCGGCCCAGACCATACTTCCAGGTCCTGCGCCAAGTGCCCTTGCTTAGCGGCAGATACCAATCATCCTCATCGATCAGGCGATAGTCAGCGATGTTCACTTGGGTCCATCGCGCAGCCGTCCACGTTGCTTCATTGCCGACGGCATTCCGTTTATAGTAGCTGCCGTTATACGAGACCACCATGTTAGCCGGATACGAGCTGATCTCGTTGGTGTTCATCCAGGCCTGGATCTGGGAATCACGCCAGATCGGCGGCAGATCCCGTAGGTACGGCTCCTGGTTAATGTAGACCAGTTCCTTTCGCTTGGTGTTATTCTTCACCCGGTAATTGAGCACGTCAACGGGCGTGTATGGAGTCGACACGTCCAGCCACCAATCGAACGAACCGATCTTCTTTAAGAGCAGCTCAAAGCCACTGCCATTGCAGCCCCAGCAGGGATCATTGATGGCAGCGACGGACGGGAACTTTGGAACCGCCACATCATAGTCATTGACGGTATAGGCCGTCTGGTTAATACAGTTCATTCGCTTGATAAAGTTGTATTTATAAACGGCATCCACCTCGAGCACGATCTGCGTCTCGAATCGGCTGATGAGCCACATAATCATATTCTGATAGCTCTGCTGCATGGAGGCATGGCCAACCGTCTCCGGGGCGGTATTGCTGATCGTCGCCTGGCCGCTGAAGATCCACCATTCCGTGGATTCCAGGAACGGCACGATCCTTTCGAACAGTTCCCCGCCGATATCGGTCCTGGTCATCTCGTGCGTCGTATAATTGCTGTCATGCGAATAGGGATAGTTGACGCCGCTGTTAGATTGCTCAGCGCGTTCAATGCCTGCATAAGCAGGCATTAAGGTCTCTGGTCCCGTGAAGATCTCCTTGGCCAGCTCCACCTTGTCGCCATAGCGCCACTGGACCCGGCCGGTGTCCTCAAAGATGATCGGCGGCTTTTGTTCCTTCGGATCCGTTTGCCTGGGAAGCAGCGTGTAGAGCGGAACCACAATGCACGTCTTGACCAGCGTACGATCCGAATAGCTGCCCACGTCGCCCGCCTCGCCGCAGAAATACCTCTCGCCATTGCGGTCCCAGTGATAATAGCGGTTTGGAATGTAGGACCTGGCCCAGCCGTTCAGCTTGCTCTTAGCCCACTTGCCGCCGCGCGGAGGCAGAGAGAAGGGGCTATTGACGATATTGCCTGTGGTCGCAGTGGGCGAGCCCCAGAACCAGAACTTGGCGCAGCTAAAGTAGTCGCCTCCGAAATCGCAGTTGACCGTGCCCATGTCCTGGTCCGGATCGATCGAGCAGGCAACATCATCCTGGTCAGCCAGCGTGATCACAACGCTTCCGCCATCGATCACGAAGCTTAGGATCCTGTACACGCCCGTATTGGTACCGCAGTTGGCCATGCGAATCGGCATCCCTACCTGAAAATCTGCTGCCCTGGAGGCCGAGTACGCCACGGCGATCGTCGTTTCAGTCTGAGCAGTGATATTGTAGGCGCTGGACCAGTCGCCGTTGTACCAGATACACGGACCCGCCGCGTCATAGAAGAAACCGTCCACGTCGCCATTGCTGCCAAAGTTAGATCCGACAATATGATTGAGCGTATCAAAGCCCCGCCCGGAGTTCTGGCCAACGGTCCAGAAATACTTCTGCCCGGATCCCCAGTGCTCAAGCCATTTTTCCCCATCGAACGTGCCGCCCAGGCCGTAACAGTTCGCCTTACGCGGATCCGTGTTGGCAGCAGCGCCGATGTACTTGGTCCCGGTCGCATCGATCTCAACGCCGGCGGCATCCTCTTCAATGTAGAGAACCTGCTCAAGCCTGCCGCTGCACCAGGGCATTAGCTCTGGATTATCTGAAAGTTCATCCCACTTGGTCGCATCGATCGTGGGAGCGTTGCTCTCTGCAGAGGTATGATTGGCCAGGCAAACGTAATAGGCTGCCAGATAGGTTACCGTCTGGCCGGCCTTATAGCTGATGCCTGCCTGCCAGTACGCGAAATCTCGAGGCGACTCGATGACGGTGACCAGCTCCCACCGGTCGGCGTCCAGGTCCGGGGCATTCGATAAGCTGCTGGTGTGATTGGCCAGGCAAACGTAGGGCTTCTCTTTGTAGTAAACAGTTGTGCCCTGCGTATAGGCAAAACCAATGCGCCAGTAGTTATAGCTGGATCCGGCTGTATCGAAATCACCAAAGCGATCGAGCATCAGGAAGAACAGCTTGCGGATATCCTCAAGCCAATAGTGGTGCAGCTCGGCTCCGCTGGCCACCTCTCCATCCTTGGTTTTTTCAAACGGGTATTTTGCCATTAAACGACTACCGCCCTGGCCCTGTTGGCCGTTTCACTCCATCGAAGGCTGCTGATCGCATCGCTTCCCGCCCACGTCATCGTCTCATCGAGGTAATAAGTCGTCGTCCCATTGACCGCTTCGGATTTGACCTTAATGATCTCGCCGGCAGTGAACCAGGTCACATAGTAGCGAAGATCCCTGGAAAGGCTCTTATCCAGCCAGCTCTCATGGATCTCGATATCCGGGACCAGCGTCCACCAGGCAGACTGCGCTTCCTCCGGATCGTGGTTAAAATTGTCATTGGCGGCGCTGATGTATTTCTTGCTGGACTTGATGACATACTGGCCGGCTGCGTATGTCGTCTCTGCACTCCAGGCAGCGGTTGTATCAGTCAGCAGCCGGATCGTATAGTGATCGATGTCGCTCGCATCGCTATAGCTGAGCCCCGTCACGATCGTGGCGTACACACTGCCCCCGCCGCCCGTGCCGCCGCGTTTGGCGGCCGGGGTATATTGCGCCATCTCCGGAGGATCAAATCGATCTTTAGCCATTAGTAATATGCCGCATAGCAGCTTATATTATCATCGGCGCTGATCGTCGTCAGCAGCACCAGGAACCCATAATATCCCCGTGTATCAAACTCCAGCTTGCTGACGCCATCGGCGCCGGCGACATCGAGTATCTTAATCTCCCACACATCCGTCACCTCGGCGACGGTATCAACAATGTACCGCTCATCATCGGTCACCTGGCCGCCAGCCGCCAGCGTGTAGCTGCCCATCGGCTCCAGCGGCGAGATCGCACCTGCCGGGTCCCGGAGCGCGTACAGCGTCGCCGTCGCCGTCGCCGAAGCGTCATTGCAGGTAAAGCAGATCTGCACATAATTGGCGTGCATAACCGGCCGGAATGCCTCCACTGTCCGCAGGGTCTCGCGCTTGGGCACGTAGAGCATCGATGCGTAGTGCTCCTGGATGTACGCCTTGGTTCGCTCGACCGCGTTGGGGTCGGCATCCGCCGTATCGACCTCGCTGCGGATCACCGTCCAGCCTACCGAGTGAGTTTCCTCGCTGTTGGCGGCCGCCGACGGGAGGAAATAGAGGATAGCACATAAAAGACACAAGATGAAAATCCATTTACGCATTGTTAAATCCTTTGCTTAATATACCTTTAACCTTTAATCCGTGAAATCCGTGTAATCTGTGGACAGACCTCAATTCCGCCGCCTGAAATCCGGAAGCATCTCGATGCCCTCGATGGTCCGCGTACGAGACCTGCGGTCGAAGCTTCTGTCCGGCGGATAATTTGGCGGCGTCCACAGCACCCGGCCGCCGTCCTGGAGCGTTCCCTCCCTGGTCTCGGTAGTGTCCCGAATCGTCGTGCCCATCCCTTCGTTGAGAAGGAATCGCCGCGCAAACGTCGGACTTAACCCATGCGGCATCACCGTGCGGCCTTCAATAAGAATAGTCGCCAGCGCAAACTCGCCCTGGCCCGTTGCATAATTGCTGAATGAATCGATCGAGCCGTAATACAGCATATCGCCGATGCAGCCAAACACGACGTTGGCGTCGTTGGAAAAGTCGCACGCCGGGACGACCGCAAACGCCGTCTCGCTCTCAAACTGCTCTTCCCTGGCCACCATCAAGAGTCCGGATAGCCCCTTGGCTAGGTCGGCGCCCGACTCCAGGCCGCCGCCTGTCTTGTACGACAGCGCGCAAAACCGCCAGACCCCATCGTTGACCCGCGTGTCGGTCCGCAGCGTGTAGTGTGTGCCCTCATCGTACAGACGAGCGACAGCCCGCCCGCCCTCGATGCTGATCTCAATGCCGTCGCCGCCGGCGGCTCGCTTACTAAAGAGCGCGCCGTACGGCCAGAAGGTCTTAAACCAGAAGCACACCGTGAACGAGTCATCGACATTGACCGTGTCGCCATCATCGATCACCACCGACGCTGGCCGCACAAACGACAGGTTATCCAGCGTTGCCTCCGTGATGACCACGTTGACCTCAGCCGGCTCGCTGTATTTAAATCCATCAAACACCCGATAGCTGAACACGTCCTGACCGCTAGTATCCCACCTGGCGGTGTACCACCACGTGGCGCCATCGGCAGTCGGATCGAGCCGGCCCTTGCTCGGGTGCGTCACCCATCTGTATTGCAGCGTCGGGCTGTCCTCATCAGCCCCGACCAGCGTGAGCGCGACATATTCGCCTGCCGTCACGTCCGCGTTGACGGCCTGTGCGGTCGGGGCTTGATTGACATACCCCTGCCGCCAGGCGGTAGCGAACAAGGCGAAATCGGCTAGGTTGACCGAGTTGCTGTCGTCCATGTCACAGGCCGCCGTCGCGATCGCCTCGTCCTCGGCCAGCCAGTCGGCGGCCAGCAGCAGCACATCTGCGACATAGACCTCGCCGTCGCCGTTAAAATCACCGGCAGCGGCCCACGCCGCCGCCGGCAACAGGATGGAGACAAGGACGCCAATATGCAATTTACGATTTACAGTCTTCAAAATCAGATGCCTCCCAATAGGTCGGTGATCGTCAGGCACGCAGTTCTAAACTCCTGCAATCGCCGCTGCTCGTCGAGGTCGTTTGGGTCGGGCACGTTATTCGGGTCCGCCGCCAGCTCCTCGACCGCGATCAGGAACGTCGCGTTCTGCAGCCGCTGCTGATACGCCGCCTGTTTACTTTTCTCGGCGATCACCTCAGTGATAAACAGCTTGATGCCGTTGGGGTCCGGCCGCACGGCCGGGTCATTAGCCGCCTCGATCGCCTCGACCGCCGTTACCTTGGCGACAGCGATGTCCGTCGTCACCTCGTTTACATCGGCGGCCCGCACCGCCAGGATCTCGGCGAACGTCCCCGTATAGACCTTGCTCGCCAGCGCCCGCTGTTTTTCAGCGGCCGCATCAAGTCGCTGCCAGGTCAGATCTCGCAGCTCCTCGGCGGTAGCCGCCGCCACACACACCGCCGCGATCGCCACAATGACCAGGCCTGTAATAAATTGTTTTTTGCTCATCATTAACTCCCGTGTTGATCCTGTCATATCATTTCACAAACAAGAGCCCCTGCCCCTTGTTGTCCGTCACTATCCTTATCCGCTGGGCGGCCTCGCCGATGATCCGCTTGGCATAATTCTCGCGGTCCCGGCAGTACTCCAGCCACTCGGCCTCGGTCTTGACCAGCCAGTATCCGCCCGGATTGAAGCCCACGATCCGCATCCCGTACTCGTGCCGGAGGCCCGTGACGATCTCCCGCACGCGCCTTCGCCGCGATTCCCGTTCGCCGCCCAGGTGCAGCCTGGCCGCCAGGTCCGCAGCCGTCAGCGGCCCGCGTGCATCCCGTAATAGCTTGGCACATCGAGACGCTTCCTCTGTCGTTATGTTCAGTTCGAAATAGGGCATCCGTGCCCGTCCATTTATTGCGTCAAACTTTTCTCGATCTGCACCTGGTCCGGCTCGACATAGAATTCCTCGCCGCGTCCGCGTTTGACATCGATCTGTTTGAGCTGCTCGTCCGTCAGCTTGCGGATCGCGTCCTTATCGGGCTTCTCTTTGATATGCAGGTATTGGCTGGCGGCCGCGCCGAACACCTCCTTGATCTTCTGCAGCGTCGTCTTTTTGCTCAGGATGATCTTGGTGCTTTTACGCCACCCGAGAATGCCGAACAGCAGCTTGCGGCTCTGTTTGTCGCCGAAGTCTTCGCGGTTGGCGACGCAGAACGTCTCCAGGCTCAGGAGGTGCTTTTTGATTTTGGCGGTGCGATCGCCAACGTCTTTCTTCGCGTTGGCCTTGATGACCTCGATCGCCTCATCGGTGTCCGCCTCGAGCTTGTCGATCTCACGCTGCAGCTCGCCGATGGATCGGACATGGTTATCCGCCTGGTCGAACGTCAGGATCTGATACAGGTCATCCTGTGCCTTTGCTCGCTTTGCCATCCCTGGCCCTTTCAATTGTCGATTTATGATTGCTTAGCTGGACGGTTTTTCTTTATGATGACCCACGAACATTCGGATCGGCTGCAGCGGCTGATTGAACGTCCACATGGATAGGGCAATATTTGCGCCTTCGGCGATCTGCTTGCGTTCCTCGTCGGTAGGTTTCCAGACGCTGATGACTTCCCCTTCAGGGCCTGGCACTTTGCACACCGGCAGCGGGATATATTTGGGTTGATCCTTCGCGTAAACGCAATTACTGCCTTCAAAATCGATCGGCTTCATCTTAGACCCTTTTAACAATTTCCTGGTTTCTAAATCTCATGGCTGTTTCTTCCATCGCCTTGATGCAGTCCTCTCTTCTGGCGTTAGAAATATATTGAGCCAGCCCCGGATCATCGAATACGACGAGCATGAACAAGGCGTCCGTTTCGCTGGCAATGTTCTTTGCTATGCGATTAAGCATGAACTTGATTTCAGGCTCCGTCATATTGACTAACTTTTCTGTCATTCCGTGCCTTCCGTGGTTAAAATCCCTGGTCCGTCTCGTACTGCTCCGCAATCTCTGCGACGCTCTTGTATTCCTTCTTGTCCCGGCGTCCCAGCACCGCCTTGAGCCCCTCGATCAGCTTGCCGCCCTGGACATTCGCGAGCTGGTCGAACGCGATCCCTGGAAACATCCGGTCCGCGAACGCGTGAAGCTGCTCGTCCGTCATCCCCAGGTCGCCCTTGAGGTGCTTGATCGCCTCGAGCTGGGCGCTGCTCAGTCCGCAGTAGCCCTGTTCCGTATACCGCCAGAGTTTCTTGCGGTAAAAGTCCACCTCTTTGTCCGGATGTCGCCAGCCCATCGACTCACAGATCGCCAGGAAGTCCTCCATCTGCCGCAGCGTAAGCTGCGTGCAGCTCGTCACCCGCTGGCCTCTCGATTGCTTGTACTGGCTCAGCAGCAAATAATACCGGCTGTCCGGAGCAAATCGATCGCCCCGCAGCCCCGCCCCCCGCGCGGCACATTGAACAAGTTTTATCTGCTCTTTACTCAGCATTTAAATCGCTATCTAATAAGTCGCCACAAAAGTCAAAACGGCTGCCGCCATCCAATACGTGGCCTTACGCCAATCGGTATGGCAGGCATATACCACACACGCCATCACGTCCAAAACAATCAGCAGCGTTGGAAATATCTTGGGGCTCATTTCACGGATTCCAGTTCGTGGTTAACAATCCGATCCTCAAATTCTTCCAGCGTTATCTCGCCGGCCAGCATCGCATCTCGCAATCGATCCACACGCTGCGGGTCAATCGCGGCGGCGTCATAAACCCGCTGCATCTTTTGCCCGCAAATCCCTTTGTACCGATTCTGTGTCATTCCGTGCATTCCGTGGTTATGCTGTCTTAACCTTGCGCTGCTCGATGGCGTCAGCCATCGGTTCCAGCGGCAGGTAGGGCAGCACACAGAGTCCAAGCTGGCGGATCGTCGACAGGATCAGGTCCGCCGTGATTTCGCTGATGCGGCCGTCGCGTGCCTGGCGGCTCGTATTGATCGAGCCCACGATCACGCTGCACGTACGCAGCCTGCCCGATTGCGGGCTCCTGGCGATCGACAGCAGCAGCCCCTCGGCGTCGCCGCTGAGTTTGAGACCGGACGAGTACAGCTTGCGGACGTCATCGACCGTAAAGACACCGCCGTCGCCGGGCGCCTGGCTGGCCAGCTCATCCAGGTTTACCACGGTCAGCATTCGCGAGCGGAACTGATCCAGGCTCTCATTGCCGCGCGTGGCGCTGGATCCATAGATCGTCTTCAAGAGGTGCGCGTTGCCGGCAAGCACCAGTGTGCAGCCGCTTTCAGAGATCACCTGCCGCAGGAGGTTGAGCCGCCCCACGTCCAGCCCGGCCGCCTCGTCGCAGATAATCGTCATTTCACGCGTCTTCAGATGTTCGGTCAGATCATCGACCAGGCGTTTGAGTCCGCCGTCAGAGTCCAGCTTGAGCGCCTTGGCGATCCGGCTCATCAGCGCCACCGTGCTCATCTTGTCGCACAACTTGATATAGACCGCCAGCGGGTTGGTTGCGGCGTACTGCTCCAGGCACTTTGTTTTGCCGCCGCCAGAGTCGCCCGCGATCACGCAGATCCGGCCCTCTGAGTTGGTGGTAAATTGTTCAGTCACCTTGATCGCCTGCAGGATCCGCTGTGCGACGGTCGTATTGACGTAGTCCGGCTCCTTGCTGCGTCGCTGCCGCCGGCAGGAGCGGTTGATGTACTCGGCCAGCCCCCGGACGACGCTTTCGACCTTGCCGCTGTATTTGCCGGCCAGGAACAAACTCAGCGTCGTCGTGCTCACGCCGATCTCGGCTGCCAGGTTGCCCTGGCTGATGCCCGTGTCGGTCATAAATTTTTTGACCGCCTCGCGGAAGATCCTGACCTCGTCTTCGTTGCCTAAATCCTTTGGTATCCGTACCATGATCCTGCGAGCCTCCTGCTCCATCCACTTTTGGAGCATTCTGTCGTTCATGTTAGTCAAACTCCAGCTTGATCGACGGCGCTGCCGTCGTTTCCTGCTCGTCCCAATCCAGGCTAACCTGCGGCCGGTCGACCGTGACCGGCTCGTCCCATTCTAAATTCACCACCGTCCGAAGCCCCTCGGCGCCGGCCGCCTTCCTGACGGCCCGCACGCGTTCCGTGCGCCGCACGGCGGCCGCCTGTCCATCCAGCGGCGTCCGCACTGGCCGGATCGGTTTGTTCGCCTCCGCCTCCGTCTCTTTGACACGCGACCGGGCGGCCTGCAGGGTCAAACGCGGAAGGTCTGTGGCGGCGACCCTTGCGGCGGATTTGTACTGCTTGACAATCCGTTTTGCGCGGGCCAGATCAGCATGCGCACGCCGTTGATCCTCATCCGTAACCGTCGTCCCGTGCCCGAGCTGCGTGTGCTGCCCGGCAATGCCAAGGAATTCCCACGTGTGAGCGTCATAGACCAAAACGCGGCTCATATCGTCCGGCTCCCATGAACAGCGAACCTTGCGTCCCTGGCGGGCCATGATGGCCGGATCGTACGTACCGTAATGCAATCCACGAATCGCTATGCCGTTCTTGCCGATCGTCTCTTGGCCCGACCAAACCTGGCACAGCAGATCCAGCGTCTTCTCATCGACCATACGCCGGGACCGCCGTTTGTTGAACACCTCGATCGGTGTTTGCCCATCCATCCCGCGACCACGATGTGACGAGTGATTATATATCTCAATGTACTCGGCGAGCATGCCGCCGAATTCGTCCAGGCTGAGCGCCTCTTCAATGGCCTTCGGGCTGTTGAGGTATTCCTGCAGGGGCTCCGGCCGGCTGAGCGTATTATTGCTGCAATAGGTCGGGATGGTCTTGATAAACTGCATTTCGAGCGTCTCAAACCATCGCTCGATGGGCTTTGCCTTGGCATTATATGGATTGGCAAATGAGACGCTGATATCCATCATCGCATAGATCCCGGCCGTGGTCGACTCATCCACCGCAAGCTTAAGCCGCCTTTGCTGCTTGGTGATTCCGTTCCACATCTCGCTGTCGTAATCCTTGCCGTTATCGATCTTCACACCATCGGGAGGTCCGAACCGCTGGCAGCCGCGTTTGAATGCCCGCAGGATCGTCGTGGAGTTGGGCGAATCGGTTAGACAGTAGCCCACGATCATGCGGCTGCGCCAATCCTCCCAGGCGGTCAGCCACGGACGGATCCATTCGCCGCGATAGCGGATCCAGCAGTCGCACTGGTGATGGTCACCGACCCATATCGCACCCGGTTCAATGGTGTCCATGTCGATCTCGATGTACGGCGCACATTTGCCTTCGTAAGCCTTCCTGCCCTCGCGGTTCAAAACAAGCACTTTGTATGGGATACGCTCGTGCACGAGCTGCTGCATCCGCCGAAGCCCAGGCAGCCGCCAGGCGAGTCCCTGCTGCTGAGACATAAAAACAACAACGTCATAGATCGTCTTAACGCTTGGCCGCTTGAGATCGAGGTATAAGCTCTCAAACTCCTGCCACGCCTCAGCGCTGATCTCCGGCGCAGGTCCGTCATTCATGCCCCGCGTGTCGACCAGCCCCTCAATGCCTTTCTTGCGAAACTCGCTCATCCACCGCTGCAGCGTGCGAAGTCCTACCTGTGCCTGCGATGCAAACGCCCGTAGGGCCTTCAATCGGTCTCGCCCCTGGCGAACCTCATTCGCCGCGAAAGCCTCAGCCTCCTGGACGATCCCACGCCGACGAAGCGCGATGTCTTGTTTGTGCTTCGGCAGCACGGTCAGGTCGAATTCTTTGTCTGGCCTGCCCTCATCCAGCAGCTTTGCGTGCGCCGTCGCCGGGATCAGCCAGCCGTCGCCATCGCGGACCGCACCGGCCAGCTTGCCTTGCATGCACATCCGCCGCACATGGCGCTCGCTGACACCCAGCCGTGTTGCAGCCTCCGAGATGTTTAACTTAGTGTCCATTCGTGTTGGTTCGTGGTTCCTTCTTCATCGAATCCCGCACCGTTGCGATGATCTTCCCGCAATCGACCAGGCATTTCGTCGCCTTTTCAACGATCGCCTCAAGCTGCTCAGTCGAGTACGCCCGCGAAAAATCCCCGCCCGGTCCCGTCTGGACAAGCGGCGGCTCCGGCAGCGGCTGGATTACCTTCCATTCCTGGCCGTCCAGTCGGCAGCGGTGCATCGGCCAAAGCTGGCCGACCTGAAACTGCGTGACCTCGAATTCGCTGTGGCATCGATCGCAATACCCAATGTATGAGCGGATCGTTCGTCCATACTCGTCCGGCGCCGGTCCGAACAATAAAAAGTATCGCGTCGGCTTGCAGCAGTGCGGGCACACGATGCCCTCGGTCAGTTTCCAACTGCCCTCGCGGTTGGCCGGCAGATCCACCAATAAATGCGGTGCGCTCATTTGCGACTCCTTTCGAATTCCTGCATGACCCGCTGATACATCGCGCAGCAGGTCGCCATCATCTTGTTATGATGCCGCTTGTAGTCCTCGATCTTCCGCGCATCGTGGAGGTCGACCCTGCCGTCTTCGAGAATATTCAAAAGCTCTTCCTCGACGGCGATCTCCTCCTTGCGGATCTCGATTAGTTCTGCCAGCGTCGGCACATCCAGGGCAACCGTTGCCTGCGGCAGCTCCACGACCGCCACGACCATATCGCCGGTCATAAGCTGCAGGATCCGCTGGTCCGTGGTCCTGGCGTACACGTGTCGCCATACCACCGAAGGGATCGTCGCCTCGCCCGAGAGGTATTTATACACGGTGGACAAGCCGCGTCCGGTGACCTGCGCAAGCCATTTGGCCGAAAGGCCGTGCTCATCCATCACCTGCTGCAGCACCATGTAATCGTCACTCATCTCAATGTCCCTGGCGGCATCCATACCGGTTCACATTCCCTATTGATTAATGATTATTCCTAAACCGCAATCAGATCGACCGTTGCGAGCCGCGTGATACCGCCAATATAAAGCCGTTGGCTTTTCCTGGATTCCTGATCCAACGCTAGCCGTCCGGCCGTCTCGGCTGTATAACAAACAATATGGCGGACACAGATTGGGTTTCTGTTCTCATCCATCACTTCCACCTTCCAACACTCGTTTACGCCACTCTTATCAATCTTCATATCTCATTCCGTGCATTCCGTGGTTAATTTGTTTTTAAACTCGCTGCATACCTTGTTCTTGCTGACAACCCGATGGCGAAACAGGCTGCAGCAGTGGATAAGAGGCCTCGACTCCGTCCTGTACGGTTCGTCATGCTGACAATTGCTGCACCGCTCCAACGGCTTGTATGCAGATTGATATTTAGTTGGCTTCTTATCTTGCAGCATCACTTTTTAAGTAACTTTTGAATTCGTTTTAAGCTGCGTTCATCCGGCACCACTTCCAGGGTTGACCCGCAGGACATCTTGCAGACCTTTCCGCTGACAGGCGGCAGCCGATCCGTGTATCCGCCCAGGTTGATCCAATGGCTTTTATCGCAATACGGGCACATTACCACCCACCACTGGATTCCGTGCTTTCGTTTGTAAACGCCCTGGACCTTCCTGCAGCTCATATCATGCCCCCTTGTTCAAGTTGTTCCATGAGCCCTTCAACGTTGACATTGAGCCGCCGGCAAAGTTTCCGCAGGTCTTCAATCGGACAGTTCTCGATCATCGTGCGAGTCACATCGCGGCTCAGTACCGGGTGTCCCTGATAGATCTCGCTGAGCGGCTTCAACTCATCGAGCACCTGCCCCGTATGTGCGGCCGGTTCCGGCGACGCGGCAAACATAATGAGTTGTTCATTGCTCATGGCTTCCTCCAGATCGTTTTGCCCTTATACATATCCAACCGGGCGGAGACCATCGTCCAGTTTTTATCCTGCTCGATTTGCTGCAGCCGCTTCAGCGATCCGTTCGGTTTAACCGCGTACGCGCCGTACATCGTATCGCCGATGCCAGTGCAGATCACAACCGGCCCGATCCGATGCAGGAAGTTCGTTTCGATCGCCTTACTCATTCGCCGTCCCTCGCCTCGAACCGATAAATCCGTGTTGTTCCAATCCCGCTCATGCCGTCCTCCCGGGCAATCGACAATCGTCAATCGTCAATCGACAATTCGATGCCCTCCTGGGCCGTGCCTGGCGAGCGTCCCTGCCGCTCAGGCCCTGGCCCGATGGAGGTGATTGATCGGCGGCATCCATGACCGCCGTGGATTTGCCTGTCCTTCGCAGCCTTGGCGGAGAAGGACAAAAAACCAGCGGGGACCGCTGCAAGTCCCCGCCGTCGGAGGAGGAGTCATCGCCATGAGCGATGATGAAGACAGAAGCGGACCGCTCGATCGATCGTGCGATCCGCTCGGCGATTGGTATTCGCCGTTGTGGGCCTGCCTGTCTGAGCATCCCGCTCGCGCCGCTAGACGGCATACAGGCAGCCGTAACTATGAGTGGCTTTATCCTGGCCGGTAGAAATTTCCCGCACGAATTATCGTGCAGGCGGCCATGCAGCTTATAAGATCGTGTTATATTCTTTGAAAACTTCATAGCAGCCTCTGAAGTTCGATTTTTCAAACAAGGTCCAGGCACCGAGGACGCATCCATGCGCCCGCCCGAACCTCGATCGCCGTCCCTGGCAATCGTGTGCGGCCGCACCGAGCAGCCGCTGTGTCAGCAAAACGTTAACTTGTCAAAATAGGGTGGCGGGGCCGGCCGGTGTTTTGACCACCGCCACGCGGCCAAGCGTGGATAGCCCCATCCACCCAAGTCGCAAAGACGTTTTCACTTTTCAAAAAATCGTGCAGCGGGCAGCATTCTCAAGGCAAAACGATGCCTGTAGGACCTGTTTGGTATCTGCGACCCCTCTGTCACGGACCGCCGCACGTTGACCGTCTCTGCGATCTGTCAAGCCCTGCGGAATAGGCCGCAACCCATTTACGAGCCGACTTTGCCCGTGGCGTTAATCTCGCTTTCAGCCGGATCACAACACGCCCAAACCTACCCGGCTTATGTCCCGCCGACACCCGCTACCTCTGTGCTTCACGGTAGCCGGCGGAACGCGCATCGCCTTCGGCTCCGCCCCGATCCATGCACAGTACAGTCCGGGGCCTCAACGCCTCTCTTTAAATTTTTCAATGAGCTCTGAAAATTTATGCCGGGGCGGCGCCATCCACGGTCCGCCAGCCCCGGCCAAGCTCAGCCGGCAGCCGCCGACTGAAGGATAGTTGGATCAATTCCGTGCTGTGCCGCCACGATCAGGATGCCCTTCTCGAGTGCCTGCCGGTAAACGTTAGCAGGCTCGCGGCCGGTTTTGTCAGCCAGGACATTCAACTTGATGACAATCGCCTTGTCCTTCTTGAGCCCGTATGACAGCCGGAAATTCTTGACCTTCAGTTGTGTTTTTTCATCTGGCATTCTTGCACCTGTGCTAATCTTACACACTACTTCGGCGACTGCAACCATAAAAATCCATAAAAAACCGTAATATATGGCATTATAAGGTTTATAACTATTTATGCTAAAAAGAGTTGCGATGTTTCAAAAAAAATGAAAAATTAAGAAAATGGGTGCAAAAAAACAAAAACCGAAACCCTATTTGTACAAAACCACAATCTTGGTGACTAAATCTGCGCTGAAGAATTATAACCGCATGGTCAACAGGTATTCGGTTACTACCGCCGTGACGGCCGGCGTAGTCGTTCTTGACTCGCTGGACCCTGCCGAGCGGGAGTCATGGATTGACAGAATAAACGAGATGGCTGAAGCAGACAAGGTCGCCTATGAAAAATCGATCAAGCCGTCTGACGATGGTCAGCTTGCCCAATCTGTGGTAGACGAGTCTCTAACGTCTGAGCCAGGGAAACACAAAAAGAAGTCCGCGACCGTTCCAAAATCTGCGTGATGCGTTGTATGTAAAGCTGTTTTTCAAAGTCAATACTAGGCGTGTTAGCTTCTTGCTTGATAAACATTTGCAGGACTCCCTCGGTGTAATGACGCGGCGTATTTCCGTGGTTTCCGGCTGATCCATGCCTTCGTTTGTGTCGCGGAAACACTGCTAGAAATATGGTTCTCCGCGGATTTTGATGATACGGGATCATAATGGAATCGGTTTTTTTGCCAACTGTCTGAGGTTTAGAAAGAGGTAACGCAGGTTCTTGCATCCGCAGGATCGGTTGATGACCATACCTATTTTTCGATTGAAC
>JAJFTK010000096.1 GCA_021372945.1 Planctomycetaceae bacterium | reverse complement strand
TTACATGAAAATAACGCCTCAAGACCCAATACATTCACAGCTCAAGCACCTCTATAAGTTTGATTCGCCTAAATCAATAGCTTATAAGGACTTGAGCTATATTTTGCAAACCCCTACATCATCATAGTCTGCGGAGTACCTTAAAAGGCCACTATAGGTACGAGCGCCGAGGACAAAGTCAGAGGACAGAGGACAGTAATCAGTGATCAGTCAACAGCGATCAGTGAAAACCGGAAGGGAAACTGGACAAATAGATTCCTCGTCGGGCTTCGCCGGATTCCCCCTCAACCACCCCGGAAAGGCGGGGCGCTAAGAAACCCCCCTCGTCAACCTCGGCTGCCACTCCCCCCCAAATAGGGGGGGGAGAGCCTTTAAAAAAATATTGGTTTTTTGGCTTTCAAAATGGCGGTTTTCTGGTACATTAGCGGGTTGATTTTTTAGGGGAACGCCCCCGGAAATACTGATTTTTACTGCTTTTATGGAGAATGAGGCCGCTATGAAAGTGAAATTCAATCGATCGGCATTGCAGGAGGCATTAAACCTGGTGACGGGCATCATCCCGGCCCGCACGCCCAAACCCATTCTCCAGTGTTTGCGGATGACGACGGCCGACAATGCGGTCAACTTGAGCGCGACGGACCTGGAGATCGGCATCACCAGCTCGGTGGCGCAGGTCGAGATCACCGAGCCGGGCGATCTGGTCGTGCCGGCGGATAAACTGTTTTCCATCGTCCGCGAGAGCGCCGACGAGGTGCTGGCGCTGGAGGCGACGGAATCGGCGGTGCATGTGGTCGGGGCCGACAGCCGCTTTACGATCTATGCCCATGACCCGCAGCAGTACCCGGCGGTGCCGGGCTTTGAAGGGCCGGGCAATATCGAACTCAAGCTGCAGCGCTTGCAGGAAGGGATCGAGCTGACGGTGTTCGCCGCGGCCAAAGAAAGCACGCGGTATGCGCTCAATGGCATCCTGTGGGAGGTGACGGGCAAGAAGCTGTCGCTGGTGGCCACGGATGGGCGGCGGCTGGCGAAGGCGGTCGTGCCGCTGGAGAAGGCGGCGTCTCTGCCGGAAGGACGGATCATTGTGCCGGCCAAGACGATGGCGCTGCTCAACAAGATCCCGGCGGGCGAGGATACAGCGATCGCGGTCAAGTTCAGCGGCAACCAGATCGTGCTGTCGAGCGAGAATACCGTGGTCAGTTCGACGCTGGTCGATGGCAACTTCCCGAAGTATGAAGATATTATTCCAAAAGACTATACGAAGAAGCTGACGCTGCCGGTGGCCGCGACACTCAGCGCGGTGAGGCGGGCGGCGCTATTGGCCAACGAGGACAGCAAGGGCATTCGCCTGGCGCTCGATAAGGGGACGCTCGTATTTACCAGCCGCGCGCCCGAGACGGGCGACGCCCAGGTCGATATGGTCGTCGATTACAAGGACCAGCCGATGGAGATCGGGTTCAATCCGCAGTTTTTGATCGATGTGCTGCGGGTGATCAAGGCCGAGGATTTCGAGCTGCACCTGGGCCAGCCGGACCGCCCGGGATTATTCAAAAGCGGGCCGGGGTTCTTGTATATCGTGATGCCGGTGAACCTCTAAAAGAGGAAATCCTAAATCCGAAGCTCTAAATCCTAAACAAATTCAAAGCACCAGGAATTAATGCTCAAAACAGCCGGCAGTACTGGGCAAATGAACTTTGGCGGGCGGCGGGAAGTAGTATTAGGCTGACCGCCACTCGGATACACGATGAAATCTTCCGCGAATGAAGACAAATACCTCCGCAGCGCAACGCACTGGCAGCAACGGCCCAAGAATCCGGATCGCAAGCTTGGCGGCGAGATTTTCGCGTACTTGCAGCAGCGCAGCGACGCGCTGGAGAAGAACGCGGCGCTGGTAGAGGCGTGGGAAGCGGTCGTGCCGGCGGAATTGAGTCCATATTGCCGACTCGACAAGCGGGCCGGGGGCGTGCTGTATGTGCAGGCGATGCCGGGGCCGTATATGTACCGGGTGCGGGTGTGCTCCGATGAGCTGCTCGAGCGGCTTAAACAGGCCGTGCCGCGCTGCGGGATCAATAAAATCAAAGTGGTGCCCATGGAAAAAGAAAATTCGAAATCCTAAGCACTAAACACTAAACAAATTCAAAGGACCAAAATTCAAAGGTTCAAAAATGCCGGCACAATGCCGGCGGTACCGGGAATAAAGGCACGGCGAAAGACGCGTGATAGAATATGACAGAGAATATGAGTGAACAGAGATACGATGCAAGCAACATCAAGATCCTCGAGGGGCTGGAGGCGGTTCGCAAACGGCCCGATATGTACATCGGCAACCGGCAGGAGGGCGGACTGCATCATCTGGTCTATGAGGTGCTGGATAATTCGATCGACGAGGCGCTGGCCGGGCGGTGCGACCGCATCAGCGTGCAGATCCATATCGATGGAAGCTGCTCGGTGGAGGATAACGGCCTGGGCATCCCGACCGAGATCCACCAGGATGCCGGCAGGAGCGCGCTGGACGTTGTGCTGACAACGCTGCACGCCGGAGGCAAATTCGACAAAGGCGCCTACAAGGTTTCCGGCGGCCTGCACGGTGTGGGCGTCAGCGTCGTCAATGCGCTGAGCGAACGGCTGGAAGCGGACGTGTGGCGCAACGGCAAGCATTATCATTTCGAGTGCGAGCGCGGCGTTCCGAAGGGCCCGGTTTGCGAGATCGGCGAGACGAAGAAGCGCGGCACGAAGATCACCTTCCTGCCGGACGACCAGATCTTTGACGACATCGAGTTCAAATACGACATCCTGCAAAAGCGCATCCGCGAGCTGGCGTATCTCAACGGCGGAGTTTATATCGCGCTCCAGGACGACCGCGTGCAGAAGAAAGAGGTCTTCCATTACGAGGCGGGCCTGCGGGCGTTTATCGAATATCTCAACGAGGGCAAGGTGTCGGTGTCGAATGTGATCTATTTCCAGAAGGAGGATCCGGAAACGAACCTGTCGTGCGAGATCGCGATGCAGTACAACGACAGCTATGCCGAGAACGTGCTGGCGTTTGCCAACGACATCCGCAATATTGACGGCGGCACGCATCTGTCGGGCTTTCGGACCGCGCTGACGCGGACGATGAACGCTTACGCGCGCAACTCCGGGATGCTCAAGGCGGGGATGACGCCGGCGGGCGAGGACCTGCGCGAAGGCCTGACCGCGGTGATCGCGGTGAAGGTGCCGGAGCCGCATTTTGAGGCGCAGACGAAGGTTCGGCTGAGCAATCCGGAGGTTGGCAGCTTTGTCGAGATGGTGGTCAATGAACAATTGCAGATCTACCTCGAGGAGAACCCCGCCGAGGCCAAGCGCGTGCTGAACAAGGCCATCCAGGCGGCCGCGGCCCGCGAGGCCGCCCGCAAGGCCCGCGAACTGACGCGGCGCAAGGGCGCGCTGAGCAATTCGAACCTGCCGGGCAAGCTGTGGGACTGCTCAAGCAAGGACACGGCGAGCACCGAGATCTTTATCGTGGAGGGCGATTCGGCCGGCGGCTCGGCCAAGGGCGGCCGTGACCGCAACATCCAGGCCATCCTGCCGCTGCGCGGCAAGATCCTCAACGTGGAAAAGGCCCGGCTGGAAAAGATGCTGGGCCACGAGGAAATCCGCACGCTTATCAGCGCGCTGGGCACGGGCATCGGGGTCGATGAATTCGACCTGAGCAAGTGCCGCTATGGTAAAGTCGTGCTGATGACCGATGCCGATGTTGATGGCGCGCACATTCGGACGCTGCTCTTAACGTTTTTCTTCCGGCAAATGCCGGAACTGATCACCGCCGAGCGGATCTATATCGCACAGCCGCCGCTCTATGAGATCAAGCGAAAGGGCCAGAAGAACTCGGAGTATATCCTCAACGAACACCAGATGCGCAAGAGCACGGAGAATCGAGGCCTGGAAGGCTCGCAACTGTCGATCCGTCAGACGGACGGTTCGCTGAGACAGTTCGAGCAGCCGCGGCTGGCCCTGCTGGTGAAGATCCTCAACGAGGCCGAGCGTGCCATACACGTACTGAGCCGCCGCGGGATCGTGTTCTCGGAATTCGTGGAGAAGTATTTTGACGGGTCGTGCTTGCCCATCTACCAGATCCACGCGCAGGGACAGGACGAGTTCTTTTATCACAAGGATGAATACGAGAAGCGGCTGGCCGAGTTGAATGCCGCCAATGCGCAGAGCGGCGAAACGGCCGCGGAAACGGTCGACGAGACCTTCACGACGGAAGAGCTGCACGAGGTCATCCGGCTCAACGAGATCTGCTGCCGGCTGCGTGAAGACTACGGCCTCGATTGGCGCGACTACCATCTCAAGCAGCAGAAGAACGAGTCGGGCGAGGACCTGCCGACGCGGTTTGTCATCACCAACGGCGGCCAGGAATTCCCGGCCCCGTCTCTGGAATCAATCGCGCAAGTGGTACGGCATATCGGCTCGCAGGATATGGAGATCAAACGCTTCAAGGGGTTGGGCGAGATGAACAGCGACCAGCTCTGGGACACGACGATGGACCCGGAAAAGCGAACGATGCTGAGGGTGCAATTGGAGGACGCCGGCGAGGCCGACCGCCTCTTTTCGATCCTGATGGGCGACGATGTGGAAAAACGCCGGTCGTTCATCCAGGAGCACGCGCTGGAGGTGCAGAACCTGGATATTTAAGCGCGGGCTTTTCCGGCATGGAGCGTGAGCGACATGATAAAATGCCGGCGATTGTCTAGGATGCTATCGGGTCACTGACATTGCCCGCTGGGACGATAATTCAACAAAAGCCGCCGCGTTTGCCGATAGGACGAATACAGTGGTTTGTTTTTCCGCCGAAAGCGGATGTCGGCGGCGTCTTGGGCGTTAATGAAATTTTAAGAATTTGCGCCTGACGCTTGCTAATCTTAAAAAACCGTGTAATCTAAAGGTGGTTTAAGAAAGTTATGGAGGTACGAATATGACACGGATCGTTTTAATAGCCGCCGCCGCAATGCTGACCCTTTCCGGCTGCGGATGGTTCTCAGAGAATCAGATAACTAACCCCTCGGAATCGCAGCGTCAAGCCCTGCTCAGTCAGATCGACCGCAAGTACGAGAACCCGGCCGCCCATTACAAGCTGGGCAAACTCTATCATGCCGATGGGCTTTTGGATAAGGCGGAATGGGAGTATCGCGTCGCGATCGGGTTTGACCCGGTGCTGTACTCGGCCCAGGCGGCGGTAGTCAAGGTGCTGCAGGATATGAAGGATACGGATAAATCGAAGATGGCCGCCCAGATGTATCTGGACCAGGCGGCCGTTTCGGCGCAGGCCTCGCTCAAACTGGGCCGCGCGCTGCAGAATGAAGGTCTGGATACGTACGCCCTGGCGGCCTACCAGCAGGCGGCCAACCTGGCCCCCACCTCGGCGGTGGTATTCAAGCAGCTCGGGTTATTCTACCTGGCCAAAGGCGACAACGCGCGGGCGGAAGAAAATCTCCGCCGGAGCATTCAGCTTGATCCCTATCAGCCGGACGTGGCCGGCGAACTGGGCCGCATGGGCGTAATGGTGCAGATCCCGCAGCGGCAGCCCAACCCCGAACAGCTTGAAAAGGCCGTCCAGAAATAAACACCTGCACCTGGCAGCATTTGAAAAGACAAAAGCCATCCTGCATAGGATGGCTTTTTTGTTTGGTGCGGCCAAGTGGAGCGTTGTCAGTCCGACATGAGCCAGTCATTGGCCATGAGCACAAAATCGGTCAGGTTGACCACGCCGTCGAAGTTCAGGTCGCCCGTGAGAGGCGCGGTGCAGTCGGCCTCCCATTCGATCTTGCATCCGGCGCCGGTGGGCAGCCACAATTCAGTGACCACCTGATATGTGAAACTGATCTTTTCAAGAAAGGGGAACGTGTTGTTATCCTGATCTTTGGTATTCAGGATCTCGCGTCGGATCCCCGAGATCACGGCGTCGGCGAAGGTCATGCGATAGCGGTTGATTTCCGCGCCGGTACTATCGATCTCATAGAAGTTGATGACGATGGTGAGGGGTTCACCTGTTCGAAACGCCGTGGCGAGGTTGGGTGTCGAGCGATCCACCTTTTTGATGATGGTTACCGGAAAATGCTCCTTGTTTCCAATGGGAAGCATGCCGTGTCGCGCAGGGCGTTCATCTGAAAGGAATAGCCGATCGCTTCGATCGTGCCCTCGCGGCCGGCCACGTCAGCGTCGCCGAGGATTGGGCCCTGTTCGACGCCAACGATGCTGACATACCCGGGAATGGCGCAAAAGGCGGTAACGCTGCAAAATACAAATGCCAATACCAACAATCGAAGCTTCATAGTTGTGTTCTCCAAGGGTGCGTATTTCATATAAAATTCACGAGAATTATATAAACAGGCTCGAAAAACTCAATAGCCGAGGACGTTTGGCATCTAACAGGGCGGCGAGATACTGTTTTTGCACAAAATGCTTGCAATTTTCTCCGAAAGCACTATATTGACACGCTTGTGATTGCCCTTGTCGCACGGGGACAGCGATGAAAAGCTGGGTTTTAGGCGTGAAAACGCAATTATTAACCCTGAAAATGGGGCTGACAGGTCTCGCAGCATGGTCAGCTCAAGCCTCCGACAGGGCCCGGTCAATCCCGATCTCAATCGGGATTCTGCGACCGACATGTAAAAGCGCCGGCGGTAGATTTAAACCACGGAATGCACGGAAGTACACTGAAATAAAGAAAGCGCCCTTAATCTTTTCCGTGTTTTTCCGCGAATTCCGTGGTTAGATTCTGGCGGGAGTTATTACCCGGTGGTGTAATTGGCAACACAGAGGTTTTTGGTACCTCTATTCCTGGTTCGAGTCCAGGCCGGGTAGATGTTCAAATCAAATATAAAAGATTAAATATAAAATATAAATGGAACGAATAGCCATTATTTTAGCGGCGGGGCAGAGCACGCGGATGAATACGCGGCTGCCGAAGGTGCTGCACGAGGTGTGCGGTCGTCCGATGCTGGAATGGGTGATCGAGGCCTGCCGCAACGCCGGCGTGACGCGGCACCTGGTGGTGGTCGGCTACGGCAAGGAGCAGATCACGGCGCTGTATCAAGGCACGCCGGATGTGGAGTTTGTCGAGCAGCCCCAGCAGCGCGGCACAGGCCACGCGGTGATGTGCTGTCGGCCAAAGCTTACAGGCTTTGACGGCCAGACGCTGGTCCTGTGCGGCGATGCGCCGCTGATCCGCACCGAGACGCTCAAGATGCTCATCCAGAAGCACGAGGAAGAGAACTCCGCCGTAACGCTGGCGACGGCCAACATGCCGGACCCCAAGGGCTATGGCCGCATTGTTCGCGACGGCTACGGCAATATCCAGGGAATCGTCGAGCATAACGACTGCGATGAAAAGCAGCGGCTTATCACGGAAATCAACCCCGGCTACTTTTGCTTCCAGACGCCGCTGCTGCTGGAGGCGCTGGACAAGATCACCCCGAACAATGTCAAGAATGAATATTACCTGACTGACGCGCTGCATATTCTGCTGCGCGAAGGGCACAAGGCTACCGCCGTTACGGCGGTTGCCGCTGAAGACGCCATGGGCGTCAATAACCGCCAGCAGCTTGCCACGGTGGGCAAGATCATGCAGCAGCGGATCCAGGATCGGCTGATGAAGGCCGGCGTGACGATCGTGGACCCGCCGAATACATGGATCGATGCCCGCGCCCAGATCGGGCAGGATACCGTGATCCAGCCGTTCACGTGCATCACGGGCGCGGTGCGGATCGGCTGCGGCTGCCGCGTAGGACCGTTCGCCTATCTTTACAATGGGGCCGACGTGCCGGACGGCGCGGTCGTAGGCGTGTTTGAAACCGTTAGGAATAACATGGGCGGGACGCCCATGCCACAGAAAGACACGGGCAAGTCCTTCTGCGCTAAAGCTGCGCAGGATAAAACGCCCGTAATACGGAAGAAAAAGGACTGAAGCAATGCTCAATCACCCTATTATCGTTTTTAGCGGGACCGGCAATCCAGGGTTGGCCAACGCCGTGTGCCGCTATTTGAACCAGGAGATCGGGCAGGCCGAGATCACGCGGTTTCCGGACGGCGAAAAACTGATCCGTCTGGAATCGGACGTTCGCGGGCGCGATGTGTTTCTGATCCAGCCGACGTGCGGGCCTGTTGACGAAAACCTGGTGGAGCTGCTGATCTTTTTGGATTGCATCCGTCGAGCCAGCGCGGCCCGGATTACGGCGGTCGTGCCATACTTTGGGTACGCGCGGCAGGACCGCAAGGATGCCGGGCGCGTCCCGATCACGGCCAAGCTGATGGCCAATATCATTACCTCTGCCGGGGCCGACCGCGTGCTGGCGGTTGATTTGCACGCCAAGCAGTTGCAGGGCTTTTTCGATATCCCGCTGGATCATCTGACCGCCGAACCGGTGCTGGTAAAATATCTCAAGCAGAAAAAGCTTAAGAACCTGACGGTGGTAGCGCCCGACGCCGGCAATATGAAGACCGCGTCGCGCTATGCCACGGCGCTGGGAGCGGAATTGGCCATCATTAATAAGCGCCGAATGAGCGGCCAGGAGATCCTTTGCGAAGAGATCATCGGCACCGTCGAGGGACGCAATATCGTGATGGTGGATGATATGATCTCGACGGCGGGTACGATCACGGGCGCGGCGCGGCTGGTGAAGGATCGCGGGGCCGGGCGGATCATCGCGGGAGCGACGCATGGGGTGTTTTCACCGCCGGCCTTTGAACGGCTGCCGGCGGCGCCGATCGATGAGATCTTCGTGACCGATACGGTGCCGCTGAACCCGGCGGCGGCGGCGATCAAGAACCTCAAGGTGCTCAGCGTCGCCGGACTCATTGGCGAGGCCATGCGCCGGATCCACAGCAATGAATCCATCAGTATGATGTTTCGGCAGATACCGCAAGGATAAACGAAATTAACAGAGTCCGGCGGCCAGCGCCGGTGCATACAGAAAGGAAAAAAGTGTTATGTCGGAAACAACGGTATTAAAGGCGAATCTTCGCACGAAATCCGGATCGCACGCCTCCGCCGCGGTGCGCAAGCAGGGACTGCTTCCGGCCGTGATCTACGGCCATAAGCAGGAACCCGTCGCGGTCGCATTGGACGCGCATGCCTTCCTGGAAGGCGTGCACGGCGGAAACCGTATCTTCGAGCTGGATTTCGAAGGCCAGGGCGGCACGGTCATGATCAAGGAACTGCAGTACGACCATCTTGGCAAGAACGTCCTGCACGCGGACCTGATGCGTGTGAACCTGAGCGAGCGCGTGACGGTGGCTGTGCCGATCGAACTGCGCGGGACCGCCGAAGGAACACAGCAGGGCGGTATCGTGGAAATGGTGCTCAGTTCGATCGAGATCGAATGTACGGTGCGCGATATTCCGGAATCGCTGCCGGTGGTGATCAAGGATCTCGGTCTGAACCAGTCGATGCACGCGGCCCAGATCGTGCTGCCGGCCGAGTTCAAACTGGTCACCGCGCCCGAAGCGGTCGTGGTCGTTTGCCGCGAGCCTGTGGCGATCAAGGTCGAGGAAGTGACCGCCGAAGGCGCCGAAGCGGCCGAAGCGGGCGCTGCCGCTCCGACGGAACCGGAAGTCATTACCGAACGCAAGAAAGAAGAATCCGAAGAGAAGAAGTAATCACGGAATGCACGAAAGCTTTAAGTTTTCAGGTACGAGTTTTGAATTCAACTTAAAACTCAAAACTTTTAACTTAGAACTTGGCAGCGATTTTGCGTGGTTGATTCTGGCCATGGTGAGTAATGGCTGAACGTCTAATGGACATGATGAAGCGCCTGGTGGGCGCGGGTTCTTTGGAAACGAAAGACAGTTCCGGTATCAAGCTGATCGCCGGGCTTGGCAATCCCGGGGCCCAGTACGAGCAGACGCGGCACAATGTCGGCTTCATGGTGATCGATGCGGTAGCCGCGCGATTCGGCAAGACCATCAGCCGCCATAAGTTCAGCGGGCTGATCGAAGAGCTGGATGATCGCGGCGGCCGGCTGCTGCTGCTCAAGCCGCAGCAGTTCATGAATCGCAGCGGCCATGCGGTCGCCGAAGCGGCGCGGTTTTATAAGGTCGGGCCCGACCAGATCCTGGTGATTACCGACGATCTGGCGCTGGAAGTGGGGCGTCTGCGGATGCGGCCCCAAGGCTCGGCGGGCGGACACAACGGCCTAAAGGACATCATTGCCAGCCTCGGGACGGATGCGTTCGCGCGGCTGCGGGTCGGGATCGGTTCGCGCGGCTCCCGTTCGGGAGCCGATTACGTGCTGAGCCGATTCGCCCCGGACGAACGGTCCGTGATCGACGAGGCGGCAGTCACTGCCGCCGAGGCGGTCCTGTGCTGGGCCCGTGACGGCGTGCAGGCGGCCATGACGCGGTTTAACAAAATGAATAATGAAGAATGAATAATGACTAATGAAATCGAAATCCTATTTATTAGGAGGTAAAAAACCTTGGAAACAGCAGTAAAACGAATGTACGAAGGCATGTTCCTGGTGGATTCGGCGCTAGCGGCCCAGGACTGGCAGAAAGTGCTGGATGAAGTGAACCGTATTCTCAACCGCGCCAGCGCGGAGATCGTGTCCGTGCGGAAGTGGGATGAACGGCGGCTGTGCTATGACGTCAATGGCAAGAGCCGCGGGACGTATATCCTGGCGTACTTCAGTTGCGAAACGGACAAGCTGGCCGGGATCGACCGCGATATCCAGCTTTCGGAAATCATCATGCGGGCCCTTGTGCTCAAGGCCGACTTGATCAAGAAGGAAGACATGGAAAAGCCCACTCCGGCGGAAATCAATCCTCAGGGTGAGGCCCCCGAAGGGCAGCCTGTGCCGGAACAGCCGGTCGCGGCGGCCCCCGCAGCCGAAGAAGTGGCCTAAGCCAACGGCCGCCGGGATTGCGGCGGCTCAACAACAAACGGATAACGGAAAGGAATGGATTATGGCAAGCTTGAATAAGGTGATGCTGATGGGCAACATGACGCGCGATCCGCAGTTGTCATACCTGCCCAGTCAGACCCCGGTCGTGGAGTTTGGATTGGCCATCAGCCGCAAGTTCAAGAAGCAGGACGGCTCCCAGGGCGAAGAGACCTGTTTCGTTGACTGCCAGATGTTCGGCAAACGTGCTGAGGTCGTCAACAAGTACTTCAAGAAAGGCGAGCCCATCTTTGTCGAAGGGCGGCTCAAGTTTGACCAGTGGAACGCGCAGGATGGCTCCAAGCGGAGTAAACTGCGAGTCTTTGTCGAGAATTTCGAGTTTCTGGGCAAGGGCGGCGGCGGCAGCGGCCCCAGCGCTGCGCCCGCGGACGCCGGCGGCGATTATGCACCGCCGGAAGTGCCGTATAATGGCGGCGGGACCGACGACGATATCCCTTTCTAATTGATGATTGATGATTGATTATTGATTATTGTAGAGTCATTAAAGATTGTTTTGTATAAGATAGGAAATAAAATGCCAAGACCACAACAAACTACAAACAGACGAAAGAAGTTTACGGCCACCATCCGTGAACAAACGCAGTGCCGGTTTTGCCGCGAGGGCAAGGCCTACGTCGATTACAAGGACATCGAGACCCTGCAGAAGCTGCTGACCAACCGCGGCAAGATCTTTTCGCGCAAACGCAGCGGCAACTGCGCGGGCTGTCAGCGCAAGGTCAAGGCTGCCATCAAGCGGGCGCGCTTCATGGCCCTGCTGCCGTACACCGCCTAGAATCGCGGCTCGTTGAAATCGAAGGCAATTGGATGCAAATTCTGTAGATAAAATACGGAGACAGACTATAATGAAAGTACTTTTACTGGAAGATGTGGAAAAGCTCGGCTGGCTGGGCGACGTGCTGGAGGTCAAGAACGGCTATGCCCGCAACTACCTGCTGCCGCAGGGGCTGGCCACCGTTCCGACCGAAGCCAATATCAAGGCGATTGCGGAGGAAAAGACCAAACGCGCCGAGATCCGCATGCTGCAGCGCAAGGAAAAGGAACAGCTTGCGGCCTCGCTGGAAGGCGCCGAAGTGGTTGTGGCCGCCAAGACAAACGAGCTGGGACACCTGTTCGGCTCGATCACTGAGCGAGAGATCGCCGACAACCTGCGGGCGCAGGGGTTTGCGGTCAAGGATGACATGGTGGTACTGCCCAACGGCAATATTAAGGAAGTGGGATCGCAGGACGTGGCGGTGAAGATCGCCTCGGATCTGCGTCCGTCGGTTCGGGTGACGGTCGTTTCTCAGGATGAGAGTGTTGAAGCAGCCCAACAAGAAACAACCCCAGAAGCGTGAGTCCTGGACGGACGCGGACCTGCAGCAGCTCTTGCAGGGCCGCAAGGTTCCCATCTCGCCGGAGGCTGAGGCCGCGGTACTGGGCTCGATGCTGCTGGATCGCGAGTGCATCGGCGATGTGATCGAGCACATCAACGGCGAGGCCTTCTCGCTGACCGAGCACCGCATCATCTTCGAATGCATTATCACGCTGTATGAAAGAAACAGCGAGATCGACCTTGTACTGCTTCGGGACGAGCTCAAGAAGCGCAAGAGCCTGGACGCCGTCGGCGGCGTGGAGTACCTGGTGCGGATCGCCGAGTCGGTGCCGTCATCGGCCAACGCGGTCTATTATTCCGAGATCGTCAAAGAGAAGGCCATGCTGCGCGATTTGGCGCACGCCTGCGGCCAGATCATCAACGAGGCATGCGAAGAAGGCGGCGAGGTCGCCGACAAGCTCGATACGGCCGAGCAGCGGATCTTCGAGATCACCGAACGCAAGATCCAGGGCAACGCCGAACCGATCAAGGACCTCATCACCCAGGCTTTTGAGAGTATCGAATCCCGCAAGGGGCTGGATATTACCGGCAAGCCCACGGGCTTCATGGAACTGGATCAGTTGATGTGCGGCTTGCATAACGGCGAGCTGATCATCGTGGCCGGGCGGCCCAGCATGGGCAAGACAAGCTTTGCGCTGAATATCGCCGAACATATCGGCGCTGACGAGAACCTGCCGGTGGTGATCTTTTCGCTGGAAATGAGCCGCCAGCAGCTTGCCGAGCGTTTTCTGTGCAGCCGCAGCGGCGTGGATTCGCAGCTTGTCCGCAAGGGCATGCTGAGCACCGACGAGATGAGCAAGCTCACGCAGGCGGGGGGCATCCTATTCGAAAAGCCGATCTATATTGACGATACGCCGGGGCTGACGCCGCTGATGATGCGGGCCAAGTGCCGCCGGCTCAAGAGCCGCTGCGATATCCAGGCGGTGTTTGTGGATTACCTGCAGCTCATGGGCATGGGAGGCTACGTCGAATCACGGCAGCAGGAAATCAGCACGATCAGCCGCTATCTCAAGGCGCTGGCGCGCGAACTGAACGTGCCGGTGATCGTGCTCAGCCAGCTTAACCGGGCAGCGGAGGGCCGCGAGGGCCATCGGCCGCGCATGAGCGACCTGCGCGAAAGCGGCAGCATCGAGCAGGACGCCGACGTGGTGATGCTGCTGCACCGAGAGGATTATTACCATCGCGGCGAGCCGGATTGGGAGGAAAACAACATTGCCGAGATCATCATCGCCAAGCAGCGTAACGGGCCCACCGGTTCGATCGATTTGATCTTTGACGGGCGGCTGACCCGGTTTAAACCGAAGTTCCATCAGCCGTCGCCTTTTTAGGACAGATGATAGATGATAGAAAATAGAGGATAGATGACAGACGATCGATGACAGAGAGGGATTTGTTTCTGTCTTCTATCATCTAACCTCTATCTTCCGACGTCAGTTAACAGGGAGGTGATTATGCGGCAGGCGTGGTTTGTGATGTGGATGGCGGCAATGCTCGGCTGGCAGGCGGCCGGCGGGGCCGAGCCGGCGAGCCCCGAGGGGTTGATCCTGGAGTCGGTCGAACCGACGGGGATGATCACGCTGACGCGCGCCGAGGTACTGGCCGTGGTGCGGGCGCGACCGGGCCTGCCGTTCAACGCCGAGCAGGTGGCCGAGGATACGCGGCGGATCGCGGGGCTTGCCGCGGTGGAGTCGGCCTACTACAATACGGAGATCGTCAACGGCAGCGTGCGCCTGACCTACGTGGTGGTCGAGCGCAACCTGGTTCGTTCCATCGCCTTCAGCGGCAACCGGAAACTTTCCGATTCTTACCTGGCCAGACAATTGACGTTCAAATTGGGCGACTACCTGGACGTGTTCGCGGTGCGGGGCGGCGTTGAGGCGATCACGGAGGCCTACAAGAAGAAGGGCTATCCGTGGGTGAACGTGACGCTGAATGAGACGGCGGCGCTGGGCCATGTGGAATACGTGATCGAAGAAGGCGCTCATCCCAAGGTGACCAAGGTGGTGTTTGACGGGGCCGCGTCGCTGCCGGTGCGGGAATTGGCAGGCGCGATCAAGACCAAGCCGAAAAAGCTGCTGATCTTCCAGGTGTATTTCAGCCCGGACCAACTCGAAGAAGACACCCGCACGCTGATCGACATCTATCATAAGAAATCGTTTCTCGACGTGCGCGTGGCTAACGCAGTCGAGTTCGATGATGACAAGAGCAAGGCCTGGGTGACGTTCACGATCGAAGAAGGGCCGGCTTACATCGTCCACCAGATTAAGTACACCGGCAACGAGTTCCTCGCGGAAGAAAAGCTGCTGGAAGGCCTCAAGCTGCGCCAGGATTATTACTTCAGCGAGGCCTGGGCGGATTTTGACGCCAAGAAGATCAAGAGCAAGTACGCCGAACAGGGATTCATCGACGCCGAAGTTGTCCAAAACCGCACGTTCCTGCCGGATGCCCGCGTTGACGTGGAATTCCAGATTACGCAGGGCGAGCGCTACCGCATCGGGCAGGTGACCATCACCGGCAATCAGACGCTGCAGGACCGCACGATCCGCCGCGTCCTGGACGAGGAAGAGTTCACGCCGGGCCAGTGGTACAACGCCGATATCGCGCCGGGGACCGGCGAGGGCGAACTGGAACGCATCGTCCGGCAGACCGTGATCACGGAATCGACCGTCATCACACCGGTCGGTGAAGACCCGAACACGCGCGATGCGCTGGTGACCATCAAGGAAGGACAGACCGGTTCAGTCATGGTTGGCGCGGGCGTCGCCAGTGACGCCGGCGTGATCGGTCAGATCGTTTACGACCAGCGCAATTTCGATTACACCGATTGGCCCGACAGTTGGGGCGAGATGTTCACCGGGCAGGCGTTCCGCGGCGCCGGCCAGCGCCTGAGGCTCTCGGCAAGCCCCGGCACCGAGTACAGCATGTACGCGGTCAACTTCACGGAACCGTACCTCTTCGATCGGCCGATGGCGCTGAACCTGGGCGGCTCGCTGTTTGACCGCATCCGCGAATCGTACGATGAGAGCCGCACCTCGGGAACCTTTGGGCTGGATAAGCGCTACGATGACGACTGGCGGCGCGGGATCAGCTTCCGCGCCGAGAATGTGACGGTCGGGAATCTTGAGTCCGATGCACCGCCGGAGATCTTTGAGGTCCGAGGCAACAACATGCTGTACGGCACGCGTTTTTACATCGGGCGCGATACGACCGACAACCGTTACCTGCCCACCCGCGGGTACAACTTTGATCTGGGATATGAACAGGTGACGGGCGATTTTACGTTCGGCCTGCTGACGGGGACCCAGCGATGGTACAAGACGCTGCACGAGGACCTGTCCGAAAATAAGACGGTGCTGGAAACGAAGTTTCGCGCCGGCACGACGATCGGCGATGCGCCGCCGTTCGAGAAGTTCTACCTGGGCGGCATCGGCTCGATGCGCGGCTTTGACTACCGCGGCATCAGCCCGCGCAGCGGTCCCAGTGACGACCCGATCGGCAGCGACTGGATGGCGATGGGCAATTTCGAGGTCTCTGTGCCGCTGGGCAGCCAGACATTTTCGTGGCTCTTCTTCACCGATATCGGCACGATCGATGACGGCTTCATCCGCTCATCGATCGGTACGGGCGTCCAGATCCTGATCCCGCAGTTCTTTGGACCGGTGCCGATGCGGTTTGAGCTGGCCGCGCCCATTACCAAGGATGAACAGGATGAGACACAGGTCTTCAGCTTTTCGGTCGGCGCGTTGTTCTAAGATTTTTTTGACGGGATTAACAGGATCAACACGAATTTTTGAGATAATATTCTTATCCTGTCAATCCCGTAAATCCTGTCAAAATGAAGTATTAACAACAGCAGTATAAACGAAAGGAACCAAACACCATGAAAGCATCAAAACAGCTTGCACTGATCGCGGTATTGGCGATCGTTTTGACGGCGGCCTACCAGTATGGAACGCTCAATGCGGCCTCCTCGGCGGCGCCGGCCAAGATCGGCGTGATCAATGTCACCGACGTTCTGGAAAACAGCCAAAAGCATAAGGCCTGGCAGGAGAAGATGCAGAAGGAACGCACGGAGATGCAGAAGGAATTTGAGGCGATGAAAACCGAGCTGGATGCGCTGCAGGCCAATCTGAACCTGCGGACTCCCGGGACGGAGGACTACCTGAACCTGCAGCAGGAGTTTCTCCAGAAGAAAGCGGTGGCGGATTCGAAGAATGAGTTCTACCGCACCAAGGTTGAGTCGGAAATGCTGCGATGGACCGAGGAACTCTACCAGAAGATGCTGAAGGTGGCCGAAGAAACGGCCAAGGCCAAAGGGCTGGATATGGTCATGTCAGACGAGGGACTGGATCTGCCGGCACCGAGCCTGCGCGACTTCATGCTGACGATCAAGACCAAGAAGATGATCTACCACAACCCGCAATACGATATTACGCAGGATGTGCTGGACGGGCTGAACAAGGCCCAATAGAGCAGCGAGCGCAAGATGTTAATCTCCCAATTGGCACAGAAGCTCTCGGCCGAGCTGATCGGCGACGGCAGCCGGGACGTGACCGGTGTTCAAACGATCCAGGATGCTGGGCCGGAGCAGGTTTGTTTCCTGCTGTCGGAAAAGTATGCCGCCGGTCTGCCGCAGAGCAAGGCCGCCGCGGTCCTGACGGCCAAACCGCTCGAGCGCTGCACAATGGCGCAGTGCGTGGTCAAGGATGTCCAGCTTGCGCTGATCCAGGCGCAACGGCTGTTTGCCCCCAGGCTAACCGAATATACTGGCGTCCACCCTACGGCGGTGATCGATCCGTCCGCATTCGTAGATCCGACCGCAACAGTAGGGCCTGGGGCCTGTATTGCGGCGTCCGCCCGGATCGGCGCCCAAACCCGCATTGGCCCCAACTGCTTTGTGGGGCAGGAATCGGTTGTCGGCCAGCGATGCGTGCTGCACCCCAACGCAGTGATATACCATCGGTGTCGGATCGGGAATGACTGTATTATGCACGCCAATTCGACGATTGGCGCGACGGGTTTTGGCTACTATTGCATCAACGGGCGTCACGAGTTGATTCCCCACAATGGCGGCGTTATCCTTGAAGATAATGTGGAAATCGGGGCGAATTCGTGCGTGGATCGGGCGAAATTCGGAAATACGGTGATTGGGGCCGGAACCAAAATTGACAATCAGGTCCAGGTTGCTCATAATGTGCGGACTGGAAAGCATTGTCTGATGGCCGGTCAGACCGGCTTGGCGGGCAGTGTTCGGCTGGGCGACTATGTCGTCATGGGCGGCAGGACAGGCGCCAGCGATAATGTCAAGATCGGCGATCAGGCCATGATCGGCGTCGGCTCGATTGTGACGGCGGACGTCGAAAGCAAGGCCAAAATATATGGTTGTCCCGGCCAGGACCTGCAAAACGAACTACGATGCATCGCGATCTTTCAAAGATTGCCTGAACTGGCCAAAGAGCTTAGAGCGCTTCGCAAGAAAGTAGAACAGCTTGAATCCGCAAAAAACGATTCAGAATGAAGGCAAACTTTCGGGCCGCGGTTTATTCAGCGGCCGGGATGTGAAGCTCTTTTTTAAACCGGCCGACCCCGATACCGGCATTGTATTTGTGCGGCGGGATCTGGAGCCGGCCGTGCGGATCAAGGTGCGCCCGGAGAACGTTATCTTGCGGAACCGACGGTCGGCCCTGCAGAACGGCCAGGCCTGCATTGAGACCAGCGAGCATTGCCTGGCGGCGATCAGCGCGCTGGATCTGGATAACCTGCTGATCGAGCTCGATAGCGAAGAGCTGCCGGGCTTTGACGGCAGCAGCGAGGAATTCTTCCGCACGCTGCAGAAGTGCGGCATCGAGCTGCAGGATGCGCCGCAAAAGCCGCTGGTGATCACCGAATCCATCTGCATCACCGAGGAAGATAAATCCATTTACGCGCTTCCAACCGGCGATGCGCATTTGAGTATTACGTTTGACCTGGACTATACGCAGCACACCGGCATCGGGCGGCAGGTCTTTTCATTCGAGATGAGCGAACAGGCCTATGCCCACAACCTGTCGCGGGCGCGGACGTTTGCCCTGGAGGCCGAAGCGCGGCAGATGCAGGCACTGGGCATCGCGCCCCACCTTGGCCCGCGCGACATCCTCGTGATCAATTCGGACGGGCCGATCAAGAACTCGTACCGCTACCCGGATGAGTGCGTGCGGCACAAGATCGTCGATCTGATCGGCGACCTGCGGCTGACGGGGCGGCCGGTGATCGGGCGGATCGTCGCGTATAAGTCGGGCCATGCGCTGAACCAGAAACTGGTGGCGCGGCTGGTGGATTCGGCCCGCCGGCGGGAGAGAGAGCAGGCCTTTTCGGGCAAGCCGCTGCTGGATATCCGACGGATCCAGCGGATCCTGCCGCATCGGTATCCGTTCCTGCTGGTCGATAAAGTCGTCGAGATCGACGGCGAGCGGTGGATCAAGGGCATTAAGAATGTCACGTATAACGAGCAGTTCTTCCAGGGGCATTTCCCGGGAACTCCCGTGATGCCGGGCGTTTTGATCATCGAGGCGCTGGCACAGGTATGCGGGTTATTGTTCGCCCAGCAGCTTGAACATACGGGCAAGCTGGCGGTGCTGCTGACGATGGACGGCGTCAAGATCCGCAAATCAGTGACGCCGGGCGATCAGCTCATCCTGATGGCCGAGGTCGATAAGGTCCGCAGCCGCGCCGCCAAGTGCATCTGCACCGCCATGGTCAGCGACCAGATCGTGGCCGAGGCGCAGCTTAAATTCATGCTGGTCGATGATGAGGTGTAAGGGAATCTTAACCACGGAATGCACTGAATGACACGGAAGAATAGTTAGTTTTTTTATGTCGGTGTACTTCCGTGTATTCCGTGGTTGGGTAGTTGATATTACTAAATTGCTTTTTTATTGGAGGTAAAAAATAAAGGTTATGGCTCAGATGATTCATCCGACGGCGGTCATTTCGCCTACGGCCCAGATCGGCTCCAACGTGGGGATCGGTCCTTTTACGTTCATCGATGACGGGGCCGTCATCGGAGATAATACGATCCTGGATTCGCACGTGGTCATCGGCAAGAACGTCCGGATCGGCAAGAACAACCGCATCTACGCGTGCGCGGTGATCGGGCGGCCGCCGCAGATATTGGGCTTCGATGAGAATACCAAAACAGGCGGCCTGGTGATCGGCGACGGCAACACCATTCGCGAATACGTGACGATCCATCCGAGCATGCATCCCGGCCAAAATACGGTGGTGGGCAATCAGAACCTGCTGATGATCAATGTGCACCTGGGGCACGACTGCCACTTGGAGGACAAGATCGTCATCAGCAACGTCACGCAGGTTTCGGGACACTGCAAGATCGAGACGGGGGCGTGGCTGTCGGGCATGGTGGCGATCCACCAGTTCGTGACAGTGGGCAAGTGGTGCTATGCCGCCGGCTATACGGGCATCAATCACGATGTGCCGCCGTTCGTGATCGTCAGCGGGCATTACCCGCTGGAGATCCGGGCGATCAACAAGCGCGGCCTGACCCGCGCGGGGCTGACCGAAGATGAAAAGCACGCGGTCTTTGACGCGTACAAGTTCATCTGGCGCAGCGACGGCCCCGTGCTGGAGCGCGTCAAGGAACTGTCCGAGCGCGGCGACCTGGCAGCGCCGGTCCGCGCGATGATCGATTCGCTGATGCAGAGCAGCAAGCAGCGCTTCGGCAGGCACCTGGAACTCTATCGCGACTAAGAAATATCAAAAATAAAATATAAAAAGTAAAAGATACAAATAGAAAATAAAAGATGGTCTGCGATTCCAAGGAACGTACAAAACAATTTAAAAAGAGGTTGTATAATTTTACGCTGCGTCTTGTTGAATTCCTGGACACGCTGCCGAGCGATAATGTATCAAAGAGAATAGGTGATCAGCTTCTTAGAAGCGGCACGAGCATTTTGGGTAATTATGTCGAAGGGTATGCCGCAAGCAGCAAGAAAGACTGCGCCAATTATTTTAATACAGCCTTGAAATCCGCGAATGAAAGCAAGCTGTGGATGACCCTTCTAAGGGACACCAAAAGGACTGCGCCTGAACATACGAAGTGGTTTCTGGATGAATTGAGTGAGATCGCAAACATCTTCGGCGCGAGCCTGCTCACATTGCGCGGCAAACGCAATATTTGATTTTTAATATGTGTATTTTATCCTAGAGATTTTATATTTGATAAGAGCATACAGGCAGAAGCAATGACAAAATTACGCACAGCCGTAGTGGGCGCCGGCAAGATGGGCAAGATCCACGCCAAGGTGTATTCGAAGCTGGATAGCGCCGAGCTTGTGGCCGTGGCCGACAGCAGCGCCGAGCGCGCCGAAGCGCTGGCCGAGCAATTCGGCTGCAAGGCCGTGGCCGATCCGGCCTCGCTTGTGGGTCAGGTCGATGCGGTCACGATCTCAACACCGACAATTGCACATTGGGAGCTCGCCAAACTGTTCATCGAGAACGGTGTGCCCGTGCTGATCGAAAAGCCGCTGGCCGCAAGTGTCGAGCAGGGCCGCGCAATCGTTGAGCTTGCGAAAAAGAAAAACGTCATCGTGGCGGTCGGTCACTCCGAGCGCTGCAATCCGGTCGTTCAGGCGATGAAGCGGCTCAAGATCGAGCCGATGTTCATCGAGGTCACGCGGGTCAGCCCGTATCCGTTCCGTTCGATGGATATCGGCGTGGTGCTGGATGTGATGATCCACGATATCGACATTATTCTCTCCCTGGCGAGCAGCCCGGTCAAGAAGGTCGATGCCGCCGGCGTGAATGTCATCGCCGACCACGAGGACATCTGCAACGCCCGCGTGGTCTTCGAGAACGGCTGCATCGCCAACGTCACGGCGTCGCGGCTGGCCCTTAAGACGGAACGCAAGGTCCGCGTCTTCAGCCGGCAGGCGTACCTGTCGCTGGACTATTTCCGCAAGGAAGGCATCGTCATCAAGACCGACCCTAACGTCGATGTGGTCAAGTGGATCCGCCAGCACCAGGAAAAGCAGGACTTCGATTTCTCACAGGTCAAATGGCCCGAGCTTCTGCATATCGAGCAATTGCAGATCGAGGACGCCGAACCGCTGCGGCTTGAGCAGCAGGCGTTCCTGGATGCCGTAGCCGGCAAAACCGCCCGTCCCGAAGTGACCGCCGAAGAAGGACTGGCGGCCCTCGAGTGCGCAGGTAAGATCCTGGACAGCATCAAAGCCCATCGCTGGAAATAGTGTAGCCGAAGCTTCCAGCTTCGGTCCTCAAGCTGGAGGCTTGAGCTGTGTTACACAAGTGTGGACTCCTGCGCCCTAATTGAGTTGCGGCTGGCGCAGGCGCATGGCGGAAAGCAGCCGGCGAAAGCGCCAGACCGCGGTAAAGCGAGCCTTCAGGCGGAAGGCGTTGAGCATCAATGCGTATTGCACAAACAGAAGCAGCCACGCCCAAAGACACCAGCGAACCACATAGCCGCGAAGGATCAGGCTGCGCTCGTTGAACATTCCGTTGAGCGCATCATTAACGGGGTTATCGCCCAGCAGCGGCCACAGGATCTGGACATCGGCGTGGTGAATGCTGTCGATGCCCACATGGATCCAGGCGCCGAGCACGCCGGCAAGCAGCATCTTGCTGAGCGAGACGCGGTAGGGCAGGTCGAGCCACGCCATGCCTTTTTCGCAGAGCCGGCGAAGGAGCGGCACATAGTAAATGGCGGCGGCGAACAAAGCGCCCACGCAGCCGCCGACCAGCAGTGTATGCATGTGAAGAAATTGGTGAACGGTTTCATCGCCCGGGGCAAAGATCCTGTCGCCCAGAACGGATGCGTCGATTGCCGCATTGACCAATAAGAATACAGGCACATCGATCCATCGTCGCAACATCAGGGCCACCAATCCATTGGGGCCGAAGTGGTACGGCGTATAAGGCATAGCTTTGTAGTTTTTCTACCCTCATCTATAAACCCTCTTTCCAGTTTACTCTCTGGGAATGGGAGGTTTAGATACGCGAAGGAAGAAATTCTAACAAATTTCAGATTTTAATGCAATAAAATTTCGCCCTCGCGCAAGCCAAAGAGGACATGCCGAAGTTACAATCCGCAATAGCAGAATCCTGTTTAAAAGTTGGGGGGATTCGGGTAATCTGGCGGGGCGTTATTGACGGAATTTGTACAGATACCTCTGTAAATGGAGAATGATATGGCGAAGGTGATCTTAGAGACGCGGTTTGAGGGCGTTACGGCACGGCATGGCAAGGTGCGGGATATTTATGACCTGGGCGACAAGCTGCTGATCGTGGCGTCGGATCGGCTCAGCGCGTTTGACGTCGTGATGAAGACGGGCATCCCGTACAAGGGCCAGGTGCTCACGCAGATCTCGAAGTTCTGGTTCGAGTTCCTGGAAGGCGTCGTCGAGAATCATCTCATCACGGATACTGTCGGCCGGTACCCATCGCCGTTTAATCGCCACGCGGCGGAATTGGCCGGAAGGAGCATGCTGGTCAAGAAGACCAAAGTGCTGCCGGTCGAGTGCATCGTGCGGGGGTATATCACCGGCTCGGGCTGGAAGGAATACCAGAAGCAGGGCACGATCTGCGGCATCAAGCTGCCGGCGGGGCTGAGGCAGTGCGACAAACTGGCCGAGCCGATCTTTACGCCCTCAACCAAGGCCGAGCTTGGGGCGCACGATGAAAATATCGATTTCGCGACCTGCGTGAAGCTGCTGGGCAAGGAGACGGCCACGTACATCCGCGACAAGAGCATCGAGATCTTTAAAAAGGCGGGCGATTATGCCGCCAAACAGGGGATACTGCTGGCGGATACGAAATTCGAGTGGGGGCAGATCGACGGCAAGATCATCCTGATCGACGAGGTGCTCACGCCGGACTCATCGCGATTCTGGCCGGCGGATAAATACCAGCCTGGCCGCGACCAGGAGAGTTTCGATAAGCAGTTTGTACGCAACTATTTAGAAGATATCAAGTTCAATAAGTCCGGCCCGGGCGTGGAGCTGCCGGCGGATATCGTCAAGAAGACCAGCGCCAAGTACATCGAGGGTTTCGAGCGGCTGACGGGCAAAAAGTTCGAACCGGCGGAGTGATTCTTTGACGTCATTAACAGGTTAATGGAACGCAGGCTTCCAGCCTGCGCTGTGGAGAATTGACAAAAGTGCAGCGCAGGCAAGATGCCTTCGTTACTTACGGGATTAACAAGATTAATTTTTAACCACGGAAGTCACGGAATGACACAGAACAAATGGATACATAGTATCTTTCCGTGTATTTCTGTGCATTCCGTGGTTAGATTTTTACTCCGTAATCCTGTAAATCCTGTCAAAAAGAAAAAGCGATGAAAACAACGGTGGTGGTTGAACTTGAGCAAGTGACGTTCCGGCGGCAGGAACGGACGATTTTATCGGACATTTCGTGGCGGATCGAGGCCGGCGAGCATTGGGCTCTGCTGGGGGCCAACGGCTCGGGCAAGACGACACTCCTAAAGATTCTCACGGGTTATGAGTGGCCGACGCTGGGGACGGTTCGCGTGCTTGGCCAACTGCACGGCGATTGCGACATCCGGCACCTCCGGCAGACGATCGGCTGGGTCAGCAGCGCCCTTACGGGGCGGCTGCCGATGCAGGATACGGCTTTGGAAGTGGCCGCATCGGGGCTGGACGCCTCGATTGGCCTCTACCGCGAAATCACCGAAGATGAGCGGCAGCAGGCACTTATGGCGCTTGGGCAGGTACGGGCCGAGGCCATCGCCGCCCAGCCTTGCGGAACGCTTTCGCAGGGCGAGATGCAGAAGGCGCTGATCGCGCGGGCGCTGGTATGCCGGCCGCGGCTGCTGATTTTGGATGAGCCGTGCATCGGCCTGGACCCGGCGGCGCGCGCAAGATTCCTGGACGACCTGGAACAAATGGCCGTCGCGGAATCGGCCCCCACGCTCATCCTCGTGACGCACCATATCGAGGAGATCGGGCCCTGGGTCCGCAAGGTGATGCTCCTGAAGGACGGCCGCTCGGTCGGGCAAGGACCGCCGCGGCAAATGCTGACCAGCGAGCGGATGACCGACCTGTTTGACTTTTCGTGCAGCGTGCAGCGCAGCGGGCAGGGGTATGCATTGCGGATGGATAGACAGAAGTCCTAAGCACTAATACCAATCCGCATAAAAAAATGCGCGCCAGGCATTTTAGACTTGCGCGATCCCCAATAGATGTCATAATTGACTCCGAAAGCAGTTTTTTTGAGGAGTCTGTTATGAATGTTGAACTGTATCACACGAGCACTGAAT
>JAJFTK010000064.1 GCA_021372945.1 Planctomycetaceae bacterium | reverse complement strand
GTCTGGGAAAATGCAAGATGGTCGCTTTGGTGGCTACGATGAGAAAACTTATTTGTATCCTGAATGCGATGGTCAGAAACAACCAGAAATGGAATCAAAATTTAGAAAAAACCGCTTGATTTTCAAGACAGTCGCTGGAACTGCCGTGAAAGATCGAACATCAGTTTAGCGCATTAGAGCCGAAGGCTCGAAAGTCACTTGGCCGCAGGTGAAACGTCCGGTAAAAGAAATAAGAAACATAAAAGCCCCAAGGGCACGAAAGAATTTGTTATTTCATATGTTGCTTTTCTTTTGGTCAGAGTTTTATAGCTCACGCCTCTTTGTTGTTTTTATATATGTTCTTTCCAAAACAGTGTTAATCTGCGTTAATCCGTGTCTAAAAAAACCGCGTCAATCCGCGGCTGATGATTTTGGTTGCGGCCAAGTCCTTTTTGATTTTTCATGATGCGGTTTTGATTTCCAATTTTTGATTTTTGAATTATACTGCAATCTGCAATATACAATTTGTAATCTACAACTTGAGGTGACTATGATCTATAAGCCCTACGGCACTACCGGCAAGAACGTTTCGGCGATCGGCTTCGGCGGGATGCGGTTTGATACCAATCGCCCCGACGAGGAAAACGCCCAGCTTTTGCACTATGCCCTCGACAAAGGTATCAACTACTTCGACACGGCGCCGGACTACTGCAAGGACAAGAGCGAAGACATCTTCGGCATCGCGATCGACGCCCTCAGTAAAGCGGGCAGACGGCAGGACTTTTTCGTCACAACCAAGGGCATGCCCGAGGATTTCCCGACCGCGGACAAAGCCCGCGCGGCAGTCGAAACCTCGCTCAAGCGCCTCAAGTCCGGCTGCATCGACTTTTACCATGTCTGGTGCATCCGCAACCTGAGCCAGTACGAACTGGCGATGCGTCCCGGCGGCCAGTACGAAGGCCTCCAGCGCTGCAAAGACGAGGGGCTCATCAAGCATATCGTCATCTCCACGCACCTCCGCGGCGACGATGTCCGCAAGATACTGGCGAAGAAAGAATTCGACGGCGTCCTGCTGGGCGTCAACATCCTCAACTTCCTGTACCGCTGGGAAGGCGTGCTGGCGGCGCACGAGCAGGGCCTGGGCGTGGTGGCGATGAACCCGCTGGCGGGCGGCATCATCCCGCGGCACGAAAAATCGCTGTCGTTTCTCGCGGCGCCAGGACAAACCCCCACCGAGGCCGCGCTGGGCTTTCTCGTAAGCTGTCCGCAGATCACCGTGACGCTCGTGGGCTTTACGGCCAAAGAGCACATCGACACGGCCTGCCGCGTCGTCGACACCGCCCGGCCCTTTACCGCCGCCGACATCGACCGCATCAAGCGGCACGTCACGCAGAACATGGACAAGCTCTGCACCGGCTGCGGCTACTGCCTCGACAAATGCCCGCGCGACATCCCCATCGACAGCTACATGCAGTACTATAACGAAACCCTGCTCGCGCAAAAGAGCGAAAAGGAGATGATCGCCGGCCTGGACTTCCAGCACAATTGGGGCCTGCTGGCGCATACCAGGACCCGCTCCGAAGATTGCGTCCGCTGCGGCCGCTGCGAACTGGCCTGCACCCAGCACCTGGACATCATCAGCCGCCTCGAACGGCTGGTCGATTGGGAAGCACAAAAGAAGAAAGCTTGAGAGGGCGTCCGATGGCAAAGAAGACGAGGGCTTGCGACGTGGAAAAAGGGTATAGCGCGAAGGCGACGGCGGCGAAGCTGCGGCGGCTGGCCGATGCGCTGGAGGCGGGCAAACCCTTCCGCATCCAGGTGGCCGGTAAGCCCGTGTATATCCCCGCCGGAACGCTCTTCAACATCGAGCACGAACGCGAAGGCAAACACGAAGAACTCGAATTCCAATTCAAATGGACCAACCCCTAATCCACAAACTCTCCCCCTGTCAAGGGGGAGTCCGGCTTTAGCCGGGAGGGGGTATTATTTGTTCTTGAGTTCCTGAGTTCTTGAGTTCTTGAGTTCCTGTGTTCTTGAGTTCCCTCAGCCTGCGCAGCAGGCGTCATGTTGCAGCCACGAGCCGTAAGGCCGTGGAACGAAGAATCGCCCCACACCCACAAACTCTCCCCCTGCCAAGAGGGTGTGCCCCGAAGGGGGCGGTATAAAAACCGGTATTCGATGTCTCGCGACTACCGACCAACGACTCGCGACTAATGCAGCCTGCGCAGCAGGCGTCATGTGGTAGCCGCGAGCCGTAAGACCGTGGAACGAAGAATCGCCCCACACCCACGAACTCTCCCCCTGTCAAGGGGGAGTCCGGCTTTAGCCGGGAGGGGGTATTATTTGTTCTTGAGTTCTTGAGTTCCTGTGTTCTTGAGTTCCTGTGTTCTTGAGTTCCCTCAGTCTGCGCAGCAGGCGTCATGTTGTAGCCACGAGCCGTAAGGCCGTGGAACGAAGAATCGCCCCACACCCACAAACTCTCACCCTGTCAAGGGGGAGTCCGGCTTTAGCCGGGAGGGGGTATTATTTGTTCTTGAGTTCTTGCGTTCCTCATCCCTCGCTATTGCCGACCATTAAACTCCTGTATTCCTATATACCTACATTCCTATATTCCCGATTAAACTTAGTTGCTTTGTTATTGGCGGATTTGTATAATCCACATTTGGAGAATGAAATCGGTCGGGATGCCGATAAGGAGAACCCATTAGAAAGGACCACCATGTTTCGAAACCACTATTTTAAAAGCTGCATTTCTGTTTTGCTAGCCATTTGCATTTTTGTCGCCGGCTGCGGCGGAAGTCATGCGAATCCTGTGGACCGTTACATGCCAGGGGATGAAAAGAGATCGTGTTCTTCTTTGTATGCTGAAATGCAGACGATTGATAATGAAATTGCACAAAAAAACGCCAAGAGCGGTCAACGCGACACATGGAATGTTATTGAATTCATTGGCGGGATCTTCTTTATCGTACCTTTCTTCTTCATGGATGCAAAAGGTTCCTATGAGCAAGAAATAGCGGCACTGGAAGCGCGTCAGAAACAGTTAAAAATCTTTTTTGCTGACAACGGATGCAGCGTTGCCGAGTTTAATGCGGCGCCGGTTGCCAGCACTTCGACAGGAAAAGAAAATGTAACCAGCAATGCGGCGAACCTGGTGTCGGACACCAGCATCATAGACGTTCAGTGCCCCAAGTGTGAAACTATTTTTAAGGCGAAGCGTTCCGACCTCGGCAAAACGACCAAGTGTCCCAAATGCAGCGGAACTTTCATGATCGCTGACAACGATCTAGTCTTAGTTCCGACAACTACGTAGATTCCATCGTGTTGATCATAGAGAGGTCAGGAGAAAACCAGGGAAAGGAGAAATGGAGAATGGATAGCATTGAAGCTTTCACCAATTCAATTGTTATCAGACTTCACCGTATAGCGTTCTCAAAATCATTTCTTCAACACCGTTGGTTGAAGGAAAACGAGCAAAGAGAATAACGGAATAAGGGCGTGAGGAAGAATTACACTGAAGTCACCTTAAAGAAGCTATTTGCCTTATCCGGCAACAGATGCGCATTTCCCGCGTGTGCGCAACAAATCGTTGATGTTCAAGGAAACATCATTGATCTGCCATATTGAAGCCGCGGAAAGAGGAGGTCAGAGATACAATCCTTTACAGACTGATGATGAAAGAAGACATTATGACAATTTGATTTTATTATGTGCTAATCACCATATTGTAACGAATAACGTCAGTGAGTACCCGGTTCAAAGACTGAAAGAGATGAAGCAACGCCATGAATTACGGTATTTAAATAACCAGTACACAGTCGCTGATGGAGTGATATATCAGGCATTGAGAAAACTTTCCGAAAGCGATTTGCAAGTTAATCTTAATTCGGGGCAAGGCAACCAGTTCAACAATCAAGGCACGACGCACATCGGCCATCAAGGGCCGGTGTATAACTGTGAAAAACAAGAAACGGACTTCGGGATTATCGCCGAGATTATCAATTACATATTCAGCAATAAGATTAGCAGATACGGGCATGAAGTCGCAAAAGAAGCTTCGGACCTTACGAAGCTTGCTGAAAAAATTAATCTTAATTTTTCTGTGGCCGAGCATGCCACAATCAAAACGATGATAAGGAATGTATGGGGCCGAATGCAGCTAGTTAAGCGTTTTATTGAAACCGAAACAGAGAATGATCCAGCCAGAGTTGACGCACTTATTGAAAAGATACAATCAGATTACCGAAACGTCAATGAGACTATGTCTATTGAAGCAAGCTTTAAATGCGCAAGAGTAATTGATGAGATGGCAAACGAATACGTCCCAGAGTGCAAACAGGCTAATCCTGATTATTTGGCAAACGCAAAGGCTATTATCTTGTACTTTTTCGAGCTTTGTTATTTTGGTCAACGCACCACACATGAAGAGAACGACAGACCCGGATATCTATTTTAAATTATGATATTTCCGACAAAACATGAACGATTGGAAAGAAACCTCCTTGTCATGGGAGCACACATAATCGAGTTGCTGAAGAACAGCGAGTACAGCATTGCTGACCTCTATTATGAGTTCCAAGGAACAGAGCAACTTAGCCTTGATCACTATTATGATATTTTAACTTTTTTGTGGCTAGCAGATATTATCGAGTTGGAGAAGCATTACATTTTTTTAAGGAAATAAATGTACCTTTTAAGACTGTATTCTGAACCATCGGACCTAATCGGGCCAATAGAATTTGTAAACGGGATAAACTTCATTTTTGGAAAGAAGGATAAATCAACAGATCCCAAGAATTCGTTAAATGGCATAGGAAAATCAGTATTTTTGGATTTGATCGATTTTTGCCTTCTGGCTTCCTTTCAGAAGAATCACAGCCCTCGTTTATACAAGGCGAAGAACATTTTGGCCGAGCATAAGATTGTTCTGGAATTTGAGCACAACGGTTCAGAGTACATTTTGAAAAGACAACCTGACGACCCAAGCAGGAACATTGAATTTGGAGTAAAAGGAAATACCAGAACTTATACAGCTCGTAATTTAAAGCAGCGTTTGTGTGACCTCATTTTTGAAAGAACCAATTACGAAGGAAAGTACGATTCTGAATGGCTGCGCAAATTGCTTCCCTTTTTTGTCAAGGTCCAAAAAACGAACAAAGATAGTTATTCTGATCCTATACGTTACATCAAAGAAGCACAAGTAATGGAATTGACTCAATACCATCTTTTCTTTCTTGGTTTGGACAATTCTCTAGCGCAGCAGAACTGGCAAATACAAATTGATTTGAAGGAAAAAGGACCGTTGTTAACAAAAATCAAGGAACTTGTGCGTGATACTTATGAAATAGATGACATTACTGATGCAACAAACGAAGTAAACAAAATAAACAATGAGATTAAGAACCTCGAGAAAGCGATTTCTAATTTCCGATTAACTCAGCAATATGAAAATGCTGAACAGAAGGCAAATGAATTAACTGCTGCGATCAAGGATCTGTTATATGAGAACTATGCTGCCAAGAAACGATCAGAACATTTTACAGGTAGTTTCCAAACAGAAAGCGATATTAATCTCCGAAGAATTCAGAAGCTATATAATGAATTCAGCGTGTTGATGAGCGCAACTATTGAGAAGACATTGAATGAAGCAATTGAGTTTAGAAAAGCGCTGGCTCTTTCGCGAAAAGAATTCTTAGAGCAGGAGCTTGCCAAACTTGAATTAGACATCAAGGAGCGGGAAACGAAGATTGCGGAACTTGAAAATGAACGAGCCAAAATATTCCTATTTCTTTCCGCCAGGGAAGCTATTAAGGATTTATCTTCAGCTTATTTGGCCCTAAGTCAAAAAAGAGAAAGACTGAATGATCTTCAAGGAAGAGTTAAGCTTTACAACGATATATATTCAGAGAAGGTGGATATTGAGATTGAAGAGAGGAGAATCGCGAGAAAAATACTCTCCTTTATTGACGAGATTCAAAACGATGTGGCTAAATTCAGAAACATTTTTTCTGAGATTTATAATTCGATCTACGTGGAAGAAAGGGATAAATCAGTTTTTGCAGTCAGTTATAAAGAAAATACGGACGCGAAAATCGACATCAATGTATCGTTCCCTGCAAGTGATTCAAAAGGCAGAAATCAGGGTAGAACATTAATTTACGATCTGGCTGTTCTATTTCAAGCGATTGAAAACGGTTTTAACTTTCCAAGGTTTTTAATACATGATGGCATATTTGATGGCATGGATAAAGCTCACTTTGTCTATCTTAAAGATTTTTTGGAAGAGCAAGGAAGAAAACATAAGTTCCAATATATTGTTACATTAAACGAAGAAGGAACTTTGGATGAAAGCTTTGGCCACGTCGAAAACGTTACGCCAGAGAAAATAGCGGAAGAGGCCATTTTAGTACTTACTCCCACTAATAAATTGTTTAGGCGAGATTTCTGAAACATCGCGCTATCCCCCTTCGCTCTTGAAGCTATGGCGGGACAGAGCGCGAGTAAGAGAGAAGAGGGGGTGGGTGGGGGCGATTCTTCGTTCCGGAGGCTTACGCACTCCGGCTAAGTGACTTTCGAGCCTTCGGCTCTTAGCGGCTTGCGCATCAAACAAACCTTGCCTGGGCGGCAAAGCGGTGCTATAATCCCCTGTTTATAAACAGGATAAAATAGCAGGAAAGCTCAAAAATGGATATAGCGGAACAGGTCAAGGTGTTGAAGCGCGGGACGGTGGAGGTGTTTCGGGAGGATGAGCTTGCGCAGCGGCTGGCCGAGGCGGCCAAGTCCGGCCGGCAGGTTCGGGCCAAGCTGGGGATGGACCCGACGGCGCCGGATATTCACCTGGGGCATACGGTCGTGCTGCGGAAACTCCGGCAGTTCCAGGACCTGGGCCACAAGGCCGTGCTGATCATCGGCGACTATACGGCCCTCATCGGCGACCCGACGGGCCAGAACACGACGCGGCCGATGCTCTCGCCGGAACAGATCAAGGCCAACGCGGCCACCTACTTCGAGCAGGCCGGCAAGGTGCTGGATATGTCGCCGGACAAGGTCGAGGTGCGGTTCAATTCCGAATGGCTGGCTGAGCTTCGCCTGGCGGATGTCATCAAGCTGACCGCGTCGATGACGGTCGCGCGGATGCTGGAGCGCGACACGTTCGAGATCCGCTACAAAAAAGGCGACCCGATCGGCATCCACGAATTTCTCTACCCGCTGATGCAGGGCTACGACTCGGTCGCCATCAAGAGCGACGTCGAGCTTGGCGGCACGGACCAGACGTTCAACAATCTCGTCGGCCGCGACCTGCAGCGGATGGCCGGCCAGCCGGCGCAGATCGTCATCACGATGCCCATCCTCGTGGGCCTGGACGGCGTGCAGAAGATGAGCAAGTCCAAGGGCAACTACATCGGCGTCACGGACGCCCCCGCCGACATGTTCGGCAAGGTCATGAGCATCCCCGACAGCCTGATGGAAAATTACTACACGCTGCTGACGGACCTGCCGCTCGACGAGGTCAAGACGCTGTGCGACCCGGCAAAGACGCATCCCAAGCAGGCCAAGGTGCGGCTGGGCAAAATGATCGTTGAGCAGTTCCATAATGCTCAGGCCGCCCAGAAGGCCGCCGAGGATTTCGACAAAGTCTTTGCCCAAAATCAGCTTCCGGACGATATGCCCCTGTGCGAGGTGGCCGCAGGGCCCATCATGGCCAGTAAGCTCTTGGTGCAGTGCGGTTTGGTCGAAACCGGCGGCGAGGCCAAGCGTATGGTGAAACAGGGCGGCGTCCGCGTCAATGACAGCCGCGTAGACGACCCCAACCAGGAAATTACGCCCGCCGAAGGCATGGTCCTGCAGGTGGGCAAACGCAAATTCGCGAAATTGAAAGTAAAATGAATTTGCCACAGAGGTCGCAGAGAACTCAGAGGTTAAATTTTGAAGATCTTAGTCTCAGAAATTCGCGAAAATCGAAAATCAAATGAGCAACCACGGAAAACACTGAATGACACGGAAAGTTTGTTGAACTTACTTCAGTGTACTTCCGTGCATTCCGTGGTTAAGTATTGGAGTCCCTTATGAAGCTTCCGCAAACCAGTGAACCGCTCAAGTATATCGGGCTTTACGTGGTCGATTTTGGCGATCATTCCGCCGTCGGCTTTACCGCCGAGGAGGTGGCCGAACTGCTCGAGAGCGAAGAGTACGCCGGAGCCATCAAGGTCTATCGGATTTACCGCGCCAACCCGGACGGCACGATGGAACTGAAGGGCGTCAGCGCCGAAACGTTCCAGAACGAATCCGGCATGTTCTTTTGGGCCGACGACGAAGAGACCGCGCGCGGCGATTACGACCGGCTTCTGCTCTGGGCCGCCAGGGAATTGCCGCCGGCCCGCTGCAAGGTCCGCCTCTCGCACGCCGGCGACCGGTTCATCACGGCCCTGATCTACCCCGCCGAGCACGAGGACGTATTCAGCTCATGGCTCATCGCGGGCCAGTACCGCACATCCGGCCAGGTCCAGGCGGGCCCCGATTCCGTCACGCGGTATTACCAGGCACCGGGCCGGATTCTCGACCAATCCCAACTCTGGCCCGCTCAATCGATCGAATACCTGCGCGGCAGCGAACTGCTCGACGCCGCAAAACGGGCATTTGTCCGATGAAAACGCCGCGTTCGCATCGAATAGCCCTGTGGCCGTTGATACTGGCCCTGGGTGGGCTGTTTTTGCGGGAAAAGAAACGCAAACAGACCCCGGCCCAGCTTTACCGCCGCGATTTCTCCTCCAGCACACAAAGAATGGGCCTGCATTTTCCCGATTCTCTTCGTAACCTATTCAGGTCACATTGGCTCCGTTTACGGCGATAATCCAAGGGGCTGTCGGTATTTCTACTGAGTTTTTTTGTGATTTTTTCACATTGGCTATTGACTGCTGTTCCCATTTGCAATATATTCAAAATTGAAGTTGATGGCCGCTTGGCCGTCGCAAGCCTTAATGGGGTATATGGGGCGGGAAACGAAAAAAGTTTTGAACCGTCCCATAATAACTTCGTAAGTGTTCTGAGGCTTGTCTTTGAAAAATTAAAGAAACTAAATCGGCTTGGCCGAATGAGTTAAAAGAGTTTTCTCCCCTCCGGAAAACATCAGGGTACGCACGTTTCCTGATGTTTTCTTTTTGCGCCTCATATTTCTGGCAACTCTCTATCCATATCGGTACTATTATGGAACACAGGCATTGACTGCGGACCGGCGTGGGCACCCCCTCTTGGCCAAAGCTGCGCCGGGACGGCCCCACCCTACCGAACTCAGAAGACACTCAGCCAATAATCTGCGAAGATCAGCATATCCAGCAGGTCGATCGCATCGTCCGCCGGGGCGCTGATATCGCAGACGCGGTTCCAGGCCGGCTCTGGCGGGGCGGAGAGCCGCGCGCGCGAGAGGATATTGAAATCGAGCATGTCCACGTCACAGTCGCCGTCGAAGCTGCCGAATTGCGAATGCGAGAATTCATAGGCGCCAATATCGACCTGGATATAGGTGTTGCAGTCACCGTCAACCTTACGCGGCAGGCCGTCTTTATCTTCGGTCAGCCAGGCGGGCACCGTCGCGTTCTTGCCATGGTCAATACACGGCGAGCCCGCCTGCAGGCGATAGTTATAGGCGGGTGCGTCGACAAACAGCGCGGGTCCGCATCGATATTGGCCGTGCCCGTAAAGCCGCCCTGCACATCGCTGTAGGCAACAGTGAACGGATCACACAGCATACCGGTTACGACTTGCGAAGGCGTATTACCCCAAAGGACGCAACTCACAACGTAAACCGTGGCGTCGAAGCCGCCAATGCCGCCGGCATTGCCATCGGAGGCGTTCTCAACGATGGTGCAGTTGATGATGCTTGGGTTAGAGGCGTTGGCGCTGAAGATTGCTCCGCCGGCGCCTTCGTGCGTTGCTGCGCCGGTCGCGTCGCCGCCGGCTACGGTAAAGCCATCCAGGACAGCACGAACGCCGAGATTCAGCGAATACGGGTGATAGAAGACGTGATAAGAATCCGCGCCAGCCTGCAGACCGCTGAGGATCGTGACATTGGCGTTCCAGTCGCGTTCGCCGAATGTGTCGTCGCCGACGCCCGGGTCAAAGCCGCCGTACACGGCAACACTCACGCTCCATGCTCGGACTAGCGGCGGCTTCATTTAATGGGCCAGAACACGGTATCGTCCGACTCGGCCCACATCTTTTGTCTGCCGCTGTCGGCTATAAAAGGTGTGCCGCCATCATCCTCGAAATCAGCGCCGACACTGTAGAGCGTGAAGCCGCCATCCGTTACTCTGTAAACGAGGGGCCCATCGCTGTACGGGTCGATGGGGGTTGATTGCAGCAGTCCGGCCTTAACCAGTTCACCAAGCGATTGCGGCAGCTTGCCGGTTTGCTTCTGATATTGCAGGATCGCCATGACCGCTAGCGTCGCCTCGCTGTCCGCCTTATTGCGAAAAGACAATTGAATGACCTTCTCCAGCGCCGGCAGCATCATATTGAGCAGTATGTTTCCTTTGGTAAGCTTCATGGTTTGCTCTGTCACATCAATGTTCCGGCGGCGCAATTCCGCCGGCGAATAGTTCGCGTATTCATCCATTGCGGCATAGAAGCGATCCGCTGCTGCGACTGTTTCATCGCGGTCCGGATGCGTGAACAGAATATGAAACCATGATTTAACGAATGCACTTTCGTTGAAGTCGTTGACCATGGGCACCAATTGGCTGATGCGCTGCAGATAGATGTGGCTCTTGCCCAGCCGCGTCTGCGTAAACGATCGCTGGATCTCATCCAGCATGAACAGCCGCTCGCCTTCGAAGCCCACCGAAAAGCCCTCATTCGAGACAAGCTGGGCAAATGATTTCCGCACTGAATCCAATTGCCGTGCATCCATCTGCCCTGCACTATCAGCCAGTATCATGCGCATGGCCTGCGTCGATCGGGCCTCGATCGCGATCGCCACGAGCTGCTCGATGAGGATGTTTTTGCTGCGCAGATGCATGCCCAGGTTGTAGCTTTCAAATGCCGCGTCGAAGGCCTCGGCGAGGTTGCCCTGCCCGGCATTGGCTAACGCCTGCCAGCAAAGAAGACTGGACAATTCCTTGAAGTTCTTCAAATCGGGAATCAGTAGGGCTATTAATTCCGTTGTGTTGCTGCCGGTCGAATACGTTCGCCAATAATAGGGCTTGACGTTTCCCTGACGCAGCAGGCTGATCGTGTCTGTATTCCTGGAAAGCCAGTCGGTCAGGATTTGGCGTTCCGGCTGCGACAATTGACTGACCGGCCGCAGCGTATCTTCAAATGTCTTCTCATCATAGCCGACATAGCTATCAATGGCCTTTTGATAATATGGAAAAGCGTTCTGGCTTTCGTCGGCGACAGGACGAACCTCGTTGTTCATGACTTCGAGGTAATTGGTTGTTATGATCGGCTTGCCGCTGAAGAACCACGCGATGTAAAGGATAAATAAGAGCACCAGCACGCCTAAAGTTTGAAAGACCCGCGCGACCATCGTCCGCCACCATGGCCGGCAGCGTTTTTTGCCGCGGCGGATCAGTGTGCCCAGCAGTTTCACATCGCTAAATCCGGCGATCAGTTCCTGTGCCCGCTTTTGCCGTTCTTTTTCATCGCCACACCCATGCAGCGCATCAACAAAATGCGCCGTCAACTCCTCCCGCACATCGTCCTGCACGCTCCGACGGTACCCCATCCTACGGATCACCGCCTCAATATACTGTTGAACAATCGGCGGGAGCATAGTGATGTCGTCTTTTTCCATAAATCACTCCTTTATCGGCCAAAGAATCCAATCGCCGTTTTCACCCCATTGGCGTTCATTGCCATTTTTATCTGTGCTTAACACGCCGCCGTCATCGACAAAGTTTGGACCAACACTATAGAGTATAAACCCATCAGTGGTTTTGCGATAAACAAGAGGTCCGCCGCTATACGGGTCCATAGGGATTTGCTTGAGATATCCCTGCTTGAACAACTCGTTCCAATCCTGCGGCAATCGGCCCTGTTCTTTTTCGAATCGGCAGATGCTTAAGGTTCCGATCAAACCCGCCTGTCCGCACCGTAAACGCCAGCCGATTTCTAAGGTCTTTCGCATTGCCGGAAAGCCAACCTGCTGCATGAAACCGGCGTTCTCCATTATTCGTTCGAGCGATTCCGCTTCCGCCAAATGTCCAGGGTGAATCTGCTTCGACCTTTCCGATTCAGCAAACATCATGTCAATGCTTTCAACAGCTTGTCGGCGGTCGGGAAAGCCCAGAACGAATCCTCTTACATAGTCGGTCAAGTCCTTGGCCACAAACAAAGTCCCTTTCGGCAGCGGTCGGCCGTTACCGTTACCGTCATCTGTGAATGACCGCTGCACCTGGTCGTACCAAAAAGCCTTTTCCGCACGCCACTCCCCCATCATTGCAGATTTGGGATCATAGTCGCTTTCGATCAGTTGCTGAAACTGGAGCATATTCTGCGATGACATACTTTGTTGAACGAGTAATTGGTTGACGCTCTGCCATGATAATGCCTCCATAGCAATTCCTACAAGGCCTTCAAGTAAAGTACTGTCGCTGAGCAAGTGATGCCCAAATCGGCATAGCGATAAAGTATCAGCGACCGCCTCCTGATCATGTCCTTTAAAGATCGAAAATGGGATTTGCAGCCTTGCAACTAGTAAAGCCAATCTCTTGTAAGCGCTCATCTGCGGCAGCAGTTTTTCAACGACCTTGACGTTCACATCCGCGCCGTGCTCGGCGTTTAATTGATAATGATTCCAATAAAATGGTTTTGCCGCGCCTGCACGAAAAGCGGCTATCGCTTCCTTTTCGTGTTCAAGAAACGCTTCGATGGCCGCCCAATCCTCCGGCGTTTTTTCCTGCGTCAGAGGATAAGCAAGTATCTTTTCAACCTGCTCAGGCATATCTTTTTGCATCAAGTCAATGGCTTTTAGATATTCATGCAGCGCATTGAGCGATTCATCTCGAGCATCGCGTACTTTTTCAGTCATCCATTGCGAATAATCAACGCTAATGGTGGGCCTGCCGCAGTACATGCAGCCCGCACGAAGTAAACACAACAAAATAAGGAGACCAGCGGCTTGCGACGTAACAATAAGAGCCTTTTGCCACAGCGGCCGGCAGCGTTTCTTGCCGCGCCGGATCAGTGTGCCCAGCAGCTTCACATCGCCAAAGCCGGCGATCAGTTCCTGTGCCCGCGTCTGCCGTTCGTTTTCGCTTTGGCATCCGCGCAGCGCATCGGCAAAATGCGCTGTCAATTCCTGGCGCACCTCCTGCCGCACGCTCCGTCGGTACCCCATCCGCCGGATCACCGCCTCAATGTATTCAACCGCCTCCTTCGGCAGCCGCTCATTTTCTTTCTCGCTCATAAGATGCCCCTTTTGGCGGAACCATCTATTATTCAGAGCCCGATCTTACTCGCCTGTTCCAGCGACTGTCTTGAAAATCAAGCGGTTTTTTCTAAATTTTGATTCCATTTCTGGTTGTTTCTGACCATCGCATTCAGGATACAAATAAGTTTTCTCATCGTAGCCACCAAAGCGACCATCTTGCATTTTCCCAGAC
>JAJFTK010000063.1 GCA_021372945.1 Planctomycetaceae bacterium | reverse complement strand
GTTCTTATGTTCTTATGTTCTTATGTTCTTATGTTCTTATGTTCTTATGTTCTTATGTTCTTATGTTCTTATGTTCTTATGTTCTTATGTTCTTGTGTTCTTGAACTATATCATCTTCATCAACTCCTGCGTCTCTTTGACCTGAGCCTTCAGGCACTCGCGCAGGCAGCCAAGAAACTTCACAACGCACGGCGTTTTCAGCCTGTACATCACCTTCAAGCCGTCCTTGCGCGATTCCAGTACACCAGCCGACACCATCACCGACAGGTGCTTCGACAGATTTGTCCGCTCGCTGCCGACCTTGGCCGCGATATCGCACACACACTGCTCTCCATCCTTCAAAAAGTCAATGACCGCCACCCGCACCGGGTGCCCGATCGCCTTGGCAATACTCGCCTGTCTTTCAAATAGTCTCTGCATTGATTTTCCTATGCAACTATGTGAGCATTTATTCACATATTAGCAAAAAACAAAAAAGCAGTCAAGTGATTTTTAGTCTCTGAGTTCTCTGTGTTCTGTGCGGCAGCGAAATTAAACGCTGACGCGTCGGATCTTGGCGCCGACTTTGTTGAGTTTCTCCTCGATACGGTAATACCCGCGGTCGATGTGATAGACGCGCTGCACCACCGTCTTGCCTTCGGCGGCCATCCCCGCCAGCACCAGCGCGGCCGATGCCCGCAGGTCCGACGCCATCACCGGCGCCGCAATCAACTTCTCAACGCCCGCCACGATCACGCTTGGCCCTTCCTTGCGCAGGTTGGCCGCCATGCGGTTCAGTTCCGCCACATGCATGAACCGGTCCGGAAATATCTTCTCCGTTACCACGCTGTTGCCGCGCGCCAGCGCCAATAAGGCCATGAACTGCGCCTGCAGGTCCGTCGGGAAACCAGGGTAAGGCTGCGTTGTGATATCGGCCGGCTCGATTGGCCCATCCAGCGCAGCCTCGCATCCGTGCCCGTTGGACTCCACCTGCACCCCAATATGGCGAAACCGGTCCGTTACCGCCATCATGTGATTGAGGTCGCAATTCTTGATCTTCAGTCGACTTTGCGTCATCGCCGCAGCCGCTATGAACGTCCCCGCCTCGATCCGGTCGCCGATGACCGGGTAAACCACCGGCTTTAGCCGTTTGACGCCCTCGATCACAAGCCGCGGCGAACCGATCCCCTGTATCTTGGCGCCCATCGCATTGAGGCAGTTGGCCAAATCCGCCACCTCCGGCTCGCACGCTGCCGATTCGATCACCGTTGTTCCCTTGGCCAATACCGCGGCCATCATCACGTTATCCGTTCCCAGCACGGTCGAGCCGAACGGTCCGCCCAGGAATATCTCCGCCCCGGTCAGCCCGCCTGCAGGCGCTTCGGCCACGATGTAGCCGTTCTCCAGATGGATCTTTGCCCCAAGCGCCTTGACGCCGCGCAAATGAATATCTACGGGGCGGTCCCCGATCGAGCAGCCGCCCGGCATCGAGATCTTCACCCGCCCGCACCGCGCCAGCAATGGCCCTAGAATACAAATGCTGGCCCGCATCTTGCGCACCAGATCATAATCGCCCACGGGGTTATCGACCGTCGTCGCGTCAACGTGCAGGCCAGCCTTGTCCCGGTGTACCCGCGCGCCAAGGCTCTCCAGCAGCATCTGCATCGAGCGGATATCCGCCAGGTCCGGCGCGTTCGGAATGTTCGATACCCCCGGCGCAAGCAGGGCGGCGGCAATAATAGGCAGGGCTGAATTTTTGCTTCCGGCGACCTCCACGCTGCCGGAAAGACGGGTCGGTCCATCGATCTCAAATATATCCATAAAAGCGATTTCCTTGCAAAATGGTCAGGTTTATACTATAACACCCTGGCTTGTTCTTTACAAGAGATAATGTTCGCAGGCACGTCCGGCCTGTGTTAATGTAACGCAGGCTTCCAGCCTGCGCTGTAAGAGTTCAAGCTTTAGCTTGTTTACGGATTTGCCAATGCTGTCAGCACTCGAGCCGCACGAAATCATCTGGCGCCTCAAGGACGCCGCCTCGTCCGCCACGACCGAGGTCTTTGGCGAACCGGCCGTCTCGGCACTGTCCCTGCTCGGTCTGGCCGTTCTGACCGCATGGTCCTTCTGGCACGGCGGGCTCAACGCCCTCGACCGCATCCCCATTCGGCGTAATCGCGTCAGTATCCTGGTGCCGTTCGGCCTGCTGCTTGTGTGGCTTAGTCTCATGCTCCTGTCAAACCAACTGCTCACGGCCTTCTACAGCGATCCGGCCTCCGCCGCTGCCGAGATCGCCTCCTACGCCGTCAATGCGTTTACGGAATTAGCCCTGATCGTCCTGATGCTCGTGCTGGCCTGTTTCCTCTTTGCCCGCGGACTTAAAGGCTTTGGTCTTCGCGTTAAAAGCCTGCCGGCGGACATGGTCTGGTCGCTGGTTTACCTGATCGCCGTCTATCCGTTCATTTTCGTCGGGCTCTGGCTGATGCTCATTATCGGCCGCTTGCTGGAAGGGCCGGGCTTTACCCTCATGCAGCACCAGAGCATCGAGCTGCTGACCACCACCGCCAGCCCGTTCGTCCAGGTGATTGTTGCCGTCTTTGCCGTCGTGGTTGTCCCGATGTTTGAAGAACTCCTCTTTCGCGGTTATCTGCAAACCGCCCTGAGCGTCCGCACCGCAAGGCCCTGGCTGGCCATCGGCATCACGTCGCTGCTGTTTACCATGCTCCACCCCTGGCAGCACCAGGTGAGCCTGTTTTTTCTCTCTTGCGCCCTGGGCTATGCCTACGAACGCAGCGGTTCGCTCCTTCGTCCCATAATCATGCATGCCCTGTTCAACGGCTTCAGCGTGGCCGTTAATTGGGCCCAATCAATGGTCTAAAAACCCGTATCCGTTCAATAACCGCCCATTGCTTATTCGTCCTGCCTGAATTGTCGATAAGAATAGCAGCCAGGTTATAAACTTGAAGGAGATCGAATATGAGATTACGGTTGTTTGGCTTTACGCTGATCGAGCTGATGGTGGTCATTTTCATCATCGCGATATTGGCCGGCGTGGCCATCCCGCTGATGAAGATCCGTCTGGACCGAAGCAAGTGGACCGAGGCCAATGCCGCTGCCGGGCTGATCCGCAATGCCGTGAAAACAACGTACTTCCAAAACAATACCGCTATCAGCGGCAGCATGGACGATCCCGAAAACCAGGCCGCCCTCAGCATCACCGCCACCGACCTGACCGGCACTTACTTTGTCCCCGGCGATTATCAGATCGTCAGCGTCAATGACGACGGTATGGCCGTCATCACTGTCACCGGCAGCCTCTCAAACGCCCCCGAAGGCAGCCGCACACTCGCGCTCGACGGCTCCTGGGAATAGAAGTAATTCTACTCGTGCGCGACAAAGTAATAATTCGCGCCGGAGTAAACATTCTGGCAAAATTGTTCCTTGCTCAGCGGCGGTTTGCCCGCCAGCCGGTCCTGCAATAGTGACACCTTCAACCCGCACGTATTCACCAGCAAGGCATACAGATCCTCAGACTTGGTCTCATAGGCCTTGGCCGCTCCCGGCCCGTGCTCAAAGATCACCACCGGCCTATACATCCGCATCGCCTGCGCAGCCCCTTTGATCACCAGGTACTCGGCCCCCTCCACATCGATCTTGACCACGTCCAGGTCGTCCACCATGGCCGCCCGCAGCACATCGTCCAGCCGCTCGGTCCGCACCTCGATCTGCGTATCCTCCTCGTGCGGCCGGTCGTACGGCCGTTTCTTCAGGCCGCTGTACGCCGGATTGCTGATGACATAATTGAACGAAGACATTCCTTTGCGGTCGGACAACGCGACATTATAAAGTTGAATGTTCGAGAATGGGAATTTTTTGACGAGTTCTTCGTAATGGTCCGGCAAGGGCTCAAACGCCAAAAAGCGCCCGCGCGGTGCATACTTGACCATCATCTCCAGGATGTCGCCCCTGCTGCACCCCACGTCCACGCACGTTGACGTCGGCGTCAGGCTCCGCTGCAGGAGGATCTCCGTCAATTGATTATAATAGGCGTCCTTCGTGAGATGGCCGGCCCGCGCCAGCAGGTTCAGCCAGCGAACCCGGCCGAACACCCGCTGTCCGACCCTCGCGATCACCCGCTTGATGCCTTTGAAAACTCCCATCGTCCCCGTATCTTCCTGTTAGTGTCTGAAACAAACCTTACGATTGGGGTTATGGACCGAACCGAGAGGTTTGTTCAAATATCTAAATCATTGAAACGATAAATCTGTGTAATCTGTGGTTTCATTTATTCATTTCGCTTGCCGCAAAGCATGTTCGAGCAGCTCGCCTACGGACAGCGTTTGGGCCCATTGGCGTAAATAGACTAGATCGACTCCACCACTCTGAGTTTTCAGAACGCCTTGTATATCGTTCCATTGTTTTTCAGAAACACACCCGCCGTCTTTGTACCATTGCAGTTTTAACAGCACGATATCTTCCGGCGACACGAGTTCAAATTCCTTTGGAAACGACTCGTCCAAAAGCAGTTTTCTGCGTCGGGCAAACATTTGACGATCAAATGGTTTATCGTACCGAACAAACACATCAATTTTGAAGGCCGTCTCCAAATGAATGACATTGAAACTGCCGTTTATCCGATGCGCTTCACGGATAGCATCCTCGCTGAAATAAAAGCGATCGGTCAGTCGAGCACAGAAGTCATGAATTTTTCCATCGAACGGCACTACAGAAATGTCCGCATCTTGGGTAAATCGCACATAACCGTAGACGGAACTGGCGACAGAACCGCCGATGGCATAGCTGATATGAAGTGCGTCAAGTAGCTCCACAAACTGGCTGATAACAGATAACTCGTCGCTGTTACTCATGCTCGGCCGTCCCCATAGACTTGTTCGTATAGGGTTTGGCCCAAATGCTGTCTGGCCCAGAGATGCCAAAGTTGCTCGGGCGAGGCTTTCGGAAATCGGTCTTTCAGCCCGGCTAAGGCAAGTTGTCGGCCCATCCGGCAGGCGTTAAAAATCAGCGATGCCTTTTTGGCCGCAGACATGGTCCGGTACAACTCGAGCAGTACCTTCTCGCTTTCTTTGGATGTATCCGTTAACACCATTCGTCTAACCCTAAACCTTCCGTGCTCATCTTCACTGATTTTTATTTAGCTTTCAATCCGTGTAAATCTGCGAAATCTGTGATTTCACGCATTCATCCCGCAGCATCTCTTGTACTTCTTGCCGCTGCCGCACGGGCACGGGTCATTCCGCCCGACCTTCGGTTGGTCCAGCGTGATCTGTTTGACCTTGATCTCGCCCTGCGGCGCCTGGGCCGCAGCCCGCTGGCGGGCCGTCGCCTCGAACTGGTTGACGTCATCGTGCTTGGCATGGCTCACTTGATAAACGTTCCGGCTGCGCTGCTGCTGACCTGACTCCAGCCGCACGCGGAAGATGATATTCGTCACGCGGTCATCGATGCTCTCCAGCATCTCCTGGAACATCCGATGCCCCTCGTGCTTGTATTCGATCTTCGGGTCCTTTTCCGCGTACGCCCGCAGCATGATGCTTTCCTTGAGCCGGTCCATGCCGTACAAATGGTCCTTCCACGTGCTGTCATAGATCTGCAAGAGCACATACCGCTCCAGTTCCGTCAATTCTTTTCGCAGGAACTCTCGCCCGGCCTCCATCAGCAGTTCTTTGGCGGCGGGCTCCTTCAACTGTTCCGGCGTAAACTCTGCGCCGAACCGCTCCTTGGCCCAGGCTGCCAGTGTCTCGGCCCCGCCGGAACGCACCTTGCTCTCAACGGTCCGCTCAAGTTTGCCGTCGTGCCATTGGCGGCTCATCTCCAGCAACATCTGCTGCACCTCTTTCGGCGGCATCTCCGCCAGCGTCTCGGCCTTCACGTCCGCGTCGTACTTCTTATTGGCCCACTGCGCCAGCGCCTCGAACGCGTACATGTTCGGCCCCTGCGGCCCATAGACCATATTCAGCGCAAACTCCACCGGGTACTCGACCTCGCGCCGGCTGTACTTCGCATTCACCGCCTCGGTCAGCTTCGCCCGCACCTGCGCATCCGTCTGGTCCTTGATCTGCCCCGTGTCAAAATCGATATCGAACTTCGCCTGCACCCACTGCCCGAACGCCCGCGCCGCGAAATCCTCTTTCAAAAAATCCACCAGCCGCGAGGCGTCCTTCTTATCGACCTGCTTGCACGCCGCTTCGGTCAGCGTCGTCTCGATCTGGTCAGCGTTCATCTGCCGCACCTTGGCTGCCGACAATTGTACCTTGAACGCGCTCATCGCCCACTTCACCAGCGAATCCACCTGCCATGTCTTCGGGTCGTCATAGTCCTCAAGGTACTCGCCCAGCGACACGGAGATGTCATTGGTTACGTTTTTCCCTGCCAGGTCGCGGATCATCTCTTCAATCTGCTCGAGCTCCATGTTCCACATCCGCTTGGGCTCCAGCTCCACCCCGAATTCCGTCTTGGCCCATTCGGCGATGCACCGCTGCGGGTAATCCCTGGCCAGGATGTTCTTGCACGCCCCATCGACCATGTTCTGGATCATCGTCTGGATGGTCTCTTTGAGCCCCTTGCCCTCGATGATCCGCCGCCGGTTCCCATAAAAGAGCCGACGCTGAAAATCCATCACCTCGTCATATTCCAGCAGGCTCTTGCGAGCCTCGAAGTTTCGCTCTTCGACTTTCTTCTGCGCCTTCTCGATTCCCTTGCTGATGCGCTGATGCTGGATCGGCATGCCTTCCTCCCAGCCCATCATCGGCATCGAGAGCATCTTGACGATCCACTCCGGCGCAAACAGCCGCAGCAGGTCATCGTCAAACGACAAAAAGAATTCGCTGCTGCCCGGGTCGCCCTGGCGTCCCGCTCGCCCGCGAAGCTGGTTATCGATGCGCCGCGACTCGTGCCGTTCGGTACCCAAAATGTGCAGCCCCCCGATCTGCGCTACGCCCGGCCCCAGCTTGATATCCGTTCCGCGTCCGGCCATGTTCGTCGCGATGGTCACATTGCCGCGCACCTGGCCCGTTCGGCTGGTATGCTGCTGGCCCGCCTTCTCCACGATCACGGCCTCGCGCGCGTGCTGCTTGGCGTTGAGCACCTCGTGCTCGATCCCGAACCGCTTCGTCAGCGCCGCCGAGATCGCCTCGCTCTTTTCAATGCTCGTCGTCCCCACCAGCACCGGCCGACCCGCCTCGCTGGTCTTGTGTATTTCTTCGACGATCGCGTTAAACTTCTCGCGCATCGTCTTATAGATCATGTCTTCACGGTCATCTCGCACGCAGGGGCGGTTGGTCGGGATCACCACCGTTTCGAGCTTGTAGATATTCATGAACTCCTGCGCTTCGGTTGCCGCGGTGCCCGTCATGCCCGCGATCTGCCCGTACAGCTTGAAGAAATTCTGCAGCGTGATCGTCGCCAGCGTCTGCGTCTCTTCCTTCACCTGCACGTTCTCCTTCGCCTCCACCGCTTGGTGCAGGCCGTCGGACCACTGCCGCCCGTGCATCAATCGCCCCGTGAACTCATCGACGATGATGACCTTGCCCTCCATCACCACGTAGTCCTTCTCTTTCTCGAACGTCACGTGGGCGCGCAGCGCCTGCTCCAGCATGTGCGGCCATTCCATATTCTGCCCCGTAAAGAACGACCCCACGCCCGCGATATCCTGAGCCGCTCCGATGCCCTCGTGCGTCAGGTGTACGGCCTTGCGGTCCTCCTCGACCTCGTAATACTGCGTCAGCGTTTCGAGCCTGGCCTTGTCCGCCTCCAGCTTGGCCTCCAGTTCCTCCAGCGCCTTTTGCGTCTTCTCGATTGCCGCGTTGTCTTTATTCCGTTTGGCCTCCGCCAGTTCGCCTTGTGTGTTGGCGATCGCTCGTTCGGTCGCGTCGGTTTCCTTCTTCAACCGGTCGTACGGGGCTTGCAGGCTCATCACCTGGCGCGCCACGCCGTCGGCGCGTTTATACCGGCTGACATCATCGAACGCCGGCCCCGAAATGATCAGCGGTGTCCTCGCTTCATCGATCAGGATCGAATCGACCTCGTCGATGATCGCGTACTCCAGCGACCCCTGCGCCATCTGCCGCAAGCTCACCTTCATGTTGTCGCGCAGGTAATCGAATCCAAATTCGTTATTCGTCCCATACGTGATATCGCAGGCGTACTGCTGCTTGCGCTCATCGCCCGAGGTATCCATATCCGACTGGATGGCCCCGACGGTCATGCCAAGCGCCCTGTACACCGGCCCCATCCACTCCGAGTCGCGCTTGGCCAGGTAATCGTTCACCGTCACGACGTGCACCTTTCGCCCCGTCAGATGCACCAGGTACGCCGCCAGCGTCGCCACCAGCGTCTTTCCCTCGCCGGTACTCATCTCGGCGATCTTGCCCTCGTACAGCACGTTGCCGCCCACAAGCTGCACATCAAAATGCCGCATGTTCATCGTCCGCCGGGCCGCCTCCCGCACCGTCGCGAACGCCTCCGGCAGGATCTCCTCGGGCCGCCGGCCCTTGGCAAGTGCCGCCCTGAACTCAGCCGTCTTGGCCTTCAACGCTTCATCGCTCAGCGCCTTGACCGCATCCTCCAGCTTGCACGCCGCAAGCGCCACCTGCATATAAGACTTCACCAGCCGGTCATTCCGCGACCCAAATATCTTCAGCATCAAATTATGAAACGCGTTGGAACTCATGCAGCAATCCTTTTGGATATACTAAGTCTCTATTCTCAAAAGAGTATATTGTACCCGTTAATAGCAAAATTGGAACATTTTTTCAGCCCCATTGAGAGTATGAAAAATTGATGGTTTTGTTCGTCTTGTCACTTCTTTTGCAGCACAGTCGTCTCGAAAAGCCCGATGTACGAGTTGAGCGGACTTAAAATCGCCTCGATCGCCTTCACCAGGGCGTAGCTCCACGCCGGCACAAGATGGCGCAGCGTAAATCCGCCGCTAAGCACGTACCTCAACGGCGTATGGAACCGCTGCTCTATAATCATCAGCCCTGGGTACGCCTGCTCAAACACGGCCCGGTCGCGGTGAAACACGATCCACGGCAGCGCGCCGTTTGCCGATGAAAGCGGCCCCCTGGACACAAACTCCCAGCCTGCCTTCGGATCAAATCCCTCGTGGTGAAAATGCGTATAAACAAACCGTCCCCCAAATGTGTTGCCCGGCTCGATCATCACCACGCGCCCGCCGGGTTTGAGGCATCGCTGGATTTCCCCAAAGAACCCTCGAACATCCGGAATATGGTGCAGCACGTCGATCATGACGATTGCGTCCAGCGACTGGGCGTCAAACGGCATATCGCAGGCGCTGAACACGCGCTCCACCGACGGCACCGCCAGGATATCCGAGGTGATAGCGTTCGGTATGACGTCCTTGATAAAGCCGCCTCCGCTGCCAAGTTCGACGATCGTTTTGCCCTCGATCGGCTCAATGCGCTCACGCAGCACGCGATAGAAATCGGCGTACAGCCGCTTCAAAAAACCTTTTCGCCGCAGGATCTCCGCATGCAGCACCGTCGCCGCCGCATCATCCAGCGCCGTCCCGTTCCTCAGCATCGGCAATTTCAGTCTATCAGCCAGTCCCATCTGCTTGCGTCTCGTCATCCGTTCCCAATAAGATCGCTTTTAACGTCGGTTCATACCGGAATTCCACGCGATGCGTTCCTTTGCTCAGATAAACCGATTTAAATGTGCCAAAAAGCCTCTCGAGCCTTTTCTTTTCACCGTTGACATAAACGTTCCAATAAGGGTCAGCGTTGTCGATGAAACTTAGATACCCATCTTGCGGCGCATCGATCTTCCACACCAGGACGTCCCCGTTATAAGAAACCAGTTGCCCCGGATTGCTGAAGCCAAGAGCGTCAACCAGGAACGACCTTATGGAAGGATGTTTCGTCGATTTTGAAAAGAAAACTTTCTGCCCGTTTACTGCGCCTAGCAGAATGTCCTGATTCTTTTTATCTTTCTCGGTCGCATGATAAAATCCTACGTAGTTGTTAAAATACCAGTTCGGGCTTGACAGGCCCGTGCCAAAAACGGGTGAAGAGGTCGCCGTACCAGGGCGATTCGCTCGCAAATTCCTAAATGCTTTGGAATAAAAGCTATCGATGTCGATTGACTGGGGCTTGCTTGACATAGTCTGCAAACTGGACCACGCACGCGTTCCGACCGGCCACATCTCAACCGCCGCGACAACAAACAGAACAAAGAACACGAGTGCTCGCCAATGCCTTAGGCGAGCTGCATACCCGCTTGCTGCGACCACCATAAAAACTGCTGTAAACGCCGCGAATCCAAACACGATAAATGTGATTCTGTGTGACGCGAAGGCCTGGCCCCAAACCTTCCAATATGGATCTACCAGGTTGGCCCTGTACAGGCAGATCTGTGCTGTCAGCACAACAAAATACGTCGTCGCCAACAGGAATAACAGCGGCCGCTGCTTTACAGCCGCCCGGCCGCTGATATCCTCACGCAGTATGAATTTCTCCAGCATATCATAAGCAATGCACAGTAGCCATGCGATCAGCGGCACCAGGACGATACTGAACCTGCCCCAGACACGAAGACTTGAAAATCCCGGCAGTGAGTGCCACAACAACTTAAACAAAAGAGACTCGCCGCCATAACTGATGGAACTGCAAATCGCGATCCAGATCACTAAAACCGCCGTCCACAGTCGCCAGTGGGATAATCTTTCCTGCATAGGGCCCACGGGCAACGTGCGTTTTCTGCTCGTCACGCACACGATCAGCAGCAGCGCAATCAGCAGGATCCCCGTGATGCTGAAAAAGTACCATCCTTCCCATTGGGCCAAAGGCGGATAAATCAAGGATCCGATAGTATCGACAAAATCAAAATTATAGTAGGTTGAATGATGCCAGCTTGTGCCCGCCCGGTTCACCGTTTGGCTCATCAGGCGCTTGACCGCGATCAGGTAGGGTGCACAAACTAGCGTTGCTGCCGTTCCGCTTGCTACGCTCAAAAAGAACATGCGTTTGCGATGCAGGACCGTTGCCGGCGTGAGCTGTTTGCACAGCGGCGTCAGCAGCAAAATCCAATAGGGCACAAACAGAAAAATCGAATAGTATAAAAAATAGGGATAGCCCGCCGTGCACATACAGATCGTCGAAAAAAACAGGACAAAACAGGGCCATGCCGCCTTTTTCATGTTCTCGCCTGTCGTCAGCGCTGTCAGGGCGTATAAAACCCATGGATACCAGGCGGCCGTATGGATGCCGTTCGGAAAACGCATCGTCTCGGTCAGACGGAAGCTGACGGTCATCACAAGCACGCTGAAAAGAACGGCCAATCTTGAAGCACTGATCTGTTTTAGCCAGTAGTAGAGTCCAAGACCGAAGATCGACAATCCCGCCAGCGTAAACAGTTGATGGTCGATCGGATCGTATCCGCCCCGCAGCTTGTACCAGGCGACCAGCAAAAGATTAAACGGATAAAAGGACTGCGTCAGCGGACTTGAAAAAAAAGGAAACCCCGCGGCCTCGGAAGGCGACCATAAAGGAAAATGTCCGTTTGCCAGATGGGCCAGCAGATAAACTTTGTAGTTGTAATAAAAGGGGATAAAATCGTTCCCCATGGCCAGATAGCGTCCGTTCATGGGCACTGCATACCTGATTAAATAGAGAAAAGGCCATAAGAAAACCAAGACCGGCGCAACAATATCAGGCCAGCTGGATTGCTTGCCGCAAGCGGGGTCCGCTCCGGAATCGCCGGGCCGCACTGTCTTTGCGCAAACGACTGTTCTTCTCGGCCGACGCCTCATGTCATGCTTCTTTCCGATCTGCCGGTTCGGTGTTAATATGCTCTTTTACAACGTAAATAGGCCGGCCCTTGACCTCCTCGAATATCTTGGCAACATATTCACCGATTAGCCCAATGAAGATCAATTGAAATCCATTCAATATCAAAAGTGTACAGATCAGCGAGGCCCAGCCGGGGACAAGGTTCTCTTTAATGAAAAATCCATATAGAATATATAACAGGTACCCAAATCCCGCCGCCGTCAGCAATAAGCCGACGCGAATGGCGGTTGTCAGCGGTTTGGAACTGAAGGAAAAGATCGCTTCCGAGGCCAGCCGCACCATTTTGGTCATTGAGTACTTGCTCACTCCGGCCTTTCGCGCATCGGCCGTATAGGGAATCAGCTTTCGATTGAATCCCAGCCAACAGATAAGCCCTCGCAAAAACCGATGCCGCTCCGGCATGTTCTTCAATTGCGTGTACACCGGCCGTGACAGAAGACAAAAATCGGCGGCACCCATCGGCAGGGTGGTCCGGCTCAGTGCATTGAACAGAACATAGAACAGCTGCGAACTGCACCGCTTGAAGAATCCGGCCCCTTGCGTCTCCACGCGCACCATCGAGACCACGTCGCAGCCTTTTTGCCATTCTTCGATCAACATCGGCAGCAGCTGGGCCGGGTGCTGGAGGTCCGAATCCATCATGATCATCGCATCGCCGGAGGTGTAATCGACCCCCGCCGTAAGCGCGATCTGGTGCCCGAAATTCCTCGACAGAATCACCGCCTTAAGCGATGGGTCCTGCGCGGCAAGCTGCCTGAGGATCTCGGCGGTGCCATCCTGGCTCCCGTCGTCCACCAAAATAATTTCGTGTTCGATGTCCGGCAATGCAGACAGAACCGATTTTACGGCGACATAAAAGTCCTTGATAACCGCCGCTTCATTATAACAGGGAGAAATTACGGAAATCTGTTTACGCGTCATTCGACTTTCACTCCCCGGATTCCATAATTGATCATCAACGGGTACAGCGCCCGGCCGCATTTCCTGTCGATCCACCCCAGCGCAGGCTGCGTAAATGTCAGTTGGAACGGCCACAGGTGACACCCGCGGCACTGCACCGCGTCAAAGCCGCAGGCTTTCATGATGCGTATGGCGTCGCCCGGAAAAAGCCAGTTCTCGGTCCCCCGAAAACGCCGGAGCCTGGTCAATTGTGACAATCGCAGAACCGGATACCAGAGCTTATTCGGGCTGGTGATGCACACCGTTCCACCCGGCCGGCAAACGCGGCACATCTCTTCGATCGCCTTGCGCGGATCGGGCGTGTGTTCAATGCATTCAGAACTGATGACCATATCAAACGACGATGTCTCGAACGGCAGGCTGCACACATCGCCTACAACGCCCTTGCAGCCCAGCGTATCACGGACATGCCGGACGAGGTTCTCGCCGATATCCAGAACCGTTAAGTCTGCCCCGCGCGTAATAATCTGGCTGGAAATGCGCCCCGTGCCGCAGCCGGCTTCGAGAACTTGCAGGTCACGCAGAGGGACGTCTTTCAAAAGCATGGCAAAGATCAGAGTAGAACGTTGACGGACATCATAGGCGTTCATGAAGCGGTCGAAGTCTTCACCGAGCTTATCGAAATACAGGCTGTCCATTTCTAGTGCCACTTGAATTTCCGGAAGGCCACCCAGCTCATTTTGAGCAGCAGCCAGCCGTGTCGAAAACGGCTGATGTTTGTTTCGCCATAGACCCGCGCCCGGTACGTCACCGGCACTTCAACCACCTTGAAGTTTTGCTTGACTGAGCCGAAGATCAGGTCAAAATCCCCAAATGGATCGAAATCGCCAAAGTAAGCCCGGTTGGCCGCAAGGATATCATAGTGCTTGCGGCTGATCATCTTTGTTCCGCAAAGCGTATCGCGAAACCGCTGGTTTAAGAGCCACGAAAACAGCATACCAAAAAACTTGTTGGCCAGTAAATTTAGAAACCGCATCGCCTGTCTTTCCATCGGATATACCAGCCGCGAGCCGTTAATGAACTGGCCGTTACCCCTGCACCATGCCCCAAAAAACTTTGGCAAATCCTCCGGCGGGGCTGTCAGGTCCGCATCCTGGATCACCAGCACATCCCCCGTTGCCGCCGCAAAGCCCCTCCTCACCGCATCGCCCTTGCCGATGCCGGCGCCCTGGCGGATCAGGCGAATCCGCCGCTGGGGATGCAGTTGGATCTGCCGTTCGATTTCGTCCGCCGTGCCGTCGGTGCTGCTGCCGTCCACGAAAACGATCTCCGTCCACTTGCCCATCTGCGGGATTCGCTGGATTGCGTCGGCAATATTTCCCTTCTCGTTCCGGCAGGGCACGATTACCGACACAGAATAATCTGCTTCGCTCCTGGGGATTGGCACCGGCTGCGCGACCACTGTATTCACCAGGTTCAAATGCCGAAATCCAGGCAGCGGCGACAAAAACCGGTTGAAAAACGACGAAACCAGCGGTATGTACTTGGGCATCATCATCGAACTGTCGCGCCGGATCACATCAAATCCGGTCAGCTTCAGTAAATTCTCGATATCTTCGGTCGGAAGCCAGTTCTGATATCGGTTGGGCCGCCGCATCTTCAGCCGCGAACCCAGCCGCAGCAGTCCCGCCCATAGGTAGCTGTAATAGGTCACGATGATCCGCGTATCCTCATGCGTGGCCGCACGCAGATTTTCCAGCACCTGCTGAATATCGTGCCAGTTCCCGATCGAATTGCAGATCAGAATGTAATCAAATGTCCCCTCAACGTTCAGCGTATGCGGATCCTGCCGCTCAAAATGAAGATGCTCAAATCGCCGCTGTGCCGTCCGCACGGCCTCGGCATCTTCGTCAATGCCGACTCCGTACGCCGGCTTCACCGCCGCCAGCAGGTCCCCGCATTCGCACCCCACGTGCAGCACCCGGCTGCCCGCCCGCACGTTCTGGATATGCAGTTGGTCCAGCCAGTTATAATAAAACCAGTTTCGCTCGCGCCACGCTATTGTATCATCATCCATGGTTCTGCTCTCATTGACACGTTATGGCGGGTTGGGCAAGAATCGCTTCAGGATAAACAAGATCTTTGCCGTATTGCTCAAAAATCCTCTTGCGCGTTTTCTCAAAATCATGGCGATCCGTTCGATAGTTCAGCTCCGGCTTGTTCCAAACCGCGCCGTCGTTAACAAAGAGCACCTGGTCACGCCTGGGACGAAGCTGCCCGCTCTTAAGCTGTTCCAATGCGAGATTTCGATCGGGCTGATACCATCCCAAAAAGACGGCGGTTGAACCGACGGTTATCGCCGCCGTAAAAAGCACGATCATCCGCGGCCAGCCCGCCAGGCTTGCCGGAACAATCATCAACGCCGCCGCGGTCAAAACGGCCAACGCCGGTGCAAAATAGCGAGTTTCTGAACTATAATCCGAAATCATATATTCTGCAAATAGAAACCCGCCATACAAAACGGTCAACCATTTGGCTGTCGCCGAAGGGTGCCTCCAAAGATAGAAAACAAGCAGCGCCATCAGCATCATGCAGATAACGATCAGGGGAAGCCGGTTCTGAAACATTGCCAGCCACCGGACCAGATTCCAATGCGTCGGTGAATGCTCACTTAAATTCGATGCCGTGACCATGTAACGCAGGCCAAGCATGTAATTCGCTGTATCCCACAAATAACTGACCAGGTTTCCAATTGCCAGTCCTGCCGCGGCCCATGTTAAAACCGCTGCCGTCTCACGCTGCCGGTCGCGCTGTCGGATCACACAGAGCAATGCCGCCGTGCCAACGGCCGCCAGGAGGGCAAAGGACCACTCCTGCTTGCCCAGTCCCGCGAAAAAACCGCCGCTTAAAAAAAGGAGCGGTCCCAATCGTCTATTCAACCCGCTGCGCCCGGCCGTCAAAAACAACAGCGCCGCCATCCCGCATAGAACAACACCCGCCGAATTGTCCGTTTGAAGTCGCGTACTGACCTTAATAGCTAAAGGTGACAGTAGAACGGTGCACAGGATCACAAGCGGCCACAGCCATTTGCCGTCGCTCCTCAAGAACGACAACCCCAGCAGGATCCAACCGAATACCAGAAGATATGAAGAAAAAAACACGCGAAGTCGGGGGGTGATCACGGCGTCATCCGTGCGGGCCGAGTCGCTCAGATAAGGCTGCCATAACCATCCGCCGAATCGGAGCGTTTCATACAAGGCGGCCGGATGTGAAATATAGCCGTAGGACTTCTCGCCATCGATCCGCCCGACCATTGCATAATAAGGTCCGGCAGGACGGTTGATGACGAGCTCCGCAAAAAGTCCGTCCTCCGCCCCCAGCGGTTCGGTCAGGATCGGAAGTCGCACTGCAAAATAAAGGCAGGTAAAAGCAATGAACAGATAGGTAAACCAACACCATTTCTTGACTGTGTTAGGCATACACGCGATCGAACTTAACCCATTCTCAAAACCAGGCCGCCCGACCTTTTGCTTGGGCCGACCGCCTGATGCAACACTCTATTCTTTTACGCGCGTCACATATTCCCCTGTCCGCGTATCGACGCGGATCTTTTCGCCCAGTTTGATGAACGGCGGCACCTGCACCACAAGCCCCGTCTCCAGCGTCGCCGTCTTGTACTGGTTCGTCGCGGTCGCCCCCTTGATCTCCGGGGCCGTATCCTTGACCTTCAGATCCACCGTATTCGGCAGCGTCACCACCACAGGCTTCTCCTGGTACATGCTGATCTGGATCTGCGAATTGGGCAACAGATACAGCTTGCCCTCCCCAAACGCGTCGTCATCCAGAGTGATCTGGTCATAATTCTCTAAATCCATGAAGTTATGCTCGTTGCCGGTCGAGTAAAGGTATTCAAAATTCCGCTTCTCCAGGTACGCCTCTTCCACCGTATCCTCGGCCCGCAGCCGAATATCACGAATGCCGCCATCGACCAGGTTCTTCAGCTTCGTCTGATAGACCGCGCCGCCCTTGCCCAGTTTGACGTGTTGATAGTCCACGATCACATACAAAATGCCATCCATGATCAATGTCTGGCCTTTTCTCATTTCCGACACTTTCATTCGTGCGTCTCCAAGTCCATTCTTTCGGTTCGATTATACACATTTCGCTGCATTTTTGGCGAAAATTAGTCAAGCAGTATGCCAAAACCCAATATCCTTGTCAAGCCCATCTCAAAAACTCTCTGGGATGGGAAGGGAACATCCCAAAAATTCCCCTTGATAAGCGCAAGTGCCCCAAGGGCGAGAGGGCAGCGTCGCGATTGCCGCTGCCGGTTGTTTAAAAATCCTGTTAATCCTGCAAATCCTGTCAAAAAGATCCGTGAATCCCGTCAAAAGAGCTATTCCGCTTTGATGTCCGGAAACGCCCACGGCGATGGCTGGTTGGGGATATCCGGGTCGGGCGCATATCCCGGCCCATAGGAGGGTGCGGGTGTAACCGACCTGATACGTTCCATTTCACGGTCGTGCTCGGCCAGTTTTTCCTGCCATGTCGCCGGGTAATCCCGCTGCAGTTGCTCGATCAGGGCCGCCCGCTGTTGGGGCGTCTCCTGCATCCGCCCCCGTTGACATCCCCACAGACCCAGGCAAACCAGGCATACCATACTGATGAAGATATATTTCATGGCGTCCGCTTTCATTTCTACTTCAACCCTACCAGCCCGGCCCGCAAAGTCAATCAGCTAAATGCTGCAAGTGCTAATACCGAATACGAAATATTTGACAATCGTCCATCGACAATCATCAATTGTCAATTGAATGCTCCTTCAAGCGTCAGCACCGGCACAAAGTCAGCGTTGTAATAACTCCCCTCGATCACATTGTATATGTAAGTCGTTCCGCCGGGTGTCAGGATGAACGTCACCAGCCCGTCGGTATCGGCCTGGACAAAAGAGGTCACATCGCCGCTGGCCGCCCCATCGCCCACCGTCGGAGACACCGAGTACAGCGCAACCGTTTGAGCCGGGTTCAGGGCCGAACCGCTGGTCGTATCGTTCCCGGGCGCCGAGAACCAGTCGATCGTCGCGGCGCTCCAGCTCTCATTGACCCCGTCGTTAAGTCCGCTGACATTATACGACTTGTCGGGCGTGATGGCGTAAATCGTCAGCGTCGCGCTATTGATGGTCCCGCTCACACCTGATAGGTCAAACTGCACGTACGATTTACTCGCGTCCAGCGTATTCAAAAGCGGGTCCGCATTCCATACTCCGGAGGCACGCGTCTTAAGCCGTTCCTCCGAAGCCCACGCGCCGCTGTTACTCTTATACTGGATAGCCTTTCCCTGGCTGGCGGTGAGGTGAATTGTTGTAGTCGGTTCCGGCGGATCCGGCGGCAGTACTTGCGGCTGTCCTAGCCAGTTCTCGATCAGGACCTTCAGGTCGCTCAGGTCCACCGCGCCGTCCGCGGGCCGCGCGATATCGCAGTACGCATCCCAGCCCGCATCGCCTGAATGGCTGCCCCAATGCTCCGCCATCGTCGCGAAATCTCGCAGGTCGATTAGACAATTCCGATCCATATCGGCCCGCGCCGCCGAGGTACAGAGCCAATTGAGGTATTCCTCCAGATTCGTGTAGCCGTCTCCATCACGGTCACCGTTGCGATCCGCCGCGCTATTCGAGTCGAGCCCTCGCGAAACTTCCCACACGTTCGGCATCCCATCCGAATCGCTGTCCGTCAGCGCTGGACGCGAAGCCAGTGCCGGCCAGCCGCCCACCGTCTCCTGCGAATCGATGATGCCCAATCCTTCGCCGGTGCTGCCGCCGTAGGTCGCCGTGCCGGTCCTCACCTCGTTGATGATTCGCGTATCCAGCGGATCGCGATAAAGGCTGCACCCAACATCGTTCAGCACCAGCTCATACGCCTCCTGCGCTGTTTGCGTTGTCACCGGGTAAGTTGTCGCGACAGGAAACGGCGCAAGCGATTGGCACAGGCTTCGGTCGCCGACTCCGCCCCCCGGGTACACCCCCAGCCAATTGTTCGCCGTCACGGTGGGAAAACCGTTTACATAATTGCCGGTAACATACCATTTGCCATAAGACCCATCAGTATATTGGCTGGGATTGACGATCCGGTCCTGTACGTCCGAATCCGTCGCCGGCCCGTACTTATAATAGCAATTCACAATATTGACCGTGGCCTGCTCGCCGCCATAGCAGCTATTAAAGGCCCAGTTGTAGATAACGTTATTTCGCAGGTCAACGTTGTTGGCGACGTCCCCTTCGATCCGCGGATTGCGCGAGCTGTGGTGCGCCAGCAGGTTGTGGTGCCACGAACTGTTCGTGCCGCCCCAGATCCCGCCGTACCCGTGAGCGCCTTTCTCATGGTGTGAGTACCGCAGACTCTCCGTGATCATGCACCACTGCGCCGTAAAATTGCTATTGACATAATAGGAAAAAGATTCATCCACGGACCAGCTTGCCGTCACGTGGTCAAAGATCATCGTATCGGCGTAACGTCCCCACGTCGCATCGTTGTCACCGTTGTAGGTACCATCCGGCCACCGGTCCCCCAGCCGGCATCGGATGTACCGAACAATGACGTTATTAAAACCCCCATACAGCGTGCCGTTGGCGATACAGATGCCGTCTCCCGGCGCGGTCTGTCCGGCGATGGTCACGTTCGGATAATACAGGCTCAGATCGCTGGTCAGGTGGATCGTTCCTGAAACCTGGAACACGATAGTCCGCGCGACATTGTGGTTCAGAGCCTCCCGTAGCGACCCGGGTCCCGAATCGTTCAGATTGGTGACGATATAGACCTGCCCGCCCCGGCCGCCTGTCGCTGCCGCGCCATACCCCTCGGCCCCCGGAAACGCCGGTATCGCCAAGACATGCGGCGGAACAAAGAAACAAAGGACAAATGCCGTCAACCCGCCTGCAAAAACCCTCTTCACAGTTGCTGCCTCTCATCTAAAGTCTGTATCTTGTTACGCCAATGTCTGTTATCCTACCAAAATACACGACCCCAGAGCAAGTTTTTAGTCCCCTGAACCCCGTTTTTGCGCATTATGAACGTCAGACGTGCGCGGCCCGAATTATAATCGGGCCGGATCAGTCATCGTTATCTCCGACCAGCGGACGGGCACCAATCACCTTGAAATAGACCAGCCTTGATTTTTGGGCGTCTTCTCCTTCGGCGGGATGCTTCCGGAGCGCATTGATCTTCTCGATGTCGGCCTCTTCGCTCACTTTCTGCAGGTAAAGGCGTTTGCCTTTGTACCCGGCTCCTTTTTCAACAAACATATAGGCGGCTTTTGGGTTCTGCTGGACGTTATAGTAGCTGACCCTCGGCCGCATAATAAAGGCAACCGTCTCTTCGCTTATGATGTGAGGGGCCGCGTATATGGCACAGTCAACATTTCCGTGTTTGTCGGTGGTGGACAGAATTCCCATGCCGTCGGTCTGCTCGAAATAGTCGTTCAGGTTCATGATCACTCACTCCTTAAGAGCCGCTCGCCGAAGCGATGAGTCAAAATGCGGCAAAAAGGTCTTGTTAATGAACAAACTGTCTCTACAATAGTACTATCCAGAAAAAAAAGAGTTCATGGCGCAAAATCGAATTTTTGGTGAACTGGAAAGGCTGATATGTTGTTGTTTATCTCTATCTTCTTTGGTATAAATGTACTGGCGAATTGGTACATTTTCAGCCGCTTGTTCGCGTTCTTTCATCTCAAGTCAAATCTCATTCTCTGGCTGCTTGTGGCCGCGTTTTCCATCAGCTACATTGCCGCGATGATGCTGGACCGGTCGGTTGGGTTCTTCCTGTCTCGCTGGCTCCTTAAGCTCGCGGCTCTTTGGATGGGAGTGGGTTTGATCCTCCTGATGTGCCTGGGACTGCATGACCTTATTCGGCTTATCGTGCCGATCCCGCAGGCCATCAGCAGATACATCGTACTTACAGGTGCGGCGGCGCTGATCCTGTATTCTCTTCTCAACGCGAGAGCCGTGCAGGTGGCCGAGGTTAAGCTGCCTGCCCCCATGGACAAGACGATTGTTCAACTCTCCGATATTCACGTCGGCTCGGTCAGCCCGGCACATCTGCGGCGGCTTGTTAAAATCACCAATAGCCTCGATCCTGATCTGGTCGCGATCACGGGCGACCTGATGGATCCGTGGAGCGGTCTAAGCGATGAGACATTCTCCTCACTCAACGAGATCAAGGTTCCAATCTATTTTATAATTGGCAACCATGAACGTTACACAGGGCTGGCGACCGTGACTCGGCTGGTTGAACATACGCCGGTGATTATGCTGCGCAATGAAATGGTTGAATGGGACGGCATCCAGGTGATCGGCATCGATGACAGCGACCGACCCGACCAGGTCGAAAGACAACTGCGGCCGATACGCATCGACCCGGACAAGTACAGCATCGTATTATATCATCGGCCGGTTGGCCTTGAGGCCGCCGCCCAAAACGGCATTGACCTGATGCTCAGCGGCCATACGCATAACGGGCAGATCTTTCCATTCAAGTTCGTCGTGAAAAGGTTCTTTCCGCTTATGAAGGGGGTGCACCAGATCAAAGACAGCACGCTGTTTATTTCGACGGGCTCGGGGACTTGGGGACCGCCCATGCGTCTGGGCACCCACACGCAGGTGGTTGCCATCAAGCTGCAGAAGGCGCCCGGCTAATAAGGGCTAAACTTTTTCGATCTTTGAAATGCCGTCAAGGCAAAGCTGTGACCACGTTTCCATTGTATCGCGGACTTTCTGCAGTGCGGCGATCTCCATGAATTCAAGTTGCGTGATCATCTGCTCGCGGCGCGTGACCTTTTCGGCATCCAGCCGCCAGTGGTGCATGACGCCCAGGTGGACCTGTCCGACCTCGTTGGTGTCATCATTGAGCAGGGCGGCGATGCGGTCGGTGAAACCAGTTTCAACGTTGATCTCTTCTTTGACCTCGCGCTGCACGGCGCTGTTATAGATCTCTCGGTAATCGGCGCCGAACAAAGGGATGGCGTCATCGATGGGGTTAATGTGTCCGCCGATGCCCAACGATCGCTTGGCAACCAGCCGCGTTTCGCCGGCACGCTTGCCGCGCACGTAGCTGAGATATTTGCCGTTGCAGCTAATGAGGACGTAGGGGATGAGCTGCTTGAAGTTGGGGTCCTTCTCGGCCAGCGGCCGGGGCATAAATCGCGGCACGCCGGCGGCGAAGAGCTTCGCCAGGTAATCTTCGACATTAAACACCAGCCCGTGAAACATCCCGACGGACTCGACTACCGAACGTGCAACCACTAAAACCTGTTCATCCTGAGCCATATCAAACCACCTTTCAAATCTCGAATCTCAGAAGACAGAGGATAGATGATAGATGAAGACTACTTGCTCTCTGTTCTCTGATCTCTATTTTATCATGTAAATCCTGTTAATCCTATCCAAAAGATAATTGCAGCATGTCCATAACCATTTGGGCGACGACATTACTGGCGCGGCGTTCGGTCAAGGGCTTGACGAGTTTGGTCAATTCCAGGCTGATGCGGCTCATTTGCTGCGGCGCCGTCAGCAGGCGGTGCACGCGCCAGGCGATCGGTTCGATCGCCGTAAAGTACGGCATGAACTCCGGAACGAGTTCATGTTTTGCTAAAATGTTCGGCAGCGACAGGAACCGCGTGCGGACCAGCCAGCGTCCGACCACGTGCCACATCAATCGGCTGCTCTGGTACATCACGGCCATCGGGCAGCCCGCCGCGGCCACTTGCAGTGTCGCGCTGCCGCTGGCGACAATGGCAAAGTCCGAACGTTTGGCAACGTCGATCAAAGCGTTGGACTCGTAGCTGATGTCAAGGCCGTGCTTGGCCAGGTCGCCGGCAAAGGTTTCAAGTTTGGCCTTCTTCATTTCATCGGGCGCGCATGCCGTGAACGTCGCCTTCGGATGCTCTTTCTTCAGCACGAACGCGATATCGAGCATGGGCGGCCACAAGGTATCGATCTCGTGGTCGCGCGAGCCGGGCAGCAGGGCGACCTTCGGGGCCTGCACGCTATAATCTGAATAACTCTTGCGATTGGCCGCAAGGTCCAGCGTCATTTCATCAAAGAGCGGATTGGACACGAACTGCGCATCGACACCCCGCTTGCAGAACCAGTCCTGTTCGAACGGCAGGATGCAGGCCAGCCGGTCGCAGCAGCGCTTAAGCTTCTTGATCCGCCACGGCGCCCACGCCCAAAGCTGCGGCGCAACATAGAACAACACGGGGATGTTGTGCTGCTTGGCAGCCTTGGCGATATGGAAATTGAATGCCGGCGAATCGCAGACGACGACCAGGTCCACGCGATTATTTTCAAAATACTCCGTCGCCAGCCGAATGAGCTTCTTGTAATATCCGAGCTGGCCCAGCACGTTATAGATCATCGCCGCGCGGCTGATGGGGTTATCCAGCAGCGCACAGCCCGCCTCTTCCATACGCTGGCCGCCAAAGCCAATCCATTTGAGCGCGGCGGGCACGGCAGGCGCTTTTATTTCAACATCGGCCTGGGTCTGCGCGTTTTGTAATGCAGCCAGCTTGCCAACCGCCGCCATGAGGTTGGCGCAGTGCATCTCGGCGCTGTGTTCCAACGCGGAAATGAAGATCGTGCGTTCGGATGATTCATCGGCCATGGCTTACCACTTTCGAAAGATGAAAAAGACCGCCAGCACGATGAATCCAAAGCCGACGAGATAATTCCAGCGGAATTCCTCTTTCAGATAGAGCACCGAAAAGACCGAAAAGACAACCAGCGTAATGACCTCCTGGATCGTCTTGAGCTGAGCGGCTGAGAACTGTCCATAGCCAAAGCGATTGGCAGGAACCTGGAAGCAGTATTCAAAAAACGCGATCAGCCAGCTTGCCAAAACGACAATCCACAAGGCCTTGTTCCTGAATCGCAGGTGACCGTACCACGCGAACGTCATAAAAACATTGGATATTGTCAGGAGAATGATCGTTTTCATAGCAGTTCCGAAATTCGATTTCCATACCCGATTTCAGCGATTCAGCATACCGGCCGGTGCCATAAAAAGCAACAGCTTTCACGGGCGGAACAGACTTGACCGTGCCGCCGCCGCAAGTTCGTCAATTCCAGCGACTGTCTTGAAAATCAAGCGGTTTTTTCTAAATTTTGATTCCATTTCTGGTTGTTTCTGACCATCGCATTCAGGATACAAATAAGTTTTCTCATCGTAGCCACCAAAGCGACCATCTTGCATTTTCCCAGACG
>JAJFTK010000062.1 GCA_021372945.1 Planctomycetaceae bacterium | reverse complement strand
GTCTGGGAAAATGCAAGATGGTCGCTTTGGTGGCTACGATGAGAAAACTTATTTGTATCCTGAATGCGATGGTCAGAAACAACCAGAAATGGAATCAAAATTTAGAAAAAACCGCTTGATTTTCAAGACAGTCGCTGGAGCAGCAACTGTGCCAATCTAGTTTTTTGCCATAAAGCAAAAAAAAACGTGCAAAAAAACCGGTTTGCATCTATAATATTTGTAAAGGATATTCGTCTGAGGAGAATAGAATGAAGAAGCCAGCGGCTTTTACCCTGATTGAACTCCTGGTCGTCATCGCCATTATTGCTCTGCTTCTGAGCATCATCATCCCTTCTCTCAAGAACGCCAAACGCTACGCTGCCGCCGCCGTCTGCCTGGCCAACGAGGCCCAGCTCGGCAAGGCGTATATGCTCTACGCCGAAGACAATGACAGCCAGTTGGCTGATGGCGATACCTCTGACCAGATTGGCGCCATGGCGGGGTTCGAAACCTACGGCACAGTCAAGGTCCATTGCTGGGTCGGTCAGCCGATGAATGCGGCGCGGGCGGTATCCAATATCTCACTTGCGGATAAGATCAGGGGCTTTGAAATCGGTTCGCTCTGGCCCTACATCATGGCGCCAAAAGCTTACCATTGTCCCGCCGACAACCGCTCTAACACGATCGATTCGACGGTGGGAATGCTCGGCTACCGCACGTATTCGATTGGTAAGCCATTATCCAGAAGGCCCTCCAGCAACCCGGGTGAAAATGATGTTGAGATCCACAAATTCTCCGAATTTGTCAACCCCAGTGGCAAGATCATCTTCTTGGAGGAAGCTGAAAAAGAGCGGGGATGGAATCACCGGACCTGGAACATGAATCTCGTTAGCCCGACATGGACCGACCCCTTCGCGATTTTCCATAACGACAGCAGCACCTTTGTTTTTGCCGATGGCCACGCCGACAGGCACAAATGGCTCGAACAGCAAACGCGGGACATGGCCGAGGCCGGCGTCAAAGGCTGGTCCGCCAAAGATCCCAAAACCGGCACCACGTATGATTGGGACTGGTTCAAAAAAGTCTATATCCCGGGCCGAAAACCCTCGACCATTCCCTAAACTCACGACTCACTACTCACGACTATCGACTATATGTGGGAGCATTTTCATCATCAGGCCGATATCGGCATCCGCGGCGTGGCGCCGACGCTTGAAAAGGCATTCGAAGATGCCGCCTTTGCCCTGACCGCCGTCATCTGTTCGCCCGCGATGGTCAAGCCGCTTCATCGGGTCAAGGTCTCCTGCGAGGCCGACGAACATGACCTGCTCTTTGCCGACTGGATCAACGCCCTCATCTACGAGATGGACATCCGCAAGATGCTCTTTAGCCGTTTCGAGGTGCGCATCAAGGGCCACCAACTCACCGCCTTCGCCTGGGGCGAACCGGTCGATCCCGACCGCCACGAACTGGCCGTCGAGGTCAAGGCCGCCACCTACATGGAACTCAAGGTGTTCCAGCGGCCCGACGGCCAATGGCTCGCCCAATGTGTCGTTGACGTCTAAATGTATCACGGGCATCCTGCCCGTGTTCAAGCTTAGCTTGTTGATATTTGTCCGGTAGGGGCAGGCTTCCACGCCTGCCGTGGAGTCTCATTTCGCATTTTTATCCTGTTAATCCTGTAAATCCTGTCAAAAAAACCACCGCCGCGATCATGCTAGGCAAAATAATCATTCCCAAATTCGCGCCTGTGGTTTAACATATTGCCATGGATCGAAAGCTCGTCAAACGCAGGGGCGACACAAAGTGGCTCATCGAGCGTTCCGGCAAAATGCTCGTCGATGGCGTCATTTATGGCTCCGAGCAAATCATCGCCGAAATGGATGATATGGTCGTCCAGCAGGTCCGCGACGTCGCGGCCCTTCCCGGCATCGTCGAAGCCTCCTACGCCATGCCCGATGCCCACTGGGGCTACGGCTTCTGCATCGGCGGCGTCGCCGCGTTCGATCCCGGCCAGGGCGGCATCGTCAGTGCCGGCGGCGTCGGCTTCGATATCTCCTGCGGTGTCCGCACGCTGCACACAGGTCTGACCGAAGAAGAGTTTATGCCGCTGCGCGAAGCGCTGGCCGAAGCCCTCTTTCACACGATCCCCGCCGGCGTCGGCAGCACCGGCAAAGTCAAGCTCTCCGCCTCGCAGCTTGATGAACTCCTCGTGCAGGGCGCCCACTGGGCCGTCGAAAAAGGGTATGGCGAACTCGATGACCTCCGTTTCATCGAAACGAATGGCCGCGCCCCAGGCGCTGACCCCGCGAAGGTCTCCAACGAAGCCAAAAAACGCCAGTTCGATGAGATGGGCACGCTCGGTTCCGGCAACCATTATCTCGAGATCCAGAAGGTCGATGAGATATTTGACCCGGACATCGCCAGGGCGTTCGGCATTGCCGCCGGCGACATCAAGCTCAGCATCCACTGCGGCTCGCGTGGCCTGGGCCACCAGATCGGCACGGACTACCTCAAGCAGATGATCGCCTCGGCCAAGTTGGCCGGCATCGAATTGCCGGAGCGCGAGCTGGCCTGCGCGCCGCTCAATTCGCCCGTCGGCCAAAGCTACCTGGCCGCCATGCGCTGCGGCATCAACTGCGCCCTCGCCAACCGCCAGATCCTGACGCACCTGGTCCGCGAGGTCTTCGACCACATCGCCCCCAAAGCCGCCGTCAAACTGCTCTATGATGTCTCCCACAACACCTGCCAGGAAGAGGAGCACACCGTTGACGGCAAGAAGAAACGCCTCTTCGTCCACCGCAAGGGTGCCACGCGCGCCTGGGGTCCCGACCGCTCTGAACTGCCTTCCGAATACCGCAAGTTCGGCCAGCCCGTCCTTATCGGCGGCACGATGGGAACCGCCTCCTACATCCTCGTCGGCACGGAGGAAAACGAAAAGCTCTCGTTCGGCTCAGCCTGCCACGGCGCGGGCCGGAACATGAGCCGCCGCGAGGCCACCAAAAGGTACAACGCCAGGGAAGTGATCGGCCGGCTCGCCCACCAGGGCATCCTCATCCGCAGCCGTTCGCTCCGCGGCGTTGCCGAAGAGGCCCCCGGCGCTTACAAGGACGTCAGCGAAGTCGTCGAATCCACCCACAACGCAGGCCTGGCCCGCAAAGTCGCCAAACTCGTCCCCCTCGTCTGCATCAAGGGCTAAAAGTGGCACAGGTCCCGCCGGCAGGCTTTGTTTTTTGGTACCGCCGGCGTCCCGCCGGCAATTCATCAGAAAGAACAAAAGAACTCAAGAACCCTGGAACACAAGAATCATGAAAAACTGAAAAACATCTTGCCCGCCCTCTAAAATTGCAGATTGATTTGGTTGTGAAAGGTGGGGTGTTGCGGGTATAATCGGTGAACGCGGAACGCCGAAGAATAGGCCTTAATGAATGAACAGATCTGGAGAATGACATGGGCAAGATTCAAGTCGATTACACAGATTGTTTTCGTGAAACGATGGAGGCAATGCGCGGACAGGGCCTGCTGCTGGTAACGCGGGGAAAAGACAGGAAGCCCAATATCATGACGATCGCTTGGGGCACGATTGGCGAGATCTGGGGCAGGCCGGTATTTATCGTGCTGGTCCGGCCTTCGCGTCACACGTTCAAGCTTTTGGCGGAGCGTGAGGAATTCACGGTAAATGTGCCATCAGCAAATCTGGCAAAGGCTGCCGAACACTGCGGCAGCGTTTCGGGCCGCGAGCATGATAAATTCAAAGAGATGAAACTGACGGCGATGACGGTTGCTGAAGCAGACACACCGATCATCAAAGAGTGCCGGATCCATTATGTCTGCCGCGTGCTGCATCAAAATGACCTGCTGCCGGAAACGCTTAACGGGGCGGTTAAAGAGCGATTCTACCCGCAGGGGGATTTTCATCGGGTGTACTATGGCCAGATATTGGCAGCCTATGCGGAGCGGTGAGCATTAGGCGGGCATACCAACTAATGCGGCCTTCAACGCGGCAATCAGTCCATCGATTTGTTCGGTTGTGTGGTCGGCCTGCATGGAGATCCTCAGGCGGGCCGTTCCCGGCGGGACGGTCGGCGGGCGAATCGCCACGACCAGGTACCCCTGCTCGTATAACTTATGCGAAACCTCAACCGCGCGCTGAGGCGTGCCCAATATCACCGGGATGATCTGGCTTCTGCTATCTTTCGTGTCCAGGCCCATGCCTTTCAGTGCGTTGCGCAGGTACGCCGCTTTTTCCGTAAGCTGCTTTCGACGCTCAGGCTCAGATTGAATGATCTCCAGCGCCTTCAACGCTGCTGCCGGAATGGCCGGCGGCGTCGCGGTCGTATAGATGAACGGCCGGGCCTTGTTGACAAGGTAATCGATCAAAACCTTTGGCCCGGCGACGATCCCGCCGGAGGCCCCGAACGCCTTGCCCAGCGGCGCCACGACAATATCGACATCCGCCAGCATGCCTTCTTCCTCGCACAGCCCTGCGGCGGTGGCCCCAAAGCAGCCGATACTGTGCGCCTCGTCCACAACCAGGATCGCATCGTACGCATTTCGAAGGCGCACCAGTTCCTTCAGGTCCGCTCGGTCGCCATCCATCGAGAACACGCTTTCAGTAACGACAAATTTTTGACCCGCAGCGCCAGACAAGTAACCTTCCAGCCGCTCGGTTTGCCCCTTACGGTAGGTGTGGAAGTCCGCCATGGACACCTTCGCCGGATCGATGATCGAGGCATGGTCCATCTTGTCGAGCATGACCAGGTCGCCTTTCTGCGGCAGGGTGCTCAGCAGCGCTTGGTTGGCCGCCCACCCGGACGGCAGGTACAGCGCCGCCTCTTTGCCCAGCCATGCCGCCATCGCCTCCTCCAGCTCTGCGTGCGGCCGCATGGTCCCGCTGACCAGCCTTGCCGCCGCCGCCCCAACCCCATACCGCTCGATGGCGTCAATCGCCGCCTGCCGGACCCTTTCATCGCCCGCCAGCCCCAGGTAGTTGTTGCTGCAAAACAGCACCTTCTCACTGCCGTCGGCCATCCGCACAACCGGCCCCTGCGCCGAGTCAACGCACCGGCACGCCCTTAGCATGTCTTGCTTTGTCAGGTCTTTCAGTTCTTGCTGGTAATAAGTAAACTTCTGCATATTTTGAAGGATTTTTATGGTTGTACCTGCTTTCGATTTGCCGATATTATAACAAGACAATTTCAGCGATGATACTTTTTTTAGGATAAATGATGGGCATTTACGACAGGAATTACAACCGTTCCGATGGGTTTGGCAGTCAGTACACCGCGGGCGGGATGCTGGGGCTGACGCCGGCGGTCAAGTGGCTGCTGATCATCAATTTCGCCGTTTTTGTTGCCGACGCACTGATCTTCCCCAGGATCGAGGACGGCATATCCATCCTGGACTTGTACGGCTCGGTGTTTCCTGTAACCTCGGTCTATGCCTTGCAGTTATGGCGGCTCATCACATACCAGTTTCTGCATGCCGGCGTGGGGCATCTGGTCTTCAATCTGCTGGTTTTGTATTTCATGGGCCCCTTTGTCGAACGAGAGTGGGGCTCGCGAGCCTTTCTCAAGTTCTATCTCATTTGC
>JAJFTK010000061.1 GCA_021372945.1 Planctomycetaceae bacterium | reverse complement strand
ATGTGAAAAGTGACAACCGAATGGGCAGGAATTATCTCAAGGGCGCCGATGGTGACCAGATCAACGCGATCTTGGCCGCCGCCGGGTACAATATGCGGAAATTAATAGCCGCATTTTTGTATGCGCTGATGGAATGGGTCGACTTTTTGGAAAATTGGCTGAGCAAAATGTCAAAAACTTCGCGCGTCACCGCGTTGGCCCGGCGATTTGAATTCGCAAAATGACTTTTTCAGGGACGACTAAGTATATTGACTCCCAGTTGTATCTATCGCTAGCCAACGAACTGACAGAGTGAGAAAAATGCTTGCCGGTTATATCAAAACCGTTCGTAATACAAAGCTATAAGCGATAAGCAATTAGCTATAAGCTAACGGCTAACAGCTAAGAGCTACTATGTAATCTGTGATTTAAAATATTGGAGAAACTATGCACAAGTATTTAGTTACCGGCGGCGCCGGGTTTATCGGTTCCAACATCTGCAGAAAACTGGTAGCAGAGGGCTGCTTTGTCCGCGTGATCGATAATCTCATCACCGGCAAGAAAAGCAACCTGGCGGAGATCATCGATAAGATCGACTTCATTGAAGCCGATATGGGCGACATCGAGATCGCCAGGCGCGCCATGAAAGACGTGGATGTTGTCGTTCACCAGGGCGCGGTGCCGTCTGTGCCCAAGAGCATCGACGACCCGGCGACGACGCACCGGCATTGCGTCGATGCGACATTCAATCTGCTGCTGGCCGCCCGCGATACGAACATCAAGCGGTTTGTCTATGCCGCCAGCTCATCGGCCTATGGCGACAGTGAGACGCTGCCAAAAGTTGAAGATATGGTCACCAGTCCCAAGTCGCCGTACGCGGCCGCCAAGCTGTTCGGCGAATATTACTGCAGCGTGTTTTCAAAGTGCTGGGGACTGGAGACGATCTCGCTGCGTTACTTCAACGTATTCGGCCCATACCAGGACCCGACCAGCCAGTACGCCGCGGCCATTCCGGCGTTCGTGACGCATATCCTCAAAGGGCAGCCGCCGCTGGTCTATGGCGATGGCGAGCAGACCCGCGATTTTACCTACATCGATAATGTCGTCCATGCCAACCTGCTGGCCGCCCGCGCCGCCAAAACTTCCGGCGAAGTTATTAATGTCGCCTGCGGCGAACGCATCTCGGTCAACGCGATCATCGGGCTGATCAACGAGATCTGCGGGACAAACGTCAAACCAAATTACGCCCCGACGCGCCCCGGCGACGTCAAACACTCACTGGCCTCTATCGACCTTGCCAAACGGGTCATTGGTTATGAACCGGTGATGCTGTTCAGGGAAGGGCTCATCGAGGCCATCGACTGGTACAAGAAAAACCTGATGTGATCTCTGTGTTCTCCGTGGCAAAAAATTATGCAGTTGGATAAACCCATTTGCGGGTTCGGTCTTTGTCTTCGCCAGATGACCGCCGCCGACCTGGACCGCAAGGTCCGATGGTTTAATGACCCCCAGATCAATCGAACGCTGATCCTGGATGAGCCGCTCGAATTGGCCAAATCCATACAGTGGTTTCGTCGCGTGCAGGATTCACCCGCGCGCCTTGACCTCGTGATTGAAGCGGATGCGTCAGAGCCGATCGGGCTCATCAGCCTGATCGATATCAGCGCGCGCCACAGAACGGCGGAGATCTTTATCGTGATCGGCAGCAAAGACTATTGGGGCAAAGGCGTCATGCTTCAGGCGGAAAGCCTGCTCATTGAATGGGCGTTTTCGCGCCTCGGGCTTGAAAAAATACGTGCCCAGGCACGGCCCGACAATGTCGCCAGCCTGGTGACCATGAAAAAACTGGGTTTTCATATCGAAGGCACGCTGCGCAAGGACAAGATCGTTGCAGGCAGCCGCATCGACATTGTGCATCTGGGACTTTTACGCGAAGAGTTTAAGGCGGCGCGGGGATAACAAACGTGACGGCTGTCGATCCCATCCTGAAAAACTGTCGCAGCATGGTTCTGAACCCGCATCATCGCCGCGCGTATCTGCAGTCCGTCAGCGCAAGATCCTGCGGGATCATAGGGTATTTTTCCAATTACATCCCGGCGGAGATCATCGCGGCCGCGGGCTTTCACCCGCTGCGCCTCATCGGCTGTTTTGGTTCTGTATCCGGCCCGGCGCTATGCGATCCAATGTGCTCTTTCGTGCAGGATTTTTATGCGACGCAGTGCTCCGGGCTGGCCGACCTGTTAACGGGCCTGGTATTTCCCAATTCCTGTGATTCGCTGAAGGTTTTGCGCCAAGTCTGGCAAACCCGGCCCGACGGGCCTCAATGCTGGACGCTGGATCATCCGGTCAACACCGATGGTCCGGCGCTTCTCTATTTGACTTCTCAACTGCGGCGTCTGGCATCCGAGCTTGCTGCCGCAAGCCGCTCAACCGTATCCGATGAGAAACTGCATGCCGCTATAACCGAATATAACACGATACGCGGCCTTTTACGGCAATGCTATGCGAAAGTCGAGGCTCGTCGGCTGCGATATTCCGATCTGCTTGCCGTGGCCACCGCCGGCCTGATGCTGGATCGAAATGAGTTTACGCGGATGCTGCAAGAGTTTGCAGGCTCCTCGCTCTCACAGCCGCTCTCCGGCAATCCAGTGATGCTCGCCGGGCCGTTGACGGACGACCTGGAGCTTGTGGGTGCACTTGAAAATCACGGCGCGTGCATTGTCGGCGATTCCGTCACCAACGGATGGCGCTATTGCAGTCAGGACATTGCCACGGGAGGCGACATTTATACCAAGATTGCACAGCACATTCTTTCGCAGGCGAGCCCGACGGCCTTTGATCTGCATCGGCCTTCCCTGGCCGCGCGCGCCGCTGAGCTTGGAGCCTGCGGCATCATCTTTCTTAATCAGGAACGCTGCGAGCCGCATGTGCACAGTTACGTCAAGTGTGCCGCCGAACTTGAGCAGCAGAGCATCAAAACGCTGCTGATTGAAGTCGAACATGGTCGGCCCGGCCTCCAGGCCCGCGATCTGATGCGCATCGAATCGTTCATGGAACTGCTCTAGTGGAATCCTCGCGCACCATTTTGACAAAGATCTTCACGGATTATTATCTTGGCGCCGCCCAGGCCAAAAAGGACGGCAAGCCCATTGCCTATGTCACGGCATTCACTCCCGTTGAAATACTGAGGGCAATGGACATCACGTGCCTTTACCCGGAAAGCTACGCGGTTGTCTGTTCGGCCTCCGGCAAAGCCGGCGACATGATTGGCTCTTCGGGCATGGGACAATTTGCGGGCGATCTCTGTTCGTATTCTCTGATCTCGCTTGGAATGGACCATGCCGAAAGGCTCCCCTACGGCGGTCTGCCGGAGCCGGACTTCATGGTTGCGACTAACAATCAATGCGGCACAACGCTGTTATGGTTCAGGCTCTGGTCGCAGCGTAAGAATATCCCACTGTTCATGATTGATTATCCGACCGGCTCGGAAAACACCGACCAGAACGAATACGTGTACCGCCAGTACCTTGCCCTGATCGAATTCGTCAAAAAGCAGACTGGCCGCGATCTTGACCAACGCGTGCTGGCCCAGCAGGCAGCCAACAGCCGCGCTGCGTGCAAGCTATGGTCGCAGGTGCATGTTCTGAATCAGGCTGCCCTGCAAATCGATGCGGCCAAACTTGCCAATGCCCTGTTTCCGATCGTGGCCGCCAGGGGAACGCCCGCGGTTTGCCGATATTGTGAAACCCTCATTCACGAACATTCGCGGGAAAATGAAAATGCTGTCATAGCGGCGCAGCCCTCGTTCCGGCTGCTTTGGCACGGCTATCCGCTCTGGTTTTTGCCGAAGCGATATCCATCTTTCAATGATGACCGCTTTCAAATTGTCCTGAACGATTATACGCTCTGGTGGGACCTTGATTACCCCGCCGCCGATACGCTTGAATCTCTGATCCGGCCTTATACGAGTACATATTTGAATTGGCTCCCGCAGCGTAGGATCGATTGGACCGAGCAGCTTGTCCGCGATTACGCGATCGATGGGGTCATTCTGCATGCCAATCGAAGCTGCCGCAGAGCGCTGGCGCACGTGATTCCCTTGCGCGATCACTTGCTCCGGCAGGGGATCCCGTCTATCATTCTGGAAAGCGATATGGCCAATCCCGACTACTATTCGCCCGAGAAGATGAATTCGCAGCTCGAATCCTTTAAGGAAAGCATCCTGGCCGCATGAACGAACAAATCACAAAGATTCTGGATGAAATGCCCGCCGCCCCGTCATGGCTTTATTACCGCAGAGCGGCAGGGCAGTTGCGCGCTCTTGCCGCTTCCGGCGCAAATATCTTTGCCAATGGCTTCAAGGTCGCCTTCACCGGTTCTTTCACAATGGAGCCTGTCTCCGAGTACGCCATCGTCGAAGCCGCCCGCCAGGATATTGGCCTCGATGTTTATGTTGCGCCCTATGGCCAGTTCAGCCGTGAGATGCTGGATACTCAAAGCGGCCTCTACGCGTTCAAACCCGATCTTACATTCTTAATGGTCGAGCCCACTGCCGCCGGAACGGACCAGGAAACAGCCGATCATATGGTCTCGCTCGCCCATCATTGGTCCTCCGCCGGTAATGGGACGCTTTTGGTTTGCACGTTCGCCGCACCCCCGGACTGGCCGCTGCATCTTCTTGCTTCGACTGCAAGAGAGAGGCTTCAAAAAGCCAATCAATATCTCATTAAGGCGCTGGCAAACGATCCGAGGATTCAAATTCTCGATTTGGATGCTTTGGCCGCTTACTTCGGCTATGTCAATGCTTTTTCGCCCCAGATGCTGGCGATGGCCAGAGTGCCCTTTAGCGAAGCTTTCTTAAAGCTTCTCGGGCAAAAGATAGGTTCGTGCGTCAAAGCCGTGAAAGGCCTGTCCGCCAAATGCCTGGTCCTCGATTGCGACAACACGCTGTGGGGCGGGATCATCGGTGAGGATGGACTGGACGGAATCGCCCTCGGCCCCGATTCACCCGGCAGGGAGTTTGTCGAATTCCAGAAGGCCATTCTGGAACTGTATGAGCAGGGCGTCATCCTGGCCATCAACAGCAAGAACAACGAAGCCGACGTGCTCGAGGTCCTTCGCCGCCATCCGCACATGCTCCTGCGAGAGAAACATTTCGCCGCCCTGGTTGTCAATTGGCAAAGCAAGGCCGACAACATGAATGCTTTGGCGCAAGAACTGAATATCAGTCTGGACAGCATGGTCTTCGCCGATGACAATCCCGTCGAACGCCAGTTGCTGCGCCAGATGCTTCCACAGGTCAAGATTCTCGATCTGCCCGCCAATCCCGCTCTTTATGCGCAAACCCTGCGGCAAACTGATTTCTTTACAAAGGCAAGCCTATCCGAAGAGGATCGCCAGCGCGGCGCGATGTACGCGGCCCAGCGGCAAAGGACCCAGCTTCAGCAGTCATCCGTTTCGCTGGAGGATTTCCTTAAATCGCTGGAGATGGTCTGTTCCATCCGCAAGGCCGAAGCGAAGGATGTCAAGCGCGCTGCGCAATTGACGCAGCGCACCAACCAGTTTAACCTGACTACCCGTCGCTATACCGAAGCCGAGATCGCGGCCATGCTGCCGGATAAACGCCGGGCGGTCTATGTCCTTGGCTTAAAGGATAAATTTGGCGACAATGGAACCGTCGGATTGGCGATCGTGAACAAGCAAACCGAAAGTTGGCGGATCGATACGTTCCTGATGAGCTGCCGCGTGATTGGCCGCCAGGCCGAAGACGCCCTGGTTGACCGTATCTGCCGCGATGCGCAATTATCGAATGTCAAACAGCTCACGGCCGAATATCTCAAAACTCCGAAGAATGCGCTGGCCGCTGATTTCTGGGACAAAATGAATTTTATTAAGACTTCGCTTGATGAAAAAACTTCACAATACAAATGTGATCTCGAGCGCTATGCTCCCAAAGAATTTAAATACCTGAAGCTAATCAGTATTAATCAGAATTAATCAGTGTTAATCTGTGGCAAGATTATGGAAATGAACACACACGACCGGCTTGAACGAATTTTCAAGGATGCCTTCAGCATCGAGAAACTCACGGACGACCTCTCAATCGACAACGTTCCCGGCTGGGATTCGATGGCCCACGTCGCCCTGATCATGACCCTCCAGCAGGAATTCGGCATCGCCATCACGCCCGCCGAGGCAATCGAACTGACCGACATCGCTTCGATCAAAAACTATCTGCGGTCGGTGGCGCATTAAATTGGAGCTATCGCTTCTTCACCGCCCCGCGGTTCCCCTCCATTTTCAAAAATCCCTTCTTCCAGATTATCCCCCCTGACACCACGATGACAAACAGGTAGATGAACACCGAATATCGCGTGCGCATCTGGCTGATCGCCAGCCCGATAAACGCATAAACCGCCGCCAGCCCGTAGCAGATCGCCACGGTCTTTTTCAACGGGATGCCGCGATCGATCATCTGATCATAGATGTGCCCCCGATCCGAAACAAACAGGGGTTTTCTATTCAGCCATCTCCTCACCAGCGCCGTGGCCGTATCCAGGATCGGAAGACCAAAGATCACAATGCTTGCCATCCACCAGCGGAAGATCTCCTCCGCGAACAGGATCATCAAAGAGGCCGTGACAAACCCCAGCAGCAGGCTTCCCGCGTCTCCCATGAATATCTTTGCCGGATGCCGATTGAACGGCAAAAACCCGAGCACCCCGCCCACCATTCCCAGGCACACGATGATCCGTACCGGGTCGCCCACTTCGCTGAACCCCCACGTCGCCCGGTGGATCGACAGCAGCAGAAACGCGATCGTGATGATCGCCGTCACGCCCCCGCAAAGCCCGTCCAGCCCGTCCAGCAGGTTCAGCGAGTTCGTCGCTCCCAGCACAAAAAAGATTACGATCGGGATATCAATAGCCCATTCCAGCCAGTCCGGCATAGTCCACCCGAGGAATGCCGCCGCTTGCTGCAAGTCCGGTCGAATCCCCGCCGCCAAAAGCGCCGCCGCCGCGATGATCTGCCCCAGGAATTTCTGCCGCGGCCGAAGATCCACGATATCATCGATCAACCCCACCGTGCACGCGATCGCCGCCCCCGCCAAAATCCCCAACAGCCACTTGAGGCTCTTGTCAAAAATATCGAAATCCTTCATCAGCACAACGCCCGCCAGCATCCCAACCGTCAGCCCCGCCAGGATCCCCACCCCGCCCAGGTAGGCCACCGGTTCCTTGTGCGTCTTGACTACCGCGTCCGGCCGGTCCACGATCCCCAGCTTCAGCGCGATCTTCTTGCATAGCCACGTCGCCGTCAGCGCCACGAAAAAAGCGCACGGCAGTACCGGCCAAAACTGCAGCGACCAGCTCAACGGCCGCTCGGGCCCCACAAACTGACTGAATATCATGCCGCGTTCTCCTGCAAGGATGCATTGACGGGCTCAAAACTTCTCCCGCCAGACTCGCACCCATCTTATGCCTGCACATCCCGAAAAACAACACTTTTCTTGGCAGCACGCTCTTGCAGCCGGCACTTCATTCCTGGGTCTTGAGTTCCTGGTACGCCGGCATCTCAATTCTTGAATTCTTGTGTTCTTGGCTTCTTAATTTCTCTGGCATTGGCGCCCGCCTTTTGGTAAATTATACATGGGTTTAGTGAAAGACGCATGAATATACTTTTGACATCGATAGGACGCAGGGGCTACCTGGTCAAGTATTTCAAGGAGGCCCTCGCCGGCCGCGGCAAGGTCTGGGGCGCCGACAACAGCCGCTTTGCCCCCGCGTTCGCCTACTGCGACGGCACGGTCATCCTGCCTGAGGTCCGCAACAACGGCTACACGCAGGCGCTGCTGGATTTTTGCAGCGACAAGAAGATCGATATCGTCGTGCCTCTGATCGACCCGGAGCTGGAGATCCTCGCCGGCCTAAACGACGCCTTCGCCGCCCAAAATATCATGCTGCTCCTGTCGCCCAAAGAGACGATCGAGCTTTCGTCCGATAAATACCTCACGTATCAATTCGCCGTCCGCAGCGGGCTGGCCAGTCCGTTCGTATGCCTGGCCGTCGATGACGCGATGGCGCAGATCGACGCCAAAGCCGTCACATGGCCGCTGCTGGTCAAGCCCCGCAAGGGCAGCGCCTCGGCCAACATCACCTATTGCTATGACCGCCTTCAGTTGGAGGCCGCCGTCGAAAGCGTGCCCCTGCCCTTCATCCAGGAGTACATCGAAGGGCCCGAGTTCGGCTACGACCTCTTCGGCGATCGCGACTTTCGCCCGATCAGCGTCTTCTGCAAGAAGAAGCTGGCCATGCGTGCCGGCGAGACGGACAAGGCCCTGACCACCGCCGACCCGGTGATGCTCGAGTTTGGCCGGCGGCTGCTGGCCTCGATCAAGCTGTTCGGTCCGGCGGACGTTGACGTCATCCGCGGTCCCAACGGCCCGCGCCTCCTCGAGATCAACCCGCGTTTCGGCGGCGGGTATCCCTGCTCGCACCTGGCCGGAGCGGATTTTTGCCAAAAGATCCTCCGCATGCGCAATGGCGAGCCGCTCACTCCCGACATCGGCTCCTGCCCCGACGGCATCTGCATGCTCAAACAAGACGAGATCATCCGCCCAACCTGGCTCGATTGATTCTCGTTTGGAGTTCAAGCTTCAGCTTGTTATTCTGTCTTCTGTTCCCTGTTCCCCGTTGACTGATTACTGTTGACTGTTTGCTGTTTACTGTCCCATCCGTCCCATTCGTCCTAAATGTCCTATGGGTCCTACCCATTCTTGCCAATGCTTCCAGTTCCAAATCAGCCTTTTCACTTTAAAAGCACCCTAAGTGCGCCGAAAACCAAAAAAGCGGTCGATCCATTATGGATGTAAATGCATATATAGCAAGTCGTTAGGATTGTTTTCGTGTTCTTTTGCAGAAAAAATTGAAAAAAACGTTGACAATGTCGATTCTAGGCTATAATAGAATATAGCCAAATGCATTGAATCTATTATGTTCTATAGCAGAGAGGCTGTAATGGAAGAGATCGTAAAAATTCTGAAGGAGGCTGAAATCAAATTGCAGGAACTTATCGTGGCCGCAGCAAGGACTGGCAATTACAAAACCATCGATACTGCACGCAGTTATGCAGTCAAACTCCACGAAATGCAGAACGTTTTGGCCGACACCGAAATACCTCCAAAGACCGAGGCAGAGAGCGAGCAAAGAACTCAATTGACGTCTGCACCTGCTCAGCATCTAACATCTGACAAAAGGAGAAAAGGAAAACAGTCACAATATCCTCAATACAGCATAGAGCATAATTCTTTAACTCGGCTTGGATGGTCAAAGAAGGAAAAGCGGGAATATAATCATAAAGCGTCAAGAAGTGTTTACGATCAGACTGTCGCCGCAATGGAGAAATTGTCCAAAGCGTCCGCGGGTCCATTTATGGCTGAGCAAATAATAGAAAAAATCAATGAAAACGCGCAAGCCATTCCCGTTTACCAGATATATGTTGTTATTGGTTTCCTAAAACATAGGGGCGTTATCCGCCAGAAGGGAAGAGAGGGCTACAACATTCCTATAGATATAAGGATACAATCACAATCGCTATGGAAGTGAGAAATGGAGAAAACAGAGGACTATGGTTAAACTATCAGAGTTGTCTATGTATGTCGATATTGCCAAGTTTATGATGGCTGCTAGCAAGGCATCTACAAAAACTGATATAGACAATCTATTGAGACAGCTTCCGGTTGTGTCAGAAGACGAATACTTATATGATGCAGAAAATCCGGGGCACTTATGGCAAGAAGGCAAGTTCCACTGGATACCGGTCGGGAGAGATCGAGGAAATGCAGGGCGGATAAAATTAGCTCATCAACCAATCAATCCTATAGCAGAACGAGTTATTAACGGTTTTGAAGCTATAATTGAATTATGCCGGCAAAGAGAACTTAAGATTAATAGTGCAATTGAATCACCACGAAACCCCCGAGATTCCGTAAAGCGTTACTTCGGAATACCTGCTCTGGATCAAATTCCGAAAATGGAACAAAAGGCCAGGACAGAGTTGTCTCAGATTACAAGAGAAATTGCGAAGAAACTAAGAGTACGACTCATACGCAATAAAGATACAGCTGATTTTACTATCTCGATCGAAGACGAAGGGATAGGGCAGTCACCGGACAAAGTTCATGCAACGTTGTTATCGTTAGGAAGTACGAGCAAAGGAGATAAACCATATTTGATTGGTGTCTTTGGCCAAGGAGGCTCATCGGCGTATTCAGCTTGTGAGTATTCATGGGTCATGTCGTCAAAAGCACCAGATCTATTAGATGGGGAAACACCAGGGGTTGGTTGGTCAGTGATCAAACATGTTTTTCCAAAGGGAAGAAGAGATGACTATTTTGCATATTTAGCAGCGCATCCGGATGGTCGAGTGCCTAATTGTGATGAAAACGTCGCTAAAAAACTGGGCATCAATCATGGAACTCGCTTTGTACATGTGAACTATGATTTTGGCGGCTTTAAATCGCAAGTGGTAAGAACGTTGTATCCAGCTTTAAACCATGTCTTATTTAATCCTGTACTTCCATATGAGCTGTACGCAGCAAGTGCCGAGGCTGATTTGATGAGTGGCAATTCATATCGCCTTTCTAGATTATTCTTGAGGCGACAACAACAACCTGTATTCGATAAAACTTACAGTCATCAGGTAATAACTGCACAAAGGTAAATAACATGTCTGCGACTACTAATTATCTTGATAAGACGTTTAATACCTTGATTTCTGATTCGTATGGCACCATCAGTATTAGAATAGTTGTGCTTCAAAAACCTGCAAATGATTCTTCTGTAACGTTAACTCCCGAAGAGCCAGACGGAAATGAACCGTTACTTGATGTGGGAAAGACGCCTGTGTCATCCTATCTTGAAAACCCAAAGAAAGGTCGAGAGTGCATCGTGTTTTTGATTAACGGTCAGAAACAACATGCATTAGATAACTCATTTATCCAGTCCGAACTTGGATTTAAGTACTTAAGAAATCGAATGATTGTGGTTGTTGAACTTGATAATCTAAGGCCCGAATGTGTTGCTCATTTGATGCAGGGCTCAAGATATAAGTTTTATGAAGGTAAGGAACTTGATGCGATCACCCATCGCCTGATTGCAACTCTCAAGGGAGATCCAGATATCATCAAATTGGAAACAGAAGCTGAGGAAGAAATATATAAGCTTAAATCAGGCGATGACGTGATAAAAACCGCGCTAGATAAGTTAATTGAAGACCACCATAATCTTGCATCCCACTTTGATGTCGGCATAGTCGAAAAAGGTGAAAAAAATAAAGTAGGTACGCAGGGGTCCTTGGACTTTGCTAATGATTATGTAATTAGGAACATATCTGGACCCTCCGCGAAAGAGCCGCTGCTTATATTGAACACTGCCTCTAATGTTATACGAGTGAAGCCTGGAGAGGCTAAGAGGCTCATATTAACAGCACAACCATCCGATGCATGGAAAGATCTGATTGACTTTGATGTCAAAATGATTCCGCCTGTGAACAATTTGCACATAACTGAAAACACATCTTTAATGAATGCATACATTGATTTGTATTATGAAGAGCCTTCTGATACTGACTCAGACGGGTATCCTATCGAAACAACTCTTCAAATAATTGGCACTTTTAAGGATTGCGTCGAACCTCGTCTTGTAGAAAACAGGTTATTAATTAATAAGGCACAAACATTACCTCCTCCTCCGCCACCTGTTCTCTTGGATGATCCAACTTATGTTCGAGTAACCAACCGGCAGCCAATAAGATTTGTTCAAAGTAACGCCGACATTCATGTGAAAATGAAATGGGACGGTAAGGATTATCTTACTTTTGGTGATACACCGCAATGGACTTTTAAAGCTCTTTGTTTATCAAATGAGATTAATCCTCTGATGGCGTTTAGCCAACCTCACGACGGAAGGTTCGAATTGCTAATTCAAGTTCCATCAGGTTTAACCATTGGCGAGTTGTACAATTTTGAGGTGAAGGCCTTAGGGCCCAATAACAAGTCCCTGATTACCGGTTTTGAGGCTGAAGTGGCCCCTCAACCTGAACCTAAAAAGATCACTAAGCACATTGAAGGCGGCTCACAAAGGCGACCACCTTATAACTTAGTTATCATTCAGGCTGATCAGTATAATCAAGAAACATGTTGGGGCAATAGCATATGGACAGATAATGACCCCGGTTGTTTTCAGGAACCGACATCGAAATCTCCTCTGACGTTAATCATAAATCAGGATTTGACTGAACTGGAACACTTTAGGGATCTCTTGTTATCAAGGAAACTTGCAGAGAACACAATAAAGCAACGAATGGATAGATACACGACCCATGTGGCATTCCATTTATATCAGATGTACAAAAACTGTAACTGTTGTAGCATCGATGCCGCCAATGATAATAGCTTGTCTAGCGATGAGTCCATGCGTCATGAAATACAAAGAGTCGCGACGACTCTCTTGAAATTGATGGATATTTAAGACGCTGCGACAGACTTGTGAATTAAAACCACCTCTTTCGAGCCTTGGGTGTGACCCCTAAAAGTGGCGTGCCATTTTCGATTTGGTACATCGCGCCAAATGCGGTCTTGTGCAAGAACTTCCTTAAACCCTAATTCTTCCATGTTCCACAAATAACGTGGTAATAGTTCTTCCGGATTACAGAAGGCGACCATCTGAATAATGTGCGCACCTGGTTTCATCACTTTATGAATCGCCCTTAATGTTCTCATCGATGCATCAAAGTATTTCTGAAAGCCTGGCTGATGCCGGCTGCCAAAATTATAGTACGAATCACCTTGTCCGTCGCATGTTCCTGTAATCCAATAGGGAGCAGGCGATTCCTTCCGTCCATCCACTTGCCAGCGGTGATAGAGAACGTGCAATCCTGGGTAGGGTGGACTTGTTACAACCAGATCGACGAGCCGTTTTTCATTAGAGAACGCGGGCAACGTGTCGATCAATGCGGCGTCTTTTTCATAAATGCTAATCTGTCTTTCCCGCCCAATAATTTCGTAATCTGAAATACCATTTAGCATTTCATCTAGATTCATTCTCAATTGTTTTCTGAAGCTTGCTGTCGGTGTCCGTCCCCTTTGGCCATCGAGTGCATTTTGTGCCGTCTTGAGTATCACACAACGCGCAAAATCCTGTGCATTACGAGTGGGCAAAGTCTGTATTGTACTTAATGCAATAGCTACGATTTTCTTAATGTATCGTGCTTTTACCAAATCTAGGTTTCTAGTCTTTTTGTCATCAGTGTAGGATTGATCAACTGCGTGATGATACTTCATGTCCTCAAAATGATGTTCGATCCAATCGAGCAAACTTCTCTTTTCGGACGTGCTCAACAAGGTTGTCTTAACTCTTGCAATAAAACACGCCAACGAATTCAAATCTACGCCTATGGCCCGCCTTCCGTTTGCTGCGGCTTCTATTATCGTCGTTCCGCCGCCCATATAGGGATCCAAAACGATATCACCAGGCTTAGAAAAAAGTTCAATCGCTGTACGCGCGAACACAGGCGAGAACCGAGCGGGGTATCGATAGAAATTGTGAGTCAATCCCTGTACCCGGCTCTTGTCTTGAGCAGCATCGTATATTCGGTTTATTTTTTCTTCCAGTTTCATCCTTATTTCCCACGTACTATTTACGTATTATCTATATATTCTTATCGTACTTTTTATTTAATTCTCAACACCCAAAATTGAAACAATTGCTACCGACATATGGCACCTGGTTTGTCCTCTAGGCAGCGTCGGATTTGCCACGACCTTCATCATTATAACAATGTATATTTACAAAACAACAAAAATATGTAGATATTTAGTACATATAAACATTTCTGATGCTTCAATGAGCGATCTTATAATCCCGTCTAAGGATATCTTATAAATCTGCGAAAAAACCTGTCCGCCGGAGCTTTGGCCTAGGCGGGTCTGGTTCTCTGACTTCTGTTCTCTGGCCTCTGTCTTCTGAAAAATTCAGCAAAAGCCGCAATTTGTAGTTTGACATTTACATAACATATGTTATAATACGCAATATTGAATATAGGTAAGAATTTACGAAGGAGAGTGGGGGATGAAAACGGCAGCTGCAGCAATTGGAATCAGTGTTGATCCTGTAATCCTGTCGAGGAATCCGTCCGGCGAAGACGGATTCGCTGTCTTCTGGTCTCTGTCGTCTATCTTCTGCTTTCTGCTCCCTGGTTCAATGTGGGACAAAACCGGCACAAATGGGCATTCATTTGGGTCAGTTTGGCTGCAAATCGGCATCGTCTGGGAGCAAATGTGCGCCGTTTGGGCGCAGTATTTTTACCTAATAATCGCCGTTTTCTCGCGAAAAACCGCGATGTCCACCATAAATCAAATTTTATGTTTGTACGTTTGGATTTTAGTAATTGGAATTTGTTTGGTCCCGCTCACGGAAGGGAATCATTGGAAGATGTCTTTCATCTTTCGAATCTTCACAAACTCCTTCGCATCGCGGGCGTTCAAGAATGGGTTGAGCCTTTGCTCCCGGCCGATGGTTGATGGCACCGTCGGCAGGGCCTGCGCGGTGAGCCTTCGCACGTCCGCCAGCAGTGCCTTCAACTCCGCATCCTGGGGCCGGAGCGTCAGGGCGAACCGCACGTTCTCCTCGGTGTACTCATGCCCCGGATACACCAATGTCCGTTCCGGCAGGTCCGCCAGTTTCCGCAGCGAGTGGAGCATCATCTCGCCGTTCCCTTCGAGCACCCGCCCGCACCCGCAAACGAACAGCGTATCGCCCGTAAACACCGCCGGCGTTTGCAGCGGGCCGCCCTCGACATACCAGCACACACTTTGCGCCGTATGCCCCGGCGTAGCGATCAATCGGATGCGGCAGCCGTTCAGCTCCAGCGGACCAAACGCATCAGGCGTCTCCGGCGGCATGGACGCATCGCCCATTTCGCCATAGACCTTGCAGCCGGTCTCTTTGACCAGCCTGCCGACGCCTCCCGTATGGTCGCCGTGCCTGTGCGTGATAAAGATGTGCGTCTGCTTTAGCCCGCGTCGGCCCATTTCCGCCACCGTCGGCTCGGCCTGGCCCGGGTCCACCGCCAGCGCCAACCCGCGCGCGTACTCCAGCAGGTAGCTGTAGTTGTCCTGAAAGCACCTGAGTATCGTAACTGCGCCCATATTTCAGCCGCCGCAGCGGACCTTATTTCTGAGTTCTTTCCTGGCCGCCACGCGCAGCGCCGCGTTCTTCCATCGCCGCATCTCGTCGGCGGTCTTGGGTTCCAGCCTTGGCACCGGAAGCGGCCTGCGCTGGGGATCTACGGCCACGAACGTCAGGTAGGCCTTCGTGGCCACATAGCTCGTCGTGGTACCGGGGTCCTCGCAGACGACCTTGACGCCGACCTCCATCGATGTCCTGCCGACGTAGTTGACGCACGCCAGCAGCACGACCTGCTGGCCGATGTGCACGGGCTTCTCGAAGCTCATCGAGTCGATGGAGGCGGTTACGACGTTGGAGCCGCAGTGGCGCTGGGCGGCCATTCCGGCGGTCATGTCGATCCAGCTCATGAGAACGCCGCCGAACGCGGTCCCGAACTGGTTGGCGTGCTGCGGCATCACCACGTATCGCGTCTGGATCGCGGTATCAGCAGGCCCTTTGGTTTGCTCTGGCATCTGTGCCCCTTTCCAATCAAACGCTCCATTCTAAAGGCGAGGCCCGCAAATCTGAAGCAAAAAACCCCGCTAAAGCCCTAAAAACCGGCAATTTTCCTCTTTGTCTTGAAGATTGAAACCGCCGCCCATTTCGAGTATGCTAAAGCGAAGCGCAAGTTCAGGGACTAAGCGAATGCGGATAATACAGATCACTCCAGGCTCGGGCGACCAGTTCTATTGCGAGAACTGCCTTCGCGACCTGGCGCTGGTAAAGGCCATGCAGCGGGCCGGCCATGATGTTTTGATGGTGCCGCTGTATCTGCCGCTGAATCTTGATGCGGCCCCGGCGGTCGCGCAGACGCCGATCTTTTTTGGCGGCGTGAATGTTTACTTGCAGCAAAAGCTTGGGTTCTTCCGCAGGACGCCGCGATGGCTGGACCAGTGGCTGGACAGCCCGTCGCTGCTGAGACGCATCGGCAAACTTTCCGGCATGACCAGCGCGAGGGAACTGGGCGAAACGACCGTCAGCATGCTCAGGGGCCCGGACGGCAGGCAGCTCAAGGAGTTGGCCCGGCTGGTCGATTGGCTCAAGGCGCTGCAGACGCGGCCGGATGTGATCGTTGTGTCCAACGTGCTGCTGGCGGGCCTTGCGCCGGCGCTGAAGGAAGCGCTGGGCGTGCCGCTGGCGTGTTGGCTGCAGGATGAAGACGGCTTTTTGGATTCGCTGCCGCATACGTATTCAAAGAAGGCCTGGCAGCTTGTCAGTCAAAAGGCCGCGTCGTTCGATGCATTGATCGCGGTCAGCGGGTATTATCAGCAGATCATGATGAAACGGCTGGGGACGCTATCCGAGCGGATCGCGTGTATCCCGATGGGCGTTGACGCCGGTTCGTATGAACCCGCGGCCGAAGCGCCCGCGACGCCGTCGGTCGGTTTTCTTTCGCGGATGGGACATGATTATGGTTTTGACATCGCGGCCGAGGCGGTGATTCTGCTGCGGCGGGAGCCTGAACTGAAGAACCTGACGTTCCGCGTGATTGGCGGCCGCACGGCTCGGGACGAAAGTTATTTGCAGCCGATTCGCAGCAGGCTGAGGGCCGAAATGGGCGACGATGTACGGTTCTGGGATGCGCATGACCTGGCAAACAGGAGGCAATTCTTCAATGGATTGTCGGTGGTTGTTGTTCCGGCACGCAAGCCGCAGGCGTATGGGATGTCGGCGCTGGAGGCCTGCGCTGCCGGTGTTCCTTTTGCGGCGCCGGCGATCGGGGTGTTTGCGGAGATCGGCGAACGGACGGGCGCGGGTGTGCTTTGTGCCCCCAATACGGCCGACAGGCTCGCACAGACGCTCAAGCCGCTTTTGCTGGCAAAGACGGAACTGTTCCGAATGGGCCGGCTCGGAAGGAGAGCGGTCGAGACTGTTTACTCGATTGATGAAACGGTGAAGCAAATGGCAAGACAGTTGGAAGAACTGCGGCCCGTTGTGTGATGTGCAGCAATCGGCCATTGCAGGAGAATCAATGCTGGAACTGATCAATGTCATAAAGACTTACCCGGCACAGGGCGGCACGACCACTGTGCTGCAGGACATCAATTGTGCGCTGAGGCCGGGGCAGATCGCGGCGATCATGGGGCCGTCGGGCAGCGGTAAAACGACGCTGCTGAACCTCATGGGCGGGCTGGACCAGCCGACGTCCGGCAAGGTGATGCTGGATCAGAAGAACCTGGCCGTATTGCGTCCGGGCGAATTGGCTCTCGTACGCAACACCAAGATCGGATTTGTGTTTCAGCTTCATTATCTATTGCCTCAATGCACGGTGCTGGAGAACGTGCTGCTGCCGACGCTGGCAACGCCGGCAAGCCGGCGACAAGCCGAACATGCTGAAAAACGCGCGATGGAATTGCTCGAAAGGACCGGCATGGAAAAGTACGCCGCTGCACTGCCGGGGCAGCTTTCGGGCGGTCAGCGGCAGCGGGCCGCGCTGGTCAGGGCGCTGATCAACAAGCCGCAGATCATCCTGGCCGATGAACCCACAGGGGCGGTTGATGCGCGGACGGCAGAGCAGATCATTGATCTGCTGGTCGAGATGAATCAGGTGCAGGGTTCGCTGCTTGTGATCGCGACGCATTCGGAAACGATCGCCCGAAGGGCTCACCGCCGGTTTCAGCTCGAGAATGCGTGCCTAAGTGAAACTGGGTTGTCATGAGGTTGCTGCAATTTGTCAAAAGGGACTGGCGTTTTTACAGGCGCGGCAACTGGACGGTGGTCGGCCTGGCGGGCTTGTGCTGTGCGATTCTAACAGGCTCGCTGCTGGTCGGAGATTCCGTGCGTTTCAGCCTGCGAAGGCTCTCTTCGCTGCGGCTGGGAAAAGTGCAGCTCGCGATGGAATCGAAGGATCGCTTTTTTCGACAGACCCTGGCAGGCCAATGCGCGCAATTAACGGGCGCGCCCGCCGCGGCCGCATTGATGCAGAAGGGAATTCTCGAATCGGCTGACGGCAAGGTGCGCATCAATGATATCGTGATCTATGGCATCGACGGGCGCTTCTTTGAATTGGCAGACAATCGGCCGCAATCACAGGCGGACCCGGCTGCGGAGAATTTCTGGATCGGCCGTTCCGTAATGGATCGTCTCGGCGACAAAAGGGATGACTTGCTGCTGCGATTTGATAAGGACCTGCCGTTTTCGCGAGAACTTATCTTTTCGAAAGAAACCACTGCCTCCGCCTGGCCAATTCCGGCGGTCACAGTTTTGGAGGATGATTCGTTTGGTCGGTTTGGATTAACGCCCCAGCAGCAGGCGCCTTTGAATGTTTTCGTGCCAATTGCCTGGCTTGCCCAGAAGATCGCAGTCCCCGATAAAGCCAATATTCTGCTCTTGGGCAAAGCGCGAAACGGCCAGAATGATTTGGAACAAATCAACAAGTCGCTGCATGGTTTGCTGGACCTGGACGATCTGCAGCTTGAACTGCGTTCGATCGACTCAGCCGGCGTAATTGAACTTGCCAGCCCTCGTATTTTTATCGAAGAACCTGCGGCGCGTGCGGCTGCCGGAGCGGGCGCCGGCGCATACGGCGTGTTTACCTATCTTGTCAACGAGATCAAGGCGGGCGAAAAAAGCGTTCCCTATTCCATGGTCAGCGCGATCGCGTCGCCCGGAGCAATCGACCGATCCACTAATTTGGATGGCAAGGACATCGTTATCAACGAATGGCTCGCCGACGAACTGAAGGCGGACATCGGAAACCCATTGACGCTGACGTATTATCGTGCGGCCGCCGGAACGGAGTTGAGAGAAGAAACAGCCGCGTTTACGGTCAAGAACATCGTGCCCATGATGGGGTCCTTTGCCGATCCAACGCTGATGCCATCTTTCCCCGGATTGTCGAATGCGCAAAGCTGCCGCCAGTGGGATTCCGGCGTACCGATCGATCTTTCTCTAATCACCAGCAGAGACGAAGCATATTGGGACAGGTATAAAGGCACGCCGAAGGCGTTTATTTCTATGCAGGCGGCTCATCGGATCTGGGCCAATCGCTTTGGGGCGGTCACGGCCGTGCGATGGCCGGCGGCATCCAATAATATCGATTCCATAAAGACCGAACTCGTCCGGCGGATCGACCCGGCGGAAATGGGATTTGTTTTCAGGGACGTTGCCGCCGCCGCCAAATCGCAGTCCAAAGGCTCATCGGATTTTGCCGATTTGTTTGCGGGGCTAAGTGCTTTTCTGATCGCTTCGGCGGCCGTGATCCTGGCCCTGGTTTTCATGTTTTACATTGAAAAACGAATGCCGCAGGCGGGTCTGCTCATGGCGGTCGGCTGGGGCCGCACGCGGGTCGGCAGTCTATTCCTGGCCGAAGGTGCGGCGTTTGCGATGATCGGCTGCATTTTTGGCGCGATTGCCTCGATGGCCTATACGAAGACCTTCATCTCGATCATGAACTCGACCTATTGGAGCAGGGCGGTTGCCTCTCTTCCGCTGCGATTTCACGCGGACCCGCTGACACTAGTCAAGGGCGCGGCCCTGAGCTTTCTCGTCTGCACGCTTGCATTATTGGCCGGTCTGCTAAGCCGCATTCGTCAACCGTCGCATCAACTATTGACTGGTGCAACTGAGTTTGAACGGTCGAGCAAGCCCGGCCGCATAAAAATGCTTACGGGATCGACGGCATTGTTTTTAACGGCAGGACTGATCGTGCCCTTTGCGGCTGAGTCGATTTCGATGCAGACAAAGTTCTTTCTGGCGGCAGTATTGCTGCTGGCAGGCATGATTTGCGGCTCGGTTTTAATCTTGAATGTTATCCCCTGGCGGCGGGGATCGGTCAACAAATCGCTTGCACGGCTTGCGGTCAAGAACATCGGCCGCAACAGGGGCCGCAGTATCGCTGTCTTGATCACGGCGGCTTGCGGCGTGTTCCTGGTGCTTAGTGTCGGAGCGAATTATAAGGATGTGAGTGCCGATGCCCGCAACCGCCATTCCGGCACGGGCGGCTTTGCGCTGATCGCTCAAAGTACGTTGCCGTTGACGGCCAAACCCGTGCTTGCGGCCGATCAGGCGCTTCGCATGCCGGCGATCGAGCCTGCGGCGGTCATCGCCCTGAAGCTCTTTGAGCGGGAGGATGCAAGCTGCCTGAACCTGAATCGGGCCGTTCAACCGAGCATTCTGGGCGTCAACGCGGCAGAACTGGCCGCGCGAGATGCATTTTCGTTTCAGTCTGCGATTGAAAGGACCGACTCGGGCTGGAAACTCCTTGCTTCAGAACCGGGCGACGTTGTGCCGGTCATTGGCGATTACGCAACGGTGTATTGGATGCTCGGAAAAAAAGCGGGAGATACGCTGGAGTATGAAGCGGAAAATGGTCCTGTGACCCTGAGGATCGCCGGGCTGCTGAAAGATTCGATGCTGCAGGGCAAACTCATCATGGCCGAGGATTCGTTCGACCGCCTGTTCCCATCCGCCGAGGGCTATCGTGTATTTCTCATCGATGCTGACTGGGGCAGCCGCGACTTGCAGGCTCAGCAGCTCTCAAAGCGTTATCGTGACAAGGGCATGGATGTTTCCGGCGCGGCCCAACGTCTGGCGGCGTTTCATGAAGTCGAAAATACGTATTTGGCCATCTTCCTGGCGCTGGGCGGCCTGGGTTTATTATTGGGCTCGGCGGCTCTTGGGTTTATTCTGCTGCTTAACGTGCAGGATCGCCGGGGCGAATTGGCGATGATGGTCGCGGTCGGTTTTCGGCGCCAGGATCTGCAGTTTATTCTGTGCGTTGAGCATGGGGTGATCCTGGCTCTGGGGATCCTATGCGGGCTTTTGCCTGCGCTGTACGCGGTTATGCCCGCTCTGTGGATGCAAGGTCGAGCTTTTCCGGCGGCCCCAGCGGTGCTGCTGGTGTTGGGAATGTCCGCCAGCGGGGCCGTATGGATATGGCTGGCCGTTCGTACTGTTCTGCGAATGAACTTTCTCGATGCACTGAAGAACCAATAGGTACGCAGGAAAGAAAACTGCATGAAAATAAAAATATTGATCGTGCCGCTGTTATCCTGCCTGATACTGAGTTTGCTTGTATCGGTGTGGATTCACAAATACCGGGATTTCCGGGTTGAGCCGCGTGTGGCCGGATTGGACGGCAGGCCCGAGCCGGCCGCTGAAGAAACGGCGGCAGCCTCGAATGACCTCGAAGGGAAGCTGGAAACGTTTGATGGATCGCCGTCCGCATCAACTGCAAGCTGGCCCGGATTTCGCGGACCTCAGCGAAATGGCGTCTTCCATACCGATGTGGAGTTGGCAAGACAATGGGCCGCCCAGGGGCCAAAAAAGCTTTGGCAGTTGACGCTGGGCGAAGGCTATGCGGCGCCTGCGGTGCATAACGGGCGGGTGTACCTGATCGACTATGATGCGCAGAGGCAATGCGACGCGATCCGATGTTTTTCGCTGGACGACGGCAAAGAGATCTGGCGTTACAGTTACCCAGTGAAGATCAAACGCAATCACGGGATGAGCAGAACGGTCCCGGCGGTGAATGACGATTTTGTTGTTACCATGGGTCCCAGGTGTCATGTGACGTGCCTGGATGCAAAGACGGGCGAACTGAAATGGATGCTCGACCTGGTCAAACAGTTCGGCACCAAAGAGCCGCTCTGGTACGCGGGGCAATGCCCGCTGATCGTTGACAATAAAGCGATCATCGCGCCGGCCGGCACAAAGGCGTTGATGCTGTCCATTGATTGTGCTTCCGGCGATGTTGCCTGGACATGTCCGAATACGATGGGCTGGCAGATGACGCATTGTTCAATTCTTCCTGTGGAATTCGCGGGCAAACACATATACGTCTATGCCGGCAGCGGAGGCGTCGCGGCGGTGGACGCCGAAAATGGCCAACTGCTGTGGCAGACGTCGGAATGGTATTTGCGCGTCAATGTCCCGACGCCTGTTGATGCCGGCCAGGGCAGGATCTTCCTATCGGCCGGGTATAATAAGGGCAGTATGATGCTGCAGATGGAGGAGAAGGATTCGCGAATCGAACCCCAAGTGCTTTTTAAATTGCCGCCGGAGGTATTCGGAGCCGACCAGCAGACGCCGATCTTTTATAACGGCTATATCTACGGCGTCAGGCCGAACGAAGAGCTTGTCTGCATGGATTTGAACGGCAAGGTTGCCTGGACAAGCGGATCGGAGAATAAATTCGGCCTGGGTCCGTATCTTGTTGTCAATGACCTACTGTACGCTCTCAACGACGAGGGCACTTTGTCAATAATTGAAGCCAAACCGGAGCGGTTCAGCCTTCTGGCGAAAGCAAAGGTCCTTGAAGGACATGAATGCTGGGGTCCGATGGCGTTTGCCGATGGACGATTGCTTGTACGCGATTTAACTACTCTGGTCTGTCTGAATGTAGGAGAATAGGTCATTTGCTTGTTTGAGGCGGTTTTTTCGGATATACTGAGGCTTCTATGAAAAAGGGAAAAATACCAACACCGATCTGGCTGCTGGCGCCTATTGCGGTATTGGCCGTCATCGTGATATTCGCGGCGCGGAGCGAATCTCTATTTTTGCGCAAACTCGGGCCCGAATACTCCTATGACATCGAGCAGTACTCGAAGATCGATCCGGCGATGCTCGTATATCGGGCGGTCGGGGAGCCGATTCAGACGGGTTTGCAGCAAAGCCGTGCGGTCGCCGCAGGCTTCGGCAAGCTCTATGTCGTTGGCGATTCGAAACTGGCCATTTTGGAGGAAGGCAAAAAGAAAGAGATCGAGCTGCCGCGGGAACCGACCTGTATCCAAATCGATAACGATGGGACCCTCATCCTTGGCTTGACCGATCACCTGGCCCTGGCCGACGCAGATGGCGTCATTCAGCGGCATTGGAACGCTCCGGCTGAGAATGCGTTAATGACCTCCATTGCGATGGATAAAGATAATGTCTATGCCGCCGATGCGGTCAACAAGCTGGTATGGAGATTTGACCGCCAGGGGCTGGTCGTGAACCGCATCGGCGCAAAGGAGACGCGCCGAAACGTTCCGGGCATCGTGGTGCCGAGTCCCTATTTTGATATCGCGATGTATCCGGATGGGCTGTTGAGGGTCGTCAATCCGGGACGTCATTGGGTCGAGGCTTATACTCCCAACGGCGACCGCGAATGGCATTGGGGTAAAACGTCGGTCGAGGTGGATGGTTTCAGCGGCTGCTGCAACCCGGTCAGCATGGTCGTTCTATCCGATGGGAACTTTGTCACGTGTGAGAAGGGCCTTATCCGTGTGAAGCTCTATGACCCGGAAGGCGAGCTGATCGGCATTGTGGCTGGGCCGGAGCAATTGGGACGAACCGAACCCATGCGCATCTGTCAATCGCCCGAGCAGTGCGGTCAGCAGGGATTCGATGCGGCGGTTGACGCTGCCGGCCGTGTGTATGTTCTGGACATGCTGCAAAACAGCGTCAGAGTTTTTGAGAAGAAATAATGGGTTTTGAAAATACCTTATCAACCCGCAGGCAATGGCTTAGCGCGACTCTCAGAGGAGCCGTGCTGGCGGGCATCGCTTGCGTATGGGCGCACCTGTCGCGGCGGCGTCAAAGCCCTGAGACGGCGTGCGCTGATCCGCGCACCGGCTGTCGGACCTGCGGCTCCCTGGAAAATTGCAGTCTTCCGCGGGCGCTGTCTGTGAAAGAGTTTCTTAAAGAAGGCAACGATGGCCAAAACACCTGATCATCTGCGTCGCAGGGATTTCTTGCGGGATGGGATTTGGGCTTCCGTATTGTCGGTGCTGGGGGCGGGGGCGGCGTCTTTATTCGCGCGATCACGGCGGGAAAACCTGGTCTGGCAGATCGACCCGGCCAAGTGCATCGCCTGCGGCAATTGCGCAACGCATTGCGTGCTGAATGAATCGGCCGTCAAATGCGTGCATGCCTACGCGATGTGCGGGTATTGCGACCTGTGCACCGGCTATTTTGTGCCGGAGCCGAAAGCCCTGACGACCGCTGCCGAAAACCAGCTTTGTCCCCGCGCGGCGATCGAGCGGACGTATGTCGAAGATCCATACTTTCAATACACCATCCGAGAGCCGCTGTGCAACGGCTGCGGCAAGTGCGTGAAAGGATGCGGGGCGTTTGGCAATGGGTCGCTGTTCCTGCAGGTGCGCCATGACCGCTGTCTTGGCTGCAACGAATGCGCCATCGCGGTCGCCTGTCCCGGCCGGGCGTTTAAGCGTGTTGCCGCCTCGGCGCCGTACTTGATCAAGGGGCGGGCATGAGCAGAGGTTTGGTCTTATCATGCATGGCGGTATGGGTGGCCGTGAACGGATTCGCTGTTCAGCGATTTCCGCCGCCGGAATTTGACAGCGGCTACAGCATTCCAACCGTCACCGAGCCTGCCGCCCGAGGCGAATGGCTGGCGTTTTTGGATGTTGCCGTTCTTGTCGCGGCTTTGGGTCTGGCGGCGTGGCTGTCGCTTAAGAAAAGGTCGCGCAAGGGCATCGTTGCCTTGATGGTGTTTTCGCTCTTGTACTTTGGCTTTTGGCGCCGCGGATGCATCTGCCCGATCGGCGCGATCGGCAATGTGACGTATGCTCTTTTTGATCATGCTTATGCGATCCCGTGGTTTGTGACGGCCTTTTTCTTTTTGCCGATCGCGGCGGCGATTTTTTTCGGCAGGTCATTTTGCGCCGGCGTGTGCCCGCTGGGGGCGTTGCAGGATATTGTCCTGCTTAAACCCATCCGCATCCCGGTTTGGCTGGAAAGCTCTTTACGCTTAGCGGCGTGGCTGTATTTGTCTTTGGCGGTTCTTTACGCGGCTTTAGGCAGCGCATTTATCATCTGCCGTTACGATCCGCTGGTTGCTTTTTTCAGGTTTACGGCCAGTCCAACGATGTGGACCGTGAGCATTCTAACGCTGGCGCTGGCGTTGTTCGTGGGACGTCCATACTGCCGATTCCTGTGTCCGCTCGGCATCATTCTCCGGCAGGTTAGCCGGATTTCGCGGCAGCAGGTGACGATTACGCCGGACGAGTGCATCCATTGTCGGCTGTGTGAGGATGCCTGCCCGTTCGGCGCCATTCAAAAGCCGACGGAAGAATGGCCGACCTCGGAACATGCTCCCGGATCCAGACGCTTGCTCCTTTACATTCTCCTGCTGCCGGTACTGATTGCCGGCGGGGCGGCGCTGGGGTATTTGGCGCATCCCAAATTGGCGGCGCTTGATCCGGCGGTTGAGCTGGCCGGCGAGGTGCGGCAGTTCCAGAACGAGCAGGGACACAGAATGAGCGATGAGGTTCAAGCCTTTCAGGCCAGCGGCATCAGCATGGAGCACGTCTATCGCGAGGCCGACGATAAGGTGCATCAGTTTGCGATCGGCGCGTCGCTGGCGGGCGGCTGGATGGGGCTGGTTGCGGGCGGCTCGCTGATCCTCAACAGTGTTTTCTGGCGGCGCCACTCCTACGAGCCGCACCGGAGCGGCTGCCTCGCATGCGGCAGATGTTTTAACGCCTGCCCGCACCATCGCATGCAGAATAGAATCAAAGCAGAAAAAATAATGGAGGCAGGCATCCGTGGATCGTGAAACGGCAATCGGACGTTACGGCATCGCGGGTTACCAGGCGGCCATAGGCACAGCGATCGTAGGGGGCGTATTCGCCGTGGTTATTGCTGCTTTGCTGGGTGTCCACCTGTATCGCTATCATGTTACGGATCCGCGGGACGCGGCCGCACTTGAAAAAATGAAGGAGCAGGCCAAGGCGTATCCGGCCGACCAGACACTGTCTCAGGAAATCGTCGTATTGGATGCACGGCTGCGCAGGGATCAATTGGCCAGACTGCAGTTCCTGAAAAGGGGTACGTTTCTGCTGGTCGGCGCCGCGGCATTGTGCGTCGGGGCCCTGATCTGGTCCGGTGGTTACAACAGGCTGCCGCTGCCCTGCCAGCGCGTGGATCGAAAAGCGGAACAGATCACAACCGCTCGCAGGATCCGCACGGCATTAACGTTTTCCCTGGTCATCGCGGCAAGCGGCTCACTTTTCTGGAGTTTATATACGCCGGCAAAAATGAAGCTGCAAAACGGTGATGCTGACAAGCAGGCGGCGGGAGGGCCGGCACTCGAAGAAGACAGGTCCTTTGCCGCGATGGATGAGATCGTGAATCAATGGCCATGCTTTCGCGGCCCGCAGGGGCTGGGGATTTCTCCATTTAAGGATATTCCGATCGATTGGGATAGTGCAGGCGGTAAGAACATTAAATGGAAATCCTCCATCCCGCTGGAAGGACACAGTTCACCGGTGGTGTGGCAAAATCGCATTTATGTAACCGGTGCCAATGCAGATCAGCAACAGGTCTTCTGCTTTGATGCCGATACGGGCAAACTGCTCTGGACCGGGGACGTTGCGGTCGCGGATAAGACCGGCCGCGCGGACATGAATATCTCTGAAGATACCGGTTATGCGGCCAGCACCCCCGTGACGGACGGCAGGCGGGTTTGTGCAATATTTGCCGGCGGGGACATCGCTTGTTTTACCGTGAACGGACGCTTGCTGTGGCAAAAGAGCCTTGGCATTCCGGACAGCATGTACGGCTATGCATCCTCACTCACTTTTTACGAAGATGCCGTGATCGTGCAGTGGGATGTGGGAAGCGAGCCGGGCCAAAGCAGGCTTATCGCGTTTGACTGGCAAACGGGCCAAATCAAATGGCAGACGCCGCGGCCGGTACCCAATTCCTGGTCCTCTCCAACCGTTGCGCGGGTAGCGGGGATAGATTGTGTGTTGACGGCTGCTTCGCCTTTTGTCATCGCGTACGAACCGAAGACCGGTCGCGAGATGTTTAAAATCGAATCTGTTGAAGGCGATATCGCATCGACTCCGATCGTCGCGGATAATCGGATCTTTGCACTTGAGCCATACCAGAAATTGGTGGCCATCGAGGCAACGGGCGCATCGGGCAATCTGACGGCAGCGATTGCCTGGCAGGCGGATGGGGCTATGCCGGACATCTGCAGCCCGATCGCTGACGGCCCGTACATCTGGACACTGGACAGCGGCGGAGAACTTAGCTGCTATAAGGTCGCTGACGGCAGCAAGGCCTTCAGCGCGTCATTGAAGCTGCAATTTGAGGCCTCTCCCTCGCTGGCCGCAGGCAGACTGTACCTGCTGAGCACGACCGGTACGATGGTCATTGCTGATGCGGCAGGCGCTTATAAAGAAATCGGGCGGTGCAGCATCAATGAGCCATGCTTTGCAACTCCGGCCTTTGCCGAAGGACGCATCTACATCCGTGCCAAGACAAATCTTTTCTGCATCGGGGCCAAATGACGAAGTTCGATCCGGCCATCGTGGATGCCTGCATAGAACGGGTTGGCAGCAAGGCCCGGCATGCCCTGCCCTTGCTGCAGGAGGTGCAGGCGGCCTTTGGCTATCTGCCGCATGAGGCCGTGCAGCGGCTGGCCGAGCGGACCGAATGCGCCCTATCCACGCTGTGGTCGATCGCGACGTTCTATGATCAGTTTCGGTTCAAGCCGGCGGGTCGGCACTGCATCAAGGTTTGCGTGGGAACGGCCTGTCATGTGAAAGGCGGCGAGCAGGTCTATGAAGCCTTTCGCAGGCACTTCAAGATCGAAGGTGACAAGGATACGGACGCTTCGCAGCAGTTTACGGTGAGCCGTGCGGCATGCCTGGGCTGCTGCACATTGGCGCCGGCGGTTCAGATCGGGGATGTGACCTACGGGCATGTGACGCAAGAGACCATCGGTGCCGTCATCGCGGATTTCCTGGACCGGCAGAAACAAGCCGGCAAAGGCGCCGTTCATGGGGATGACGGCGATATACCGCCTGAAGGCGAGATTCGCATAGGGCTGGGTTCCTGCTGTGTGGCGCGCGGCAGCGGAAAACTTCTGGCGGCTATTCAGAAGGTCATAGCGGACACCGCGATCCGCGTCAGGGTCAAACACGTCGGCTGCGTGGGAATGTGCTACCAGACGCCGCTCTTGGAAATTGTTTCGCCCGGCGGAGAGCGAACCATTTATGTCAAGGTCAAACCCGAGGATGCCAGGTCGATCCTGCTCAAGCATTTTCGGCCGCCGGGACCTGTCCGCCGGCTGACTTATTCGCTCCGCCATACGCTGGACCGCATGCTCACCGATACGCTGGCGTTGCCGGTCGATTGTTATCCGGCGGACATGCGGGATCCATGGGTCGCCGATTTTTTGGTTCGCCAAAAGCGAATCGCCACCGAACACTGCGGCACCCTGGGGCCCCTGGACCTTGGCGAATATAGAAGCAGCGGCGGATTTGAAGCCCTGGAAAAGGCCGTGCGCCAGTTATCGCCCGACGAGATCATCGAACAGGTCCATCGATCCGGCCTGCGCGGCCGCGGCGGTGCAGGATACGCGACCTCTCTCAAGTGGAAGGCTGTCGCCACGTCCCAGTCGTCTCAGAAATACATCGTGTGTAACGGCGACGAAGGCGACCCCGGGGCGTTCATGGACCGCATGCTGATGGAGTCGTATCCGTTCAGGATCGTGGAGGGGATGGTCATTGCCGCCCGCGCGGTGGGGGCCGCGAAAGGTTATCTCTACATTCGCGATGAATATCCTTTAGCCATCGAACGAGTGACGCACGCCATTGAACTGTGCAAGGCCAACGGATACCTCGGCGAGCATATCCTTGGAAGCGATCTTACGCTGGAGCTTGCGATTTGCCGCGGAGCGGGGGCGTTTGTCTGCGGCGAGGAAACGGCACTCCTGAAGAGTATTGAAGGAAAACGCCCTGCGCCGAGGCTGCGCCCGCCTTACCCGGCACGGCAGGGCCTTTGGGGCATGCCCACCCTGATCAATAACGTGGAAACCTACTCATTCGTACCCTGGATCATCCGCAGCGGGGCGCAATCCTTTTCGGCGTTGGGTACGGCGCAAAGTAAGGGTACCAAAGTTTTTGCGCTGGCCGGCAAGGTGGCCCGAGGCGGGCTGATCGAGATCCCCATGGGAATGAGCGTGCGGCAGGTGGTCAACGAGATTGGCGGCGGCATTGCGGCCGGGAGCAAACTGAAGGCCGTTCAGATTGGCGGGCCTTCCGGCGGGTGCGTGCCCGCTTCCTTGGCGGATATTCCGATCGATTTCGAATCGCTGCATCAAGCCGGCGCGATTATGGGCTCCGGCGGGATGGTGGTGCTCGATGAAACCGATTGCATGGTCGATATTGCCAAATACTTTCTTGAATTTACGCAAAGACAATCGTGCGGGCGATGCACATTCTGCCGGATCGGAACCAAGCGGATGCTGGAGATCCTGGAACGGTTATGTGTAGGCAAAGGAAAAAGCGAGGATCTTGAAAAACTGTTGGAATTGGCTCAATTGATACAGAATACAAGCATCTGCGGCCTTGGCAAGACCGCTCCCAACCCCGTGATTTCGACGCTGAAGTACTTCCGCGACGAATATGAAGCGCATCTTCGGGGAGTTTGTCCCGCCGCCAAGTGCAGAGGGTTGATCACCTACACGATTTCCGATGACTGCATTGGATGCACCATCTGCGCCCAGCAATGCCCCGTCGGCGCCATCGCCATGAAGCCCTATGAGAAACACGCGATCGATAATGACAAGTGCATCCGCTGCGGCACATGCAAAGCGGTCTGTCCGGCAAAGGCGGTGTCCGTCAAATGATCAGGTTAACGATTGACAATAAAACGCTACAGTCAGCGCCCGGCACAACAGTCCTTCAGGCTGCAAGGTCGGCGGGCATCTATATTCCTGCGTTGTGTTTTAAGGAGGGCTTCAAACCGGCGACAAGCTGCATGGTTTGCGTCGTGCGGGTGGAGGGGGTCAGGTCGCTTGTGCCGGCGTGCGGCCTGCGCGTCAGCGAAGGAATGCGTGTTATCACAGACAGTGACGAAATCAGGAAAGCACGAACCGCCGCTATTGAGTTACTTCTCAGCGACCATAGCGGCGATTGCGTTGCTCCTTGTGAAATCGGTTGTCCCGCCAACATGGATATTCCGCAAATGCTGCGACAGATTGCCGCCGGAGACTTAGCCGGCGCAATCGCGACGATCAAGAAAGATATTCCGCTTCCGGCCACTCTCGGACGCATCTGCCCGGCCCCCTGTGAGAAGGTATGCCGGCGGGCGGCGGCCGATGGGGCCGTTTCGATCCGCCTGCTGAAACGGTTTGCCGCGGATGCCGACCTGTCTTCTGACACGCCCTTTAAGCCGTCGAACGCCGCACCCATCGGCAAGAAGGTCGCAATTATTGGAGCCGGTCCTGCAGGACTGTCGGCGGCCTATTACCTGCGGCAGGGCGGAGTTCAATGTGATTTGTATGATCGGCATCCCCATCCCGGCGGAGGTTTGCGCAGTGAGCAGATCGACAGGTCTCTGCTGCCCGAATCTGTGATCGACCGGGAAATAGATATCCTGCTTTCCCAGGGTATCCAGTTTTATGGCAATACCCGGCTCGGGACAGAGATTGAATTCGGTGCATTGACAAATACATATAATGCGGTACTGCTGGCGGTTGGCACGGAGGTCTTGGAACTGGCAAAATGGTCAATTCCGATTCAAGATAACAAAATTCAGGCCAATCGCGGGTCGTATCGGGTTTTGAATTGGGAAAATCTCTTTGCCGCCGGAACATGCATCGGATCGCGAAATCTGTGCGTACGCGCCGTCGCTGACGGCAAAGAAGCTGCTAAAGAGATTCTGAACCATCTGACGGGGCTTGATTGTGAACCCTTGCGCCCTTATAATCATCGCCTTGGCAAATTGAACCCTGACCGGTTGAAGGCTGTCCTGGCCGGCGCCTCGGCGGCGTCACGGTTGGAACCGGAAGAACTGGGTGATCGAGAAGCTGCCAATCAGGCTCGACGATGCCTTAAATGCGATTGCGGCAAGAAGAACAATTGCGGATTAAGAGAGTTAGCCACTGAATTCAAGGCTGTCCAAAAAGCGTGGTCCGGCGAGCTTTCTGCCCAGGCAGGCGATCGATCGAGTCAAGGGCTAATTCAGTTTGACGCGGGCAAGTGCATTAAATGCGGGTTGTGCGTACAGGAAGCGATCCGAAATGGTGAAAAGCCTGGGCCGGCGTTTGAAGGACGCGGATTTGCGATGCGGGTTGCTGTTCCGCTCGGCGGATTTCTCAACGAGGCGGAGCGTTTGACGGCCCAAAAGTATGCAGCGGTATGTCCTACCGGTGCGATGTGTTTAGCGGATGAACGATAACCATCTTAACGTTTTTCGGAGAATATATGGATCATAGATCGCCCGGTCGATTTGGCATTTGGATTCTCGTTGTTGTTCTTGGCACATTCACGGCTGCTTATGCCGCCGACTGGCCGCATTGGCGAGGCCCGGATTACGACGGCATCAGCAAGGAAGTGCTTCAGGATCCTGCCGCGCTGAAAACTCCAAAGATCCTATGGCAGGCCAAGGTCGGCATTGGGTATTCGGCGGTTTCTGTCGCGGATGGCCGTGCCTGTACGATGGGTAATGTAGATAAGAATACGGACGTTGTATTTTGTTTCGACGCGGTGGACGGCAAATTGCTTTGGAAACATGAATACCCGGAGGCGTTGAATCCGAAGTACTATGAAGGGGGCTGCAGCGCAACACCCACGATGGACGGCGGGAAGGTTTTTACGATCAGCAAAACCGGCAAGATCTTCTGTCTTGAAGCGCAAACCGGCAAGGTCGTCTGGCAGAGACAATTGGCCTTTAAGGTTCCAACCTGGGGCTACGCCGGTTCGGCCTTGATTCTTGATGACAAATGCATTTTTAACGCGGGTGCAGCCGGGATTGCTTTGGATAAGAATACTGGCGAGGTGATTTGGCAAAGCGCAGACGGTGAAGGCGGCTACGCCACGCCGGTGGCGTTCCAATATCAAGGCGCGACGTGCCTGGCCATTTTTGGTAAAGACAGCCTCATGGCGGTTCAGCCGGCCGATGGCAAACTCCTGTGGTCCTTTTCCTGGAAGACACCGAACGACGTCAACGCCGCCGACCCGATCGTTCGCGGAACAGAGGTCTTTATCACGTCGGGTTATGGCCATGGCGGCGCGCTGGTCGATATCTCGGGAACGCAGCCCGTGAAGGTGTGGGAAAACAAGAACATGGAATCGCAGATGAGCGGGCCGGTGTTCATCGATGGCTTCCTGTACGGCATCGATGACAAGCAGCTTGCCTGCGTGGATTGGAAGACGGGCGAACAAAAATGGGTCGAAAAGACCGTTGGCAAGGGCGCCCTCAGCGCGATTGGCGATAAGCTTTTGATCATGCATGAAGACGGCGTTATGTCCATCGCGCAGGCCTCGCCGGAAGGATATAAGGAGCTGGCCGCGGCAAAGGTGTGCGGCGGCAAGTGTTGGACCATGCCCATTTTCGCCAACGGGCGCATTTATGTTCGTGACATGATTAAGAATGAGCCCGGCACGCTCACCTGCGTTGAAATGCAGAACTGAATATCGCTGAAACGAAAATGATCATTATTTTGCACCGATATGTTTTTCGCGAATTATTTCGCGTGTTTGTGCTGGCCACGGTCGCCCTTACGCTAATGCTCAGCGTGGGCTTGCTTGTGCCTACGATCCAGGAGTACGGCGTCAGTCCGGGGCAGATACTGCATTTACTTGGGTATTTTATGCCGATTACATTGACATTTGTGCTGCCCATGAGCGCGCTGTTTTCCGCGTCGCTGATCTATGGACGGCTGGCGGCGGATCGCGAGCTGGATGCCTGCCGGGCCAGCGGCATCAGCATGCGAACGCTGCTTTACCCGGGCCTGATGCTGGCCATCCTGGTGGCGGTCGCCAACCTGGCGCTGAGCTTCCACGTGGCCCCGGCCTTTATTTATCGCAGCGAAAAAAGCGTCAAGGCCAACGCAGAACAGATCCTCTTCCGCAACATTCAGAAGAAAGGGTTCTATGCGTTGCCCGGAAGCCGCTATCGATTATATGCCGATCGCGCGATCCCGGACAAAAATCTGCTGGAAGGCGTGGTAATCGTCGATGCGCGGGACGATAAGCGCCAAACACCGCAACTGATCACGACCGACAGGGCGAAAGTGCTCATCACGACCCACGGCACGTACCACGACGCCTCCATTATGGTGCAGAACGCGTACCAGTTTGATGAGATCGATCCCGTTTACATCGGAACGATGACGGTTAGAAGTCGATTTCAGCCGCTCCTGTCCGACAATATAAAATTTCAGAAGATCGAACAGTTGAAGCGCATCCAGGCGAATAAGCTGAATTTTTATCCTATTTATGACCTGGCCATGCAGACGCGCGCTCAGCTTGCGATCGAAATGCTGGCCGCGGATATTAATCGACAAATGCAGGAGAGTAAGGATTACTATCAGTTGCAGGATGTCGATCAGTCGCAGGTTTACCTGCTGAGTGTCGGCGGTTGTCAAGTCGATCCGAAACGGCCCAAACGTATCAATTTCACGGCGCCCATCCAGCTCTTGCAGGTCGATAAGCTGCGAAATGCCATGACGGTCAAATACAATAGTCAGCAGGGTTATCTATCGCTGGAAAACGAAGAGTCTTCACTTCGATTGGGAATGATCCTGGAGAACCCAACCTGGCAGCGTCAGGGGCAATCTTCGTTCATCGCCACGCGCAGGTATGTCAGCAATATACGTTTTCCGGATCCGTTGGCCAACGCGATCGGAACCGATCAATTGCTTCCACTGCTGGAAAAAGCCGGCGCCAGCCGTTTTTCGTTTCTCGGCTCGCCCACGCCGCTGCTGATCGATTCATTTCGTGAACTGCAGCGCAAATTGATCCGTGTCGATAGCCAGATCCTTGCGGAGATCCACTCGCGGCTCGTTCTGGGCCTGGGGTGCGTTGCGCTGATCCTGATGGGCATTGCACTGGGGGTCGGGTTCAAGGGCGGGCATGTGCTGAGTGCGTTTGGGGCCAGCGCCATTCCTGCCGGGCTGCTGGTGGTTTTTATTCTTTCCGGCAAGGAACTGACCAAAAATCCGTCCGTGTCGTCCACCACAGGGGTTGCCGTCATGTGGAGCGGACTGGTCGTTCTGATCGTTTTGACCTTTTGGACTTACCGTAAATTACTTCGAACGTAAGGGCCTCAATGAAAATCCTGGATCGATATATCGCCAAGAACTTTTTGGTTGGTTACGTCATCGCCTTGCTGGTCATGCTTGGGATGTTCATGACGATCGATCTGTTCCTGCATATCGACGAATTCGCGGAGAATTCTGACCTGGGGGCCCGAGCGATGACGATGAATATTCTGCATTATTATTTTGTCCATTCGTGCTTGTGGTATCGCCAGCTCGCAGGAATGGTCATCGTGATCGCGGCGGTGTTTTCTCTGGCACGCATGACGCGGAACAACGAATTGATCGCGATCATGGCGTCCGGGGTCAGTCTCAAACGGATCCTGGCGCCGATCCTGTTTTTGTCGCTGCTGTTGACCGGTTTGATGGTGGCTGACCAGGAATGGCTGATCCCAAGGCTGTCCCATGAGTTGATCCAGAAACACGATGAGGTGTCCGGTGAAGGCGTGTACGACCTGTGGTTTATTGGCGATAACAAGGCCAGTTTGATCTGCAGCCGCCGCTACGAGGAGCGCACGCAGACGTTGTATGAACCGATCATCATTCTTCGTGAGCCGCTGCAAAACGCCGCCCAGGTCTATCGCGTGGTCGGCAAGATCCAGGCGGATAAAGCCGTCTATGATGCCGCGCGGGGGGGCTGGCGGCTGACCGGCGGCCGGTTTTTGCGGGTGATCGATCCGGCCGCCGAACCAAGCATGGATGCATCGCGGCAATCCGCTGAGCCCATAGACTTTTACGAGACGGCCCTATCGGCACAGGATCTGCCCATTCGCAGGCAGGAAGGATTCAAATCTCTTTTGAGCCTGCAGCAATTGGTCGAACTGGAGCATAATTCCGGCACTCGGCGCACGGACCTGGCTGAACTTGCATTACAGAAACACAGCCGCATCACCGATCCGGCGATCAACATGATCATGTTAATGGTGGCGCTTCCGGTTTTAGTATGCCGCGACCCCCGAGCCATGAAGACGGCGATTCTCATCAGTTTCCTGACGACCGGGGCATGCTTTATCGTGGTTTTTCTGTGCAAACTATTTGCAACAGAGGTCTTCCTGGGACACATACAGCCGGCATTCTGGACCTGGGTTCCGATTTTCTTGTTCTTTCCCGTCGCGATCGTTCAAATCGACTCCATGCGAACCTAAGCTGCTGCTTCAATCGATCGACCGATAATATCACCAAATATTCTCGAAAATGTGCCATTCCTCAGCATTTTAAAAATTTGCCTATTTTGGCTAAATTGCCCAAATTAACTTTGACGATAGAGATAGCATGGCAATCAGATTAACAAAATTTTCGGAGACTGGAAATATGGAGAGCACGATCGTTGAACAACGCCGCAATGTCCGTTCCGATATCGCCTGGCCGGTCAGTATCTGGATGCCGGACGCGAATCGTTTCTTTAACGGCAAGAGCGTTAATGTGAGTCAAGGTGGCGCCTACATCAGTCTGCCAATGACCTCTCCGGTTCGAGAAGGCCACGAAGTGGAGGTCAATTTTCCGCGCACGACGTCCCTGGCCAAGCAAAAAGGACAATACGCACGCATCAAGAATGCCCGCGTGATACGCGTTGACCGAAAACAAATGCTTCAGGACGGCTGTATCGGCATGGCCGTACAATTCCTGGAGTAATTCAACACCACAATTTGGCCGCGGATGACGCCGGAACTACTTTTCAGATTCCTGCGCCATCTGTTCAATAAAGGCGTTCGCTTCGTTAATGGATCTTTCCATTTCGCTGACAAGGCTTGCCACGTTATTTTCGACGGAGACCAGCTCGTTCTGAAGACTGGCGAAGGCGCGCGCATTTAGATTGTGCTTCAAAAACAGGACCTGATCGTTAAAGGCGGAAAGCACCGGTTGGATCTTGGATTCGGCCGTTTCCATCGCTTTGATCATCTGGTCGTAGCGTTGCCGCGTCTCGAGCATCGTACGCTCACTGGAGCGTCTCAAGCTTTGGTTCGAATACTCGTCAAGCTCTTTGTCCCATTCCTTGAACAGCGCTTCCGAGACGCGCTTGACATTGTCAATTCGTTCGTGGACCGCGTCCGCCCTGGACTCGCTGCGGTCGTATTCGGCCTTCAACTTATTGTATTTGGCCTCGAGGTCGCCGCCCTGATAATTGACGACCGATGAGAATTCCTGCAGCGCCGACTGGAACTGCTCCTTGGCCGCACTCTGCGCATCTCGCGCGTCGGCTACGCGGTCCACCAGGATATCCCGCTTTTGCCGGCCGAAGATCTCGTTGGTTTTGTAATAAGCGCTGTCGCATCCGCCAAGAAGAACGGAAACACCCACCAACCAGACAAGGAATTTAGTGTGCATCGTATTCTCCCAAAAATAAGGTCATCGCAACTATTCTTTCACACGCAACTGTGTCAAGCAGCATCGAAGAAAAACCAGCGCCTTGCGCTGGCACATCGTCGCTCTCCTTACACAGCGTTTGGCTCATTGTAGAACGCCCAACGGGGCGGTGCAAGAACATTTGCTTGATTTGTGCGGCATCAGGGTTAGAATACAGCCCATCCATTGAATTCAAGAAGAACGTTGTTGCCCGGGCCGGAAATGAACAAGATCCCATTGACGCGGATCCAGAAGCTGATCGGCAGTTACATGCTGAAGTCGAAACGGACAAAGCCGCATGGCTATCTGCGGGTGCGCGCCGATCTGACAAAGCTTGTCAATGGGCGCAAAGCCTTCTGCCGCAAGACCAATTCGCACGTAACGACAAATGATTTTTTTATCTATGGCATCGCGCAATCCATTGTGCGATGGCCGCTGATGGGCGCATCGCTGGATCCTGATGAGAATGCGTTGGTCATCCCGAAGGATATTGGCGTAGGTTTTGCGGTCGCGGCTCCCCAGGGGCTGGTTGTTCCCGTCATCAAACAGATGCAGCAGAAAACCCTTTTCCAGACGGCATTAGACAGCGAGGAACTTCTCAAGAGGTCCCGCGCCAACAAGCTGCTGCCGGATGATTTTGACGGCGCGACCATGGTTTTAACCGGTCTGGGGATGTACGGCGTCAATGCGTTCTATGCGGTCAGTCCGCTGGCCGCGACCGGCATTGTCTCCATCGGCAACTTCCAGGATGTCGCGGTTGCGATCACAGACGGATTCACGATGCGTAAAATGATGTACATTAGTCTGGCCTTCGATCGCCGCTTCATTGATGAATTCTACGCGGCTGGATTTCTAAATGACATGGCCGCCTACCTCAATGACCCGACAGAGATGAGCCGCTGAGCGGGGCCAATGCGGCGATGATGAAGTTTTTATCAAAATACGCTTGACAATATCTGAAAGGCCGTGTTAATTATCCTATTGACACAATAAGATCTTTAGGGATCTTAAGTATAAAGGCTGCTTTTCGCTCATCCACGAAGCAGCCTTTTTCATTTCTATTAAGCGTTCCCCTGAGAATTGAATTTTGCACGAGGCGGGGTCCGGCCCCTGCGAATTGCTGTTCTATTGAGTGCTTGGCGGTCTTTGGACGTGTTGCCTTTTACGCCCTCATTTTAAGAATATTCCGCATTTGCGCATATTGACGTGCCCGCGAAGATGAGAACCATAGACAAAAGCAAGATGTGAAATCCAGTTTGGTCAGAAGGAGCTTATATGGGCTTTAATCCGTTGAAGGAAAAAGGCATTCCGATAGAAAAACAGGCCATGAATTGGTCAGCGTTGAATGTCGAACCGTACGACAAAAACCATGTTCACCCCTATACGCACACGCGCGTCATCCTGATGAACGGCATCGAAGTGGAAGCGGCCATGTTCAAGCATCAGTTTGCCCGCCATTGCAGCGACATGGATGTGCGAGAGCAGTTGGCGCTGACGCGCCGCGTCGAACAGCAGCAGCAAAAGCTGATCAATTGGCTGATCCCCGGCGACGAGACGCCGCTGGAGACGACGATCGGCTATGAGCAGGTGGCGGTCGATCTGACGGCCTGGCTGGCAAAAACCGAACGCGACCCCATGGTCAAGTCGGCGCTGGATTTTGCTTTGATCGAGGATTTTGATCACCTCTACCGCTATGCTAACCTGCTGGAGTTGTCCGAGGGCAAGCAGGCCCAGGCGATCACGCGCGAGCTGACGGAGATCATGCCCGGTCGGCCCACCGAACTTGAGCATCGTCATCCCTACGATACGGTGCGGCGAGCCGCCAACGCCAAGGCAATCGATATTCTTTCCCTGCTGCACATCCTGACGATCGTATCGGCTGAGCAGCAAACCATGAACTTTTACATGAACCTTGGCAATCATCCCATTTCGATGCTGGGCAGAGGCCTTTACCTTGAGATTGCTATGGTCGAGGAACAGCACGTCTCGCATTACGAATCGCTCATGGACCCGACAACGTCCTGGTTCGAGCAATGCCTGCTGCACGAGTACAACGAGTGCTACATGTACTACTCGTGCATGGAATCCGAGACTGATACGCGGATCAGGAAGATCTGGCAGCGTTGTCTGGATGAGGAGATAACGCATGTGCAGATGGCCGCAGAGATGCTCAAGAAGTATGATAAAAAGGATCCGGCCATGTTCATCAAAGACAAGCTGCCGGAACTGACGGTTTTCCAGTCTAACAAGGACTACGTGCGGGACATCATCGCCTCGCAGATCAACTTGACGACGATAGGCCCGGATTACGTGCCGGCTGAAGATCTCCCGGCGGACGCCCGCTATCACGAGTACCAGAAGGTCGTCAACTACGGCGGCAATCCCAGCCACCAGGTCATTCAGGAAAACATCAAGGCTAATGGAAACGACTACCGGCTCGAAACCCAAGGGCCGCATCCGGTCGAGCGGTTCCGCTTGCGGGAAGTCGTTGAGGTCTAAAGGCTGAAATCAGGTCAGGCGACCTGTCATTAGGAAGATAGGAAGCGGCAGTAAGGAGAGGGCGGCCGTGCCGTAATGCCCTAAAGGCACGCGGTACGGCCGTCGTTTTTTTGGCTGCCCCGACAAACCGCGATTAGTCGTAAAGCTGCATGGCTGCGATCATGGGAAAGTGGTCGGATGGGTATCGGCCGCCATAGGTCCGAGTGTCGATTTGGACGCTGAAAACGCTGGTTTGAGCCGGAACGAGGATGTGGTCGATCTTCTCGCCGGAGTCATCGCCGGTAAAATTGTGGAAGGTTCCGCCGGCAGGCTGATCGGGGTAAACCATTTGCCAGATATCGGTTAGAGCCGGGTAGGGCGAGTCGAAGCCGATCTTCTGCAGGTACAGCATGGCCGGGTTGTTGAGGGACATGTTGAAGTCGCCGGCGACCACGTATGGGGCATCGACCGGGCGGTTGGCAATCTGGCGGGCCAGCAGGCGCACGCTCTGCTGGCGCGAGGGCTGGGACTCGTGGTCGAGGTGTAAGTTATAGAAGTAAAAGGACTTGCCATTTGCGGTTTCGACCAGGCGCGTCCACGTGCAGATGCGGACAAACTTGTTGCCCCAGTGCTTGGAGGGCTGCCAGGGCGTGTTGGAGAACCAGAAGGTGCCCGAATCGGCGACGTGAAATCGGTCTCGGCGATAGAGGATGGAACAGGCCTCGCCGGCGGATTCGCCGTCGTCGCGCCCGGTGGAGATAAGCCCATATTGCGGCAGGGCGTGGCGAAGCTGGCGTGCCTGGAAGTCCAGCACCTCCTGGAGGCCGATGACGTCGGGCTTGTGGGCGGCCAAGAGGTCAACGACCGACTGCCGGCGGAGGTCCCAGCGGTTGGGGCCATCGTCGGCGCTACCGTAGCGGAGGTTAAAAGTCATCAGCGTGAACCTGCCGGGGGCCGAGTCGCCAAAGTCGAGGCGCCGCCGATCCGTGTCGAACGAAGTACGGCATGCCGGTAAAATGATCGTCATTAGCACAAGCAACCAAAAGCATTTATGAGTCATGAGCCTGTCCATGCCGAGAAAATCCTGTTTTTAACAAGCAAGTTTCAGTTGGATGGTTTTGTGACGGACCAGTGGGTCTGGATGATTTGCCAGCGGTCGTTTTGGCGGCGATAGACTTCCGTGCAGTTCTCTCGCATTGTTTGATCACCGATTACGCAGACAAAGTTATACGTCAAGACGGCGGCGGCATTGTCGCACACCTGCACTTTTGGATCAATCAGTTCGTAATGATCGATACGGACTTGCCCGCGAATGTTTTCATACAGGTCTGTCAGGGCGGCTAAACCATCCAGACGCTTCGGCATGGCAGGATCGAAATAGACGACGTCCGGCGCGGAAATTTCGAGGAACCCCGACGGGTCACCTTTGCCCCAGCGGTCGAGTGCTGCTTTCTCCATAGCAATAATTGTTTGTGCGATTTGAATTTCATTTCCTGCCTGATTGTCGGCGTGCTGCGTCACGGTGCATCCTCCCAGCAGCAAGGCTGCGGCGATTAGAGTCGTTTTGCATGTCATCGGTTTTCTCTCCTGATTGTTGCAGTTTCCGCGTGGGCATAGCCCACCCTACAATAAAAGCGGGCGGAACACCCACGCTCCCATACTCCCTCCCCCGTCGGGGTACTCCCCCTTGGCAGGGGGAGAGTTTTATTAATATGCCGGCGGGACGCCGGCGGTACCTTTATGAGCAGCCCATGCTGTTGCCGCAATTGAAGCAGCGGTAGCAGGTTCCGTTGCGGACAGTGATGGAGCCGCAGACGTCGCAGGCGGGGGCATCGTCCTGGAAGTGGTTGAACTGTTCGTTGAACTGGCCCATGACGTTGGGCTGTGCGCCATCGACATTGCTTATGAGGCTGGTGACGACCTCGACGGTGCGGTCGGCAATCTTTGTGAAGCGCTCGCCGGAGGGGCGCAGCGGTTTTTCTTTGTCGGCAGGGGCCGGCGGGACCGAGGCAATAGGCTGGGCGCCCTTGCCTTCGCCATTGCCGCCGGAAGCAGGCTTCTTCTGGATGGCCTTGGCCTGGTCGATCTTCTTGGCCAGGTCCTGCGTCTTCTGGACGAGTTCCTTGGCCGTGGTCGTCGTCTTGGTCTCGGCGCTCGGGGTGCGGTTTGGCGTATTCTTCTCAGCATAGCCGGGGATGAACTGGCAGCCCATCCAGCAGAAGATGTAGTCGATGAGGCTCTTGGCGAACGGAATGTTCTTGTTGCTGGTCATGCCAGCCGGCTCGAAGCGGGCGTGGCGGAACTTATCGACCAGCGTGATCAGCGGCACGCCGTATTGCAGCGCCATCGAGACGCAGGTGCCGACGACGTCCATGAGGCCGCCGACCGTGCTGCCTTCCTTGGCCATCGTGATGAACAGTTCGCCCGGCTGGCCGTCATCATAGAGGCCGACGGTGAGGTATCCTTCGTGGCCGGCGACGGAGAACTTGTGCGTGATGCTGTTACGTGTTTCGGCCAGGCGCCGGCGGAAGGGTCTGGCGGCGGGCAGGGCCTCTTCGGCCTTCTTTTGTTTCTTGTCGCCGGACTTGGCGTCGGTGTTGACGGGCTGGAGACGCTTGGAGCCGTCGCGATAGATGGCCACGGCCTTGAGGCCCATCTTCCAGCCTTCCATATAGGCCGAGGCGATCTCCTCGGCGGTGCTTTCCTTGGGCATGTTGATGGTCTTGCTGATAGCGCCGGAAAGGAACGGCTGCACGGCGGCCATCATCCGCAGGTGCGCCATATAGTGGATGTGGCGGCTGCCGTTCTTGGCTTTGAAGGCGCAATCGAAGACGGCCAGGTGCTCCGGCTGGAGCTTTTGAGCGGTCTCGATGGTGTCGTCGCGATCAATGACGTCGCAGATTTCCTTGATGTCTTCGGGGTTGTAGCCCAGCCGCTCCAGGGCCATCGGGACGGTGCGGTTGACGAGTTTGAGCATGCCGCCGCCGGCGAGCAGTTTATATTTGACCAGCGCGATATCCGGCTCGACGCCGGTGGTGTCGCAATCCATCATGAAGCCGATGGTGCCGGTGGGCGCCAATACGGTCGTTTGCGCATTGCGGAAGCCGTGCTGCAGACCCGCGTCGAAGGCATGGTCCCAGGCGTCCTTGGCGGCGCTGAGCAGGTAATCGGGGCAATGCACCTCGGGGATGCTGCGAGCGTGCTCGCGGTGCATGGCGATGACGCTCTGCATCGGCTGCTTGTTGGCCTCGTAGCCGTCAAAGACACCCTTGGACGCGGCCAGTTCGGCGCTGACGGTGTAGGCGCTGCCGGTCATGATGGCGGTGATCGCCGCGGCCCAGGCGCGGGCCTGGTCGGAGTCATACGGCAGGGCCAGGCTCATCATTAGGCAGCCCAAGTTTGCGTAGCCCAAACCGAGCGGGCGGTACTTGTGGCTGTTTTCGGTGATGAGCGGCTCGGGGTAGCTGCCGTTATCGACGAGGATGTCCTGGGCGATGATGTAGATGCGGATGGCGCGCTTGAAGGCATCGACGTTGAACGAGCCGTCTTCATTGCGAAACTTCATGAGGTTGAGCGAGGCCAGGTTGCAGGCGGAGTTGTTGATGAACATGTACTCGCTGCAGGGGTTGCTGGCGTTGATGGGTCCGGCGTTGGGGCAGGTATGCCACTTGTTGACGGTGGTGTGATACTGCAGGCCGGGGTCGCCGCACAGGCGGGTGCCTTCGGCGATGAGGTCCATCAACTCGCGGGCGCGGTAGGTATCGAGTTTGTCGCCGGTGGTGACGGCGGTCGTTTGCCAGTCGGCGTCCTTTTCAACCGCAGACATGAACTCGTCGGTCACGCGGACCGAGAGATTGGAGTTTTGGAACATGACGCTGTTGTAGGCGTCGTCGGGGGTATAGCCCTGGTCGATGAGGGCCGAGGCCTTCTTTTCTTCGTCGGACTTGCAGGTGATGAAGTCCTTGATGTCGGGGTGACTGATCATCAGCGACTGCATCTTGGCGGCCCGGCGAGTTTTGCCGCCGGACTTGACGACCGCGGCGATCTGGTCATAGACCCGCATGAAGCTTAAGGGGCCCGAGGGCTTACCGCCGCCGGAGAGCTTTTCGCGGCTGCTGCGGAGGGTGGACATGTCGGTGCCGGTGCCGGAGCCATGTTTAAAGAGCATGGCCTCGCTGCGGGCAAGGCGCATGATGTCATCCATCGTGTCCTGCACGGACTGGATGAAGCAGGCCGAGGCCTGCGGGTATTCATAGCTGCTGGAGCAGGGGACGGCCTTGTTTAAGTCATTGTTCCAGCGGAAGTTGTGCTCGCTGCCTTTGATGCCGTAAATGTCGGCCAGTCCGACATTGAACCAGACGGGCGAATTGAAAGAGCCGTACTGGTTGACGCAGAGGTACGTCAGTTCGTCGTAGTACGTCTCGGCGTCGGCGGTCGATTGGAAGTAGCCGTCACGCAGACCGCGGTCGGCGATGGCCCGGCAGACGCGATGAATGAGCTGCTTGACGGAGTTTTCGCGCTGGCCGGAGTGCACGTCGCCGTAGAAGTATTTACTCACAACCACCTTGGTGGCAAGCTGGCTCCAATTGGCCGGGACCTCGGCATTGGACTGCTCGAAAATGGTCTTGCCGGCCTCGTCGGTGATCTTGGCGACGCGGGTTTCCCATTCGATCTCGTCGAAGGGATGCACGCCCTCGGTCGAGAAATGACGCTCTATTTTTAGGCCGTTTTTATGCGTTTTCTGGGCGTTTTCCCAAGGTTTGTAGCTTGAATTCAACATTATTTTTTCCGTCCTGAGAGTCCGTTCTTCAGACATTGCAAACCTCCTGCTTGCTGCCAACTCATACTAAATATTGTATGGCACGTGAATAATTAACAACATATAGCAATAATATTACGTCATCATAGCTTACTTTGGTCAGGTTGCAAGCTATAAAATCAGCAAATTGTCGGGTTTTGTGTCAGATTGTCGTTAATGCTTGAAAATGCGAGACTAAGGATAAAAAAAAACTTGCGCCGGCCGCAGGCGGAGGAGCGGGCGAGGCGCCCGCGTTCCCAGCAGTCAGCTCGTTTATCGCATGCGGGCGCCGGTACTATATGAACGATGGGCTGGTGCCGAATATCGTGGTTTCCGACCGGTATGGAAAGGGGGGAGTGAGCCGTGCGTGTATTACGGGGCGGCGCACACCTGTATTTGTCTTGCGATAGTGAAGATCGAGGATATACTCAGCTCCACGGAACCGACAAACTGGGATGCCCTTGAATGAAATCAAACGCGAAACCGTAAATCCTAAACAAATTCAAATGCAAAAAGCCCGAATGACCAAAATTAAACTGCAAGACTTCGTTCGGCCGGAATTGTCAGTTCATTAAAGAGACCAAGGAGATCTGTCCATGGAAGTGAGAAAGATCGCGTATTTTTCAATGGAAATCGGTCTAAACCCCGCCATGCCTACGTACAGCGGCGGTTTAGGGGTCCTGGCCGGCGATACAGTGATGGCCGCGGCGGATATGAAGATCCCTATGGCGGCGGTGACGCTGCTGTATCGCAAGGGCTATTTCTACCAGCGTCTGGAGAAAGACGGCTGGCAAACGGAAGAGCCGGTCGAATGGTCGCCGGAAGATTTCGCCGTGCGCGTGGAACCGAAGATCATCGTCACGGTGGAAGGCCGGCCGGTGAAGGTCGCGGCGTGGGAATACCCGGTGAAAGGCATCGCAGGCCATACGGTTCCGGTTTACCTTCTGGATACGGACCTGGAGGAGAACGCGCCGCAGGATCGGCACTTGACCGATACGCTCTACGGGTGGGATGCCCGATACAGGCTGAGCCAGGAGATCATCCTGGGGATCGGCGGCGTGCGGATGCTGCGGGCGCTGGGGCATACGAAGATCGAGCGTTTCCACATGAACGAAGGGCACGCCAGCCTGCTGACGGTGGAGCTGCTGGATGAACAGCTCAAGGGCCGACAACCCGAAACGATCACCGCCGACGACGTGGCGGCGGTGCGCAGGCAGTGCGTGTTCACGACGCATACGCCGGTCGCGGCGGGGCACGATAAATTCCCAATGGACCTGGTTCGCCAGCTATTCGGACCGCACGAGGCGTTTGCGCTGGAGAATGTCTTCTGTTGCGGCAATCAACTTAACATGACCTACCTGGCAATGAACCTGAGCCATTATGTCAACGGCGTGGCCAAGCAGCACGGCGAGGTGTCGCGGGCCATGTTCGAAGGCTATAAGATCGACGCGATCACCAACGGCGTCTGTCCCAGCCGCTGGACGAGCGAGTATTTCCAGCAACTGTTCGACAAGCATATCCCGGGCTGGCGCGAAGATAATTTCAGCCTGCGTTATGCGCTGAGCATTTCGGCGAGCGAGATTGCCGATACGCACAGGCTCAACAAGCGGCGGCTGATCGAGCACGTGAACCAGCAGACGAACATTGGGATGGACCTGGATGTTCTGACGCTGGGTTTCGCACGGCGCATGACCAGCTACAAGCGGCCGGACCTGCTGTTTACGGATTGCGAGCGGCTGCGTTCGATCGTGCGGCAGGCCGGGCCGATCCAGATCGTTTACAGCGGCAAGGCGCACCCGAAGGACACCGACGGCAAGGAACTGATCAAGAAGGTGTTCGCCGCCGGCCGGCAATTGCGGAGTGATATTAAGATCGCGTACCTGCCGAATTATGATATGTGGACGGGGCAGCTTTTGACGGCGGGGGTCGATATCTGGCTCAATACTCCCCAGCCGCCGATGGAGGCCTCCGGCACCAGCGGGATGAAGGCGGCGCTCAACGGCGTGCCGTCCTTAAGCGTGCTGGACGGCTGGTGGATCGAGGGCTGTATTGAGGGCGTTACCGGCTGGGCGATCGGAGAGGATCATCATAAGCCTGCGCAGACGGATTCAAAACAGGATGCCGAATTCCTGTATGATAAGCTGGAGAAGGTGGTGCAATTGTTTTACAGGGAACCTGAACGCTTCAGCACGGTCATGGCGCACGCGATCGCGCTGAACGGGTCGTTTTTCAACACGCAGCGGATGATGCAGCAGTACGTGGTGAAGGCATACTTCTAAGAAGACAGACAGAAGCCAGAGAAAGATCTCAGATATCATCTCCTTACGGTTTAATATGCGCAGACTTCTTAAAGTGCACGGTTAAAGGCGATGCCTTTTTCCGAAGGAAGGTAACGCCGCGGCCCTGGGGGATATCTTTTTCCTGCGAGACAAAATCAAGGTACTGCAGGAGCGCCCAGGCGCTGTTGGCCCATCGCATCTGGTAGCCGCGCTGGTGGGCCTGCTTCTCCATGCGGAGGCGCACGTCCTTATCGAACACAATAAAATCCAGGGCCTGGGCGATTTGGTCGGCCGAAGGCGGCCCGGGGTCAACGAGGATGCCGCGGGCGTGACGTTCGATCACAAGGCCTGCCGGGCAGGGCCGATTGGAGTAGAGCAGTTCGAGAGCATAACGGAACTTGGTGGCGATCGCGACGCGGCCGGACCCCAGGGTATCGGCCAGAATGCCGCTGGAGATCTGCTCCATGTTGAGGTAGGGCAGGATCATCACATTGGTGGCGCCATAAAGTTTCAAGAGGGTGCCCTCGTCGAGAAAGGTTTCAAGAAAAACAACGTCGTTATTGATCCAGTTGACCGAACCGAGGTCGGCCGTTCGGCACCAGACGAGCCTGGACTCGTTGAGCGCTTCGTGAATGATCTCCATGAACGCGCGGTAGTCGCGGCCGTCGTTGGTCCTGATGAACTCGGGATGCGACTGGCCTCCGATGAGGTAAACCAGGTGCTGGCGCTGGGCGCGGGTGCAGGATTCATGAACAAAGCGGCCCCACGCCCGAATGCTGTGCGGGATGCCTTTGCCCGGCGACAGGAGCCCCAGGGAGGTGGCCAGGAAGACGTCGTTGATGCCGTACTCGGTTTTTATTTTGAAACGGTCGTATTCGGAGGGGTCATGCATACGCACGCCGTGGTCGATGTGCTTGAGCTTCAACGGATTGATGCCGTACGTGGGGGATTCGAGGATGTCGATGGCGCTTTCGGTGGTCACGATCAGGCCATCCGACCGCTCGGCCAGATCCTTGATGCTCCTGCGCTGATGGTCATTGGGATTTTCCAGCACGGTGTGCAGGTACACCACCGTAAGCAGGCCTGCGGCGCCGCAGGCTTCGGCGATCCTGATAAAATTGCCGCCGCAGCCATCGCGGCCGTCTTCGTCGGGATCCAGGCCGAATTCATGCTGAAAGATCACGGCCGTGCGATTACCGGTTTCCTTGGCGCGAGAGATGATCTCCTGAGCGGCCCTTTTCCACGAGGCGGGACTGTACTGGTGGATGACCAGGTCCACGGGGATGCTGTACGGGCCGTCATGTTTATCGATCGCGGTGACGCGGATATTGCTGACTTCGCCGGTGAAATGGGACAGGGCGTTGGCCAGATCCCGGCAAAAGGTTCCGATCCCGCATCGCCGCGGCGGATAAGTGCTCACCATTCGGATGTTCCAGGCCATGAACCGCTCCTTCATTCAGAAGCCCGTCCAGGGCGTGCTCCTCTATCGTGGCAATAAAAAAACCGGCACAGATGCATCCGTGCCGGTTGGCTATACAATTGCCGATTACCGCCAACCGTTGTCAGGCGGAATCTCTCTGGCGATCCAGGTCATCTCCTTCGTAGTCCGAATCTTCCTCTTCGATCTCGTCGAGCGATTCCATGGAATCGTCGAATTCGATCTTCTCGGCGGCCTCTTCCGTTTCCGTTTCCGCTTCATCGTCGCTGTCGGATTCGTCTTCGCGTTCGATGTCGATCGGTCGGCGTTTGAAAGTTTCCAGCCTTGGGTCCTGGGTCTCGACCATGCGCGCGTATTCCATGCTGAAGCGGGTCCAGGGGATGGCTTCCAGGCGGTTGGATTCGATCGGGATATCCAGGCCTTCGCAGATGCCGTAGGTGCCGTTGGCGATGCGATCGAGCGCCTTGTGGATCTCCAGCAGGATCTTTTTCTCTTCGGCCATCAAACCGAGGCTGAATTCCTGTTCATAGCTGTCGGTGCCGATATCGGCCAGGTGAACGGGCATACTCGAGATATCGCCGCCGCTCTGGAAGATGTTCTCTTCCATGACGCTGACAACGCCTTGGATCTCATGTCTCTTTTCGACCAGCAACTGCCTGTAGTGATCGAGCTGTTTGGGCGAGAATTTCTTTGTCGCCGCCGGTTTATTTGGCGCGGCCTTCTTGACGGGGGCAGCTTTTTTGGGGGCGGCTTCTGCTTTTTTGGGGGTGGCCGCCTTCTTCGGCGCCTTCTTTACAGTCTTTTTCTCTATTTTCTTCCTCACATTATCCCTTTTTCTAAGGTCCGTTGTAATATAACGGCGGGAATTATAGAATGTTCTCGTCTTTTGGCAACAATTTTAACCGGAATATCCCAAGATTTTTTTAATCATCGGTTTTATGCTCACTCTTGCGTAAAAGTTCGGGCCCAGGCACCATTTTCGAATGATTTTTTGGATTGATATGCGACGACTCAAGTCTGCAATACGAAGCAGTGATTGCAGGTTCTCACAGTGTTTGGTTTAATCCGGGCGGCGAAAAAATGGGCCGACGAACCCTTTTGGCGTTTTGGCGTTTTTTTATTTGTATTAGATGGATGAATTACTATAATCCGTTCTTCTTTTTGAAAAATGGGATCTTTGGATTAGGAGAATGGCAATGCTGCATAACATGGTTCCTGCAAAGATGTTTCTGACCAAGGGTGTTGGTCGTCATAAATATCAATTGAAGTCGTTTGAAGATGCGCTTCGCCAGGCCGGCGTTGCGCAGCAGAACCTGGTGCAGGTCTCGTCGATCCTGCCGCCGAACTGCAAGATCGTCAAGCGTGAAAAAGGCATCGAGATGCTTCAGCCGGGAGCGATATCGTTCTGCGTGCTGGCGCGCTGCGATACCAATGAGCATGGACGCTTGATCGCCTCTTCGGTGGGCGTGGCGGTGCCTCGCAATAAGAACAAGTGGGGTTACCTGAGCGAGGTGCACGGCCACGGCATGAACAAGAAAGAGGCCGAGGATATGGCCGAAGACCTGGCAGCCGGCATGCTGGGAACCACGCTGGGCATCGAACTGGATCCGGACCTGGCCTGGTCCGAAAAGGAACAGGCGTACAAATCCAGCAAACTGTTCGTCAAGACCACGAACATCACGCAGACCGCCCAGGGGCAAAAGGGCTTGTGGACGACGACGGTCGCGCTGGCGGTGTTTATTTTTGAATAGGCTGGCAAGCGGGCTTATACAGTAAAGTCAAAGGCGGCTGCCTGAGCCGCCTTTTTGTTTGACAGGGGAACAGGCATGGGCAAGACCAAGAGGACACAATTCGGGGATTTTGCGGCGGAGTATTACAATCCAAACACGGCCGAGATCGCGCTGCTGCCGGTGCCGTTCGACGGCACGAGCACGTGGATGAAAGGCGCCGACAAGGGGCCGCAGGCGATCCTGGATGCGTCGTTCAACCTGGAGTATTACGACATTGAGACCGGCAGCGAGGTCTATCGCCGGGGCATCTTTACGGAACCGGCGGTTGTGGGATTCGCCAAACCCGAAGAACTGTCCGAAGTCGTGCAGCAGCGGATACAGCGGCTGCTCAATGCCGGAAAATTCCCTGTGCTGCTGGGGGGTGAGCACTCCGTCAGCGTTGGAGCGTTCAAGGCGTTTGCCGCAAAATACGGAAAGCTCACCATCCTGCAGCTTGATGCGCACGCCGATCTGCGCGACAGCTACGAGGGCAGTACGCATAATCACGCCTGCGTGATGGCGCGGGCCCGCGAGATCGCGCCGATCGTGCAGGTGGGGATCCGCAGCATGGACGTCTGCGAGACCAGGGACCTGCAGATGGACCGGGTGTTCTTTGCGCACGCGATCTTTGACAACCGCGGCACCGACTGGATCGACCAGGTGGTTTCCAAACTGACGGAAAATGTGTACTTGACGATCGACCTTGATGTGTTCGACCCATCGATCATGCCGGCGACGGGTACGCCGGAACCCGGCGGGATGCGATGGTACGATGCGCTGGCACTGGTGCGGCGCGTGTGCGAGCAGCGGACGCTGGTGGGATTTGACCTGGTGGAGCTGTGCCCGCGCGAAAGCATGTGGGCGAGCGACCTGCTGGCGGCCAAGCTGCTATACAAGATACTGACCTACAAGTTCTGCCTGTGATTTTTGAAACCACAGATTTCGGACTCCCTCGAAAATATATAACAACCGTACTGTATTTTTTCATAATGCGTTTCTTTTCATTTTTATTTGATAACAGCTACACTGTCCCGCAATATCAGTTCAGGGTCATTAATTCCTGTACAAGTTCATTGTTTTCGTTATTTGTTTTTGCAGTTAAATTTTCCTGCAATCTTTGACAAGAGTATCCATGCACGCACCAATTGTAGTCAGGGACGGCCGCGAATATAACGCTTGCTGAATATTATCATATCCTATAAGAGAGATATCACCAGGCACAGAAAGACCATATTCGTTCAATGCTTTTATAGCACCTATAGCAGCAACGTCATTTTGGCAGAAAAAGGCTGTAGCCATATTTTTATCTTTCTGCTCCAAATAGGATTTCATTGCATAACCGCTCTCATAAGTCCCCCTGCCGGCAAGCATATATCGCAGCTCAACAGACAATCCAGCCTCTAACATAGCTTTTTCAAAACCATATCGTCTGTTATTTGATACCACAGACTCATCATGGCAGCACAAAAAGCCTATTCGTTTATGACCGCAGGAAACGAAGTGATTGATGGCAAGTTTAGGCCCTGCGACATTATCAACACCAACAAAATCAATTCCGCGAACAGATTTTAGTAAGCAATAAGACTTTATCGAGCATGTCTTTCTATTGTTTCATCGGTGCCGCGAGTCACTTTCACGTGAAGGACCCCTTCTTTATCAAACCATAGTGGGTCAATTGCCAAAAACCTGTCCCACCCAATTTTCTGACTATTCTGCTGATGATAAACCATCCATAAATTCCCTAGCGCGTCTTCAATCACACAATTGTGACCAGGTCCATAGACACCGTTCCCTTGTTTTGCAATCGGATTGCCTGCAAATTTTCTAAATGGTCCCATCGGTGAATTGCTTGTCGCATAACCGACAGCGTATTCCGGCCCGATGGCTCCACTGCCGGAATACATCAGATAGTAGGTTCCTTTATATTTAAGCATCCAGGGACCTTCGGTCACACGCCCGCGACGCTGCTCCCATTCAGCAGAGGGACGGAGCACTTCCTGTCGTTGGCCCATTTTTGTTAAAGGATCGCTCATGGGCTGAACAAAGATGACAAAAGGATCGCCTATCTTAACATAATATAGATACAACTTGCCATCCTCATCTCTAAATAAGTGGGCATCAATAATGTTATCTTCTGCCAAATTTCCCTTGTCTGCAAAAGGACCTAATGGATGATCTCACCTACAGCAACACCTATAAGTTTACCCCCGCTGGTCCGATTGAATCCGATCCTGAGGTCAATCGGTGAAGGGTTCTCCTGAGATTTGGTCGTTCGCCGTCCGCGATTGTTACATGTGTGCATGACGGTAGTGAACAGGTGACTGACCGTGAAATTGCTTGAAGTTCTTTGAAAAATGATAAGGATCATCGAACCCGACCTGTCCTGCAATCTCCTTTATCTTATTGTCAGTGCTCAGCAGTAGATTGGCAGCTTTATTCAGTTTCAGTGCCATAATATACTGGCTGGGAGAGGTATGACAGTGTTTCTTAAATAAACTGGCCATATAACGAACATCAATGTCACACTTTTTGGCCACTTCGCCCGGAGTCTGAATGAATGAGAAATGATCATCGATATAGGCTTTGCATTTCTGATAGGTATGCGTCGATATTGATATGCGTGCGGTTGGATTAGCCGAAGATGCCGCCATTTCCAGGAGCAGGATGTGCAGGTAATGGCAGCAGATTTCCTGGGAAAAGGGAGGTTTTTGAAGGCCGACATCAATGATTTTCCGGCATTGCCTGAGCATTTGTTCAGGATTGGCGGCTTCGATAAAATGGTTTTCGGACAGGGTGCTTCTGCGGAAAAGATCCGGGGCTTGGTTTCCCAGGAAGGTGATAAAAATATGTTCCATTGGATCGATCGGATCCGCTCTGTAATGGTGAGCAGTGCCTGGTTCAAAACCTGTCAGTATTCCCGGTCTCAACGGGAGGATCTGTCCGTTGATTTCCATTGTTCCCCTACCTCGGACAGTATATTTCACAAAATAATAGGGGTAATGTGTCCGGTTAATTTCGAAATCGCGATCGCATTTCTCATAGCCGCCGCAAACGATCGCGAAGTTGTGGTTGTGATCAGGGGCGGTATCGTAGTAAAAATAAGCTGCTTCGACCACTTTTCCAGGCTTGCCGGAGGTGTATTTTTTTTTAATTGATTGTGCGGGTCGATTCATATAGTGATCTGCTTAATAAAACCTTACTAATATACATCAATATATTACATCAATCTATTTTAATCAAGTAGAATTGCAATTATATTACCCTTGTACGAGTTACTATTCTATATTAGAATCAATCTTGCCAGAGCAGACATAGAGGCATGGGAGATCCTTCTCAGGCATCCTGCTCAACATAGAATGGCGACACATGAAAGGATTCAGATGAACACTCGAAGAGATTTCTTGCAGAGTATGACTCTTGCTATTGGAGGTGCAGCGTTTCTCAGTGGATGCACTGATTCCGTGAAATCAAAGTCTGGCTTTTTGAGTCGGCAAAGTGGATTCAATATGTGCGGCTATCGAGCTCCAAAGATGCCGACCGTGAGAGTCGCTTTCGTCGGGCTTGGCAATAGAGGTCCTGGTGCAGTCAAGCGGATGACTTACATTGAAGGCATTGAGATCGCTGCGATTTGTGACAAGCGCAAATCCTGTACCGACAGAGTTGAGAAAATGCTCTCCGAATCCGGTTTTCCAAAACCGGCAGTTTACACCGACAGTGAAGATGCCTGGAAGGGAATGTGCCAACGCGAGGATATTGACCTTGTTTATATCGCGACCCCGTGGGAATTACACGCTCCGATGGCTGTTTATGCAATGGAACATGGTAAGCATGCCGCTACGGAAGTACCGGCTGCTACGACACTGGATGAATGTTGGCAGTTAGTCGAAACATCAGAACGCACTCGAAAGCATTGCGTTATACTTGAGAACTGCTGCTATGATTTTTTTGAGATGTTAACCCTCAATATGGTGCGCCAGGGATTATTTGGTGATTTGGTTCATGGCGAAGGCGCCTACATCCATAATCTTGTGGGGATGAATTTTAGTAAAGACTCTTACGCTGATATGTGGCGATTGAAGGAAAATGCCAGGCGTAACGGCAACCTGTATCCAACTCATGGATTGGGTCCGATCTGTCAATGCATGGACATCAACCGCGGCGATCGAATGGATCATCTGACTTGTATGGCCAGTAATGATTTTACGATGAATGCTGAAGCAAAAAGGCGCGCCGCTGAAGACAGTTTTTATGCCCCGTTTGTCAACGGTCATTACAGGGGCAATATCAATACGACGCTGATCCGTACGTTCAAAGGAAGGACGATCATGATTCAGCATGACGTCAGTTCGCCGCGGCCGTATTCACGTATCCATCTGTTGTCGGGAACGAAGGCGTTTGCTCAAAAGTGGCCCAAAACAATGATTGCCTTTGGCGATGAAGCGGTCTCACAGGAGAAGATGCAGGAGCTCTATAAGATGTATTCGCCGGAAATTGTAAGTCGGATCGGCGAGATGGCCCAAAAGGTCGGCGGTCATGGCGGGATGGATTTTCTGATGGATTGGTCTCTGATTAATTCACTGCGAAATGGCCTGCCCGTGGATATGGATTGTTATGATGCCGCATTATGGTCCTGTATTACCCCTCTTTCCATCAAGTCGATTGCCCAGCGGTCGAATTCTGTTGATGTTCCTGATTTTACGCGCGGGAACTGGAAGACAAATCAGCCTGTTTCACTGAAACTTGAAGCGATTACAGGTGTGAAAGAAATTCATAAAGCTGATTCATTAGTACAATTAAACGTATGATAAACTATGTCAAAAACAGAACCAATCAAACTATCCAGAGTTGAAAAAATCATATTGAGGAAATCTCAATATGATTGTTTTTATCCTCCAACAGAGAAGATCCCTGCAATCGTATTGCCGAATTTCCCGATGCTGGGAAAGCTGACGGCATTACGTTTTCTGGAATGGGTTCAGCAAAACCCCGGGGGTGTAGTCTCTCTGCCGACCGGCAAGACACCCGAGTATTTTATCAAATGCGTCAATCATTTTCTCAAGGGATGGGGCAATCATACTGTCCAGGCTGAGCTGAAAGAAGCAGGCCTGGATCCTTTCCTCAAGCCAGACATGAGGAGCTTGCATTTTGTTCAGATTGATGAGTTCTATCCGATTAACTCTGCGCAGACGAATAGTTTCTCTTATTATGTGAAGGAATACTATCTTAAGGGATTCGGTATGGATCGGCGTAAAGCGATCCTGATCGATCCATGCAAGATAGGTGTTAACGATGCAGGCCAGTTAGAGGAAATCTGGCCGGACAAGTATGTAGACCTGTCACTTCGCTGCCGTCATGCGAAGAATAAGTTGGAAGAAAAGCAAAAAAAACTCCTGGAACGGGTTGACCAGTGGTGCATGGATTATGAGGCCCGGATCCGTGCGCTAGGCGGGATCGGTTTTTTCCTCGGCGGGATCGGCCCTGACGGCCATATCGGGTTCAATATCAGTGGATCAGATCATTTCTCAACAACGCGATTATGTTCGATCAACTATGAAACTCAAGCCGCGGCAGCCGGCGACTTGGGCGGCATTGAGATTGCCCGCAAATGCCACGTGATTACCATTGGACTGAATACGATCACCTTCAATTCGGATTGTACAGCCATCATAATGGCTGCCGGTGAATCAAAGGCCCAGGTTGTTGCCGACGCTATCCAATCAGACCGGGATGTGAAGCACCCGGCAACGTCTCTGCATATCCTGCGAAACGCACGCTTCTATCTAACCAAGGGTGCCGCCCAAAAACTCATCCAACGGCAATATCAGGACGTTCGCGACACAAAAAAACTGGCTGATGACCAGGTAGAACAGATCGTTGTAAAACTGTCTGTTCAAAAGGAGAAACCCGTAAGTAAACTGACGAAAAGTGATTACCAGAGCAGTCTTTTGGGCAGGGCAGTGCTGCAGAAACGAAAGGAAACTACTTCGCGTTTGAACCAACAGGTAATCGACGATATCGAGCGCAAGATCGGCAGGGGGATGCAGTCTTTGGAGAATACTTGTTTCCTGCATACGGAGCCGCATCATGATGATATCATGCTAGGGTATTTTGCTCAAATTGTTCGACATTTTCGAAGGGCAAGTAACCGCCATTACTTTTTAACCTTTACGAGCGGCTTTACTTCCGTCACCAATCGCTTTATGGCTGAACAAGTCGTCAATCTTCAACGTTTTTTACACACGGCTGAGTTTGCTTCTCTCTACCGAGAAAAGTATTTTGATCCCCACGATCAGGTGGCGCGAAACCGTGATGTCTGGCAGTACCTGGACGGCGTGGCGGCTTCCAATGCCGATATGAAGAATGAGGGTTGTGCGCGACGATTTTTGCGAAACTTATTTGATGTCTATCAGTCAACGATGAAGGCCATAGATAAGATCCTGGCAGATATTCTCTATTATTTTCGCACCCAGTATGCCGGCAAAATCGATCCGAGTGATATCCAGCGGCTCAAGGGAATGTGCAGGGAATGGGAAGCCGAATGTTTGTGGGGCTATTACGGCTGGAACTGTGACAACGTATCCCACTTGCGGCTGGGTTTCTATACGGGAGACGTTTTCACGCCGCAGCCGACGCGTAAGCGGGATATAATGCCGATCGTCCGACACTTGGAACAAATCAAGCCGGATGTGATATCCGTTGCCTTGGATCCAGAAGCCAGCGGGCCGGATACGCACTACAAGGTCCTTCAGGCCATGTCAGAAGCGCTGCAGATTTACCAGCACGAAACCAAGCGCACGGATATTCGTATTTGGGGATACCGCAATGTGTGGTATCGATTTGATCCATCCGAGGCTAACGTGTTTGTGCCGGTCAGTCTAAACATGTTTTCCATTATGCAGCAGTCTTTTGAGAATGCATTCTTGAGCCAGAAGGAAGCGTCCTTTCCAAGCTATGAGTACGATGGCCCATTCTCCGAATGGGCGCAGCAAATCCAGGTTCAGCAATATCAAATGTTGAAGACCTGCCTGTCCCGCGAATGGTTTTATCTTCACAAGAGCCCGCTGATCCGTGCCACTCGCGGCTTTGTATTCCTTAAAGAGATGCAGCCGGAAGAGTTCTACCATTCGTGTCGAAAACTGCGCAAGTCGATCGAGGAGTTTTCTGAAGCACATGTATGAACACTGATCCGACATTACTGATCATAGCTGCAGGAATGGGGAGCCGTTACGGCGGTCTTAAGCAGATTGATCCCGTTGGACCCAATGGGGAGATCATCATTGATTATTCGATGTATGATGCTGTGCGAGCCGGTTTCAAGAAAATTGTATTTGTGATTCGCCATTATTTCGAAAACGCTTTTCGTGAGAAGATCGGAAGTAAGCTTGATGGTATTGCTCAGACGGCGTATGCCTACCAAGAGTTGGATTCATGTTTGGGCAATTTCGAATTGCCGAAGGGGCGGGTAAAACCGTGGGGCACAGGCCATGCGATCCTGGTCGCAAAAGATGTCATCCATGAACCGTTTGCCGTAATCAATGCGGATGATTATTATGGCGTGCAAGCTTATCAGATCATGGCTGGCCACCTGAGGCGGATGACAGCCGACGCTCACGAGTATGCGATGATGGGGTATGTGCTTCGCAACACATTGTCCGAGTACGGGACCGTTGCCCGTGGGGTGTGTTATCATGATGAGCGGATGTATCTTACAGATATCAAGGAGCGAACCAATATCCGCAAAGAGGCAGGCGGCGCGGTTTTTATGGATGAACAGGGCCTTGAGCAGCGGCTGACCGGTGATGAAATTGTCTCAATGAACCTGTGGGGATTTGGGGTGGACATTTTCGCGTACCTTCAAGAGCAGTTCAATGGCTATCTGAGGCAGCATATCGATGAGAATAAAAGCGAATTTTACATTCCCACGGTGGTGGATACACTGGTCAAACACAAGCACAAGAAAGTGAAGATATTGAAGACACACGATAGCTGGTTTGGTGTAACATATCGAAAAGACAACGAAATCGCCCGGACGTGCCTTCAGAAGCTAATCGATCAGGGGACATATCCCTCAAAACTGTGGAAATGAAATGGCAGCGTAAAGATCATTCGAATGGAAATGCTTTGATGAAGATTTATGGAATTCTATGTGCAGCATGTTTTCTTATCGGTTCTGATTGCAACCAAGTGTCGGCGGCCGGTGCTCAGACAGATTCATTTCTAGTGAGTCCAATTTCGATCATTCCGCAACCGGCCAAACTCGAGGTAAAACCCGGTTTGTTCGCATTGAACTCTAAAACAGTAATTTTTGCAGACCCCTCAACCATGTCGCTCGGAAAACGACTTTCTGAAACGCTGGCTCCCGCAACCGGATTCACGCTGCCTGTAAAGAAGGTCGGTAGAAAAATGGTCAACGGGATTGTTCTTTCTATTGATCCAGAGTTAGAGGATGTCGGTCAGGAAGGTTACGTTTTGACCGCCACACCCAATCTGGTAAAGATAGAAGCGGCACAGGAAGCAGGTATTTTTTATGGAATACAGACTTTGCGGCAATTGCTTCCGACGGACATCTATAAGCAATCAGTGGTTAACGGCGTCAAATGGGTGGTTCCGTGTGTCGAGATCAAAGATGTTCCGCGTTTTCCATGGCGCGGAATGCATTTGGATGTGTGCCGCCATTATATGCCCGCAGAGTTTGTAAAAAAGTATATCGATCTTCTGGCACTGCATAAGATGAATGTGTTCCACTGGCATTTAACGGATGACCAAGGCTGGCGGATAGAGATTAAAAAATATCCTGCATTGACGGAAATCGGCGCTTGGCGCAAGGAAACCGTGGTTGGCCGCAACACAGGGAAATACGATGGTCAGCCGCACGGCGGTTTCTATACGCAGGACCAGATACGCGACATCATGGAGTACGCCAGGCAGCGGTATGTTACGATTGTTCCGGAAATTGAAATGCCGGGCCACGCGTTGGGGGCTCTGGCGGCTTACCCTGACCTATCCTGTACCGGCGGCCCCTTTGAAGTCATGAGACAGTGGGGTGTCTTCAGCGATGTCTTCTGTGCCGGAAACGATAAGGTCTTTGTGTTTCTGCAGGATGTTTTAGATGAAGTGCTGGAGTTGTTCCCAAGCCAATTCATTCACGTCGGCGGAGATGAATGTCCGAAGGCCCGGTGGCAGAATTGCGCAAAGTGTCAGGCCCGGATCAAGGCCGAAGGTCTGACCGACGAACAAGAACTGCAAAGCTGGTTTGTCAAACGTATGGAAAAGTACCTTGCCAACCGCGGCCGCCGACTAATCGGATGGGATGAAATTCTGGAGGGAGGCCTGGCACCCGGCGCGACAGTGATGTCGTGGCGAGGCGAAGCAGGCGGGATCGCAGCGGCAAAGTCGGGACACGATGTCGTGATGGCTTCCAACAGCCATCTCTATTTTGACTATTATCAGTCCGACCCAGCCGGTGAACCATTGGGCATCGGGGGATATGTGCCGCTGGAACTGGTGTATGGCTATAATCCGGTTCCTGCGATCCTGGCGGAAAATGAACAAAAGCATATCTTGGGCGTTCAAGCACAAATTTGGGCCGAATATATTTCTACGCCGGAGCATGCTGAGTACATGGCCTATCCGCGGGCGTGTGCGCTTTCTGAGATTGCCTGGACGCCGCTGTCTGAAAAGGATTACACCGACTTTTACCGGCGTCTTACCGCACACACCAAGCGACTCACAGCCTTAAACGTGAATTATCGGCCGTTGGATCCGCCACAGAAGATTGCAGGGTATTGGAAGGCCGGGCAGACCACGGAGACATTTCAGCCTATGGAATGGGAAATTACGCCTTTATTGCAGGGATCTGGGACGTATTCAGCGATATTCCGGTACACCGGCGGTGCGCATCGCCTGGATATTCAGAGCGTTGAAGTTCTCGAAGATGGTGTCGTCATTTCTACGGATAAACATTTTGGAAGAACTGGCGGCTCCAGTGTGAATAACACTTATACAGTGGCAATTCCCGAGCATAAGAAGACGGCCAAGTACCTCATTCGAGCGGTTGTTCGCAGCGACGGCGGGAGTGAATCCAATGGTACGATCTATCTTGTGGAAAAATGATACAGGAGGACGATGAACCAATGAGTGATACTCTAGCTCAGATTGCAGAACAGTTTCAGATTTATGGCGATTTTGTGAGTGCTGAACCTTATGGAACTGGACATATTAATGACACCTTCTTGGCGACATATGATCAGGCCGGTCGCCAAGTCCGGTATATCTTTCAGCGTATCAATCCTTCCATCTTTAAGGAACCGCTGAGCGTGATGGAAAACGTCGTCCGAGTAACTGAGCATATTCGGAACAGGATGCAGCAGTTGGGATTAGCAGAAATTTCCCGACGTGTCCTGACCGTGATCCCCGCCTGTGACGGGATCGCGTATTATCGGTGTAAGGCGGGCAATTACTGGCGAGCCTATTTCTTTATCGAAGGGGCGCGGACGTATGATGTCCTTGAAAGAATTGAGCAAGCCTATCATGCGGCCAAAGCAATCGGCGAGTTCCAATGCTATTTGGCTGATCTGCCCAAACCTGCCCTCAAGGAAACAATCCCCGATTTTCACAATGCTCAGAAAAGATATAAAACCTTTTTGGAGGTTCTTGAAAAAGATTCTTTTAATCGCGCGGCCTCCGCGAAAGCGGAAATTGACTACCTCAATGCGAATGCCAGGTTATTTGATGTGTTTCCTGGACTGGTTGATGCGGGGCAGATTCCCATACGCACGACTCACAATGACACAAAAATCAATAATGTGATGTTCGATGATGTTACCAACGAGGCGATTTGCGTGATCGATTTGGACACGGTTATGCCAGGACTTTCGCTGTACGACTTCGGGGATATTGTACGTACGACGGTATCAAATAGTGAAGAAGATGAACAGGATTTATCTAGGGTCAAAGCCGAGATTCCGCGGTTCGAAGCGATTTTAAAAGGATACCTGGCAAGTGCCAGCGGCTTTTTGAATCGCATTGAGGTCAATCACTTGGTTCACGCCGGAAAACTTATCACCATGATCATCGGAACTCGCTTTTTGACTGACTACCTGAACGGCGACAGCTATTACAAAGTTCATCGGACCGGCCATAATCTGGATCGATGCCGGACGCAGTTCAAGCTGGTCCGGTCTCTCACGGAACAAGAAGAAGAACTGAGTCGGCTTGTAGAGACATCGTATCGCCGCATTAACAAGGACTGATGTGAAATGCGTGTATTAATAACAGGCGGGGCTGGTTTTATTGGCAGCCATATTGTGGAATATTATGCCTCACGGGCAGACGTTCGGGTGCTGGATAATCTGCGGACCGGATATAGGAGCAACCTTGGAAAACTGAATATCGAGTTTGTGGAAGGATCCGTAAACGATAAAGCGATTGTCGAACAAGCGGTTCAAAACGTTGATTATGTGTTCCATCTTGCGGCGATGATCAGCGTTCCGGAGTCCATGGTCAACCCAGAGGAATGCGTTGCTATAAATACGTTAGGAACTCTGAATGTTCTTCGCGCAGCAGCTGCGGCCGGCGTCAAAAAACTCTGTTTCAGCAGTTCAGCGGCCATCTATGGGGATAATCCAACCGTACCGAAGGTTGAGACAATGATCCCGGAACCTAAAAGTCCGTACGCAGTAACCAAACTGGATGGGGAATACTATTGTTCTCTCTTTGCAGGAGAGGGTTGGCTTCAGACGGCATCCTTGCGATACTTTAACGTCTTCGGACCTCGGCAGGACCCCGGCAGTCAATATGCGGCAGCAGTTCCGATCTTTATCCAAAAGGCAATTCGCAATGAGACACTGACCATCTTCGGGGATGGGCAGCAGACTCGCGATTTTGTCTATGTCAAAGACGTAGTGGCGGCCAATGTTTTTCTAGCAGAACATGGCAGTCTTAATGGGGTTTACAATGTTGCTTATGGCACGCGGCAGACGATCAACGATATTGCGCAGCGGATAATCCATCTGAATCGCTCAAAATCGTCTATTTGCTATGCGGCTCCGAGGGCAGGCGATGTAAGACACTCACAGGCTAGTGTTGATAAGTTGTTGGCGGCGGGTTTTCGGCCAGGCACAAATTTTGACGAAGGACTCGCAGAGACAATTGACTATTTTTCAAAAGCAAAGAGCTCTAAATCATTGGCAACCTAAACGAGCGGTAGATGCTTTCGGTTGGGATTTCCGGCCGATATCCTTGCCAAGAGCCCATTCATTCATGGATGGGGCTTTACTGATAAAGAGTGTGCAGGAAAAGGAACAGGGAACAGAAAAAGGGCAAGAATGTTTATGACTTCGACTGAAACTTCCGGACTTAAACGTTATCGTATTCTTTTATTAGCCATTGCAGGAGCAGGGGGGTTACTCTACGGTATCGATGTCGGTATTATCGCAGGGGCACTGCCCTATCTGGAGGCTACGGCCGGTCTGGATGCGCAGCAATTGTCCTTTATTGTCGCGGCTGTATTGCTTGGCAGTGTACTGTCATCGCTGTTTGCGGGATTTCTCTCGGATGTTTTCGGTCGCAAGTGGATCATGTTTCTTTCCGGATTGCTGTTTGTTCTAAGTGTGCCTGCGATTTGCCTTTCACAGGGATATACAGTGCTGCTCCTGGGGCGTCTTCTGCAGGGGATCAGCGGCGGATTGATCGGGGTAGTGATTCCGTTGTACCTGGCCGAGTGTCTTCCCGCCAGTTCGCGCGGCAAAGGAACCGGAATATTCCAGTGGCTGTTGACATTTGGCCTGGTCCTGGCTGCGCTGACCGGGTTGTATTTTGCCTACAAGGTCGATGGGGTGATTAAAATTGCTGAATCCATGGCCGATAAAGCTGAGGCGGCGAAGATGCTTTTTGCCCAGAAGGACAGCGCCTGGCGTAGTATTTTCTGGGTATCATTGGCGCCGGGCGTGTTGTTTTGTTTAGGAACCCTGCTGCTGACGGAATCACCTCGGTGGCTGTACCGACGGGGTAAGTCCGAGGCGGCCCTGGCGGCCTTGAAGCGGTCCCGGACGCTCGAACAGGCGCACGTGGAATTGCAGGAAATGGCGACTTCGCAAGCCGCCCGTCCGGATGCTGCGGGCTGCCGTGATTCGCTGTTGAGCCGCAAGTATGTCATTCCGTTTGTGTTGGCGCTGATTATTCTGGCCTGCAACCAGGCCACAGGCGTCAATTCCATTTTGGCGTATGTCGTCAATATTCTCAACCAGGCCGGGCTTCCCGGCTCGGTCGCCAATTACGGTGATGTGACAATCAAAGTGTTAAATTGCCTTATGACGGTCGTCGCGGTCATGCTGGTAGACCGCAAGGGACGCAAATTCCTTCTTTCCTTGGGCAGCGCTGGGATTGTTGTTTGCCTGGCATTGGCAGGAATTCTGTTCTTTCAGGTAGAACGCGGCCGAGTTGATTATGCACAGGCCGTGCGGCCGATGGTTGCCCGGAATGAAGCGGGCGGAACGCTATCGTTTACATTTGATGCGGCCGGTTATCAGCAGTTGGCCGGAAAACCGACAAACGGAGCCCTGCAGGCCACATTCGTCTATGCCTACGGTCCATTCACCGGCGTCCAGACCCGCCGTACCGATGATTTCCCGGCCAAACCGGTTGAGGTTTCGCGCTCCAATGTTGTCGCCAAGGATAGCGTTATCGGCAAGTTTTTCCGCAGGCTGCATCTGAATCCCTTCGCCGACCCGGCCGATGCGGCTTCAGCTTCCCTGGAAATTCGAAAAGTCTTGATAGGACCTGTGCCAGATATGACACATGGCTGGCTGGTGGCCATCTGCTTATTCGGGTTTATGGCATTTTTTGCCGTTGGTCCCGGTGTATGCGTCTGGCTGGCTCTATCTGAACTGATGCCGACGCGGATTCGTTCCAATGGGATGAGCATCGCATTGCTGGTCAACCAGTTTGTCTCCACTTCCATTGCCGCGGTGTTTCTGCCGACCGTTGGCAAATACGGTTATGCGGCCATGTTCTTTTTCTGGGCGGCTTGTACCGTGATTTACTTTATTACTGCCGCTTTTTTCCTGCCCGAGACAAAGGGAAAGACGCTTGAAGAGATTGAACAGATATTCAGTGAAAGGCGGTAATGCCCAATGGGCCGAACGGGAATGATGAACCTGGCACTGCAACAACAAGGACAATTCCTGCGCTTCATCAAACCAATTATTGGGGTGATGATGTGGGGTGCGGCTATTTCCTGTTGGGGAAATGAAATTGAAGAAAAAATCGGCACACGGAACCACGTTCTTCCGCACCCTCGACAGGTGAAATGGCAGCAGCGTGAGTTCACCGGTTTTGTGCACTTCACGGTTAACACCTTCACCGACGCCGAGTGGGGGGACGGCACCGAAGACCCGGCACTATTCAATCCTTCTGAGCTCAACGTCCGGCAGTGGGTTCGGGCCTTCAAAGACGCCGGCATGAAGATGGTGATTATTACCGCCAAACACCACGACGGATTCTGCCTCTGGCCGAGTCGTCTCACCGAGCATTCCGTCAAAAACAGTCCCTGGAAAAACGGACAAGGGGACCTGCTCAAGAAGTTATCCGAAGCCTGCCGGGACGCCGGCCTCGAATTTGGGGTGTATATCTCCCCGTGGGACCGTCACGAGCCGACGTATGGCCAATCATCGGAATACAACGCCTTTTACATGGGCCAATTATCCGAACTGCTGACTCAATACGGCCCCCTGGGAGAGGTTTGGTTTGACGGTGCGCCTGGCGAAGACAGCCCATTACGCAAAAAACAAGTCTATGATTTCACGATGTATCGTTCCCTGGTGCGGCGCCTCCAGCCGCAGGCCTGCATGTTTGCCGACGATGGGCCCGACTGCCGGTGGGTCGGCAACGAGCACGGATTTGCAGGCGAGACCTGCTGGTCAATGATGGAGCGGACCGGGCAATCTCCCGGCCGGGCAGACCGGAATATACTTAACAGCGGCCAGATTGACGGCACCTCCTGGGTGCCTGCCGAATGCGATGTGTCCATTCGTCCCGGCTGGTTCTACCACGCCGCGGAGGATGATAAAATCAAAACTCTTGAGAAGCTGCTGGATATTTATTACGGTTCTGTGGGGCGAAACGCGTTATTATTGCTGAACGTGCCGCCTGACCGGCGGGGAAGGATTCATGAAAACGATATTGAGCGGTTAATGCAGTTACGTACGGTATTGGACGAAACATTTAGAACAAATCTGGCCCGCGGAGCGACCGTTGAAGCTGATAATGTGCGAAAGAACCGTGATCTTTACCAGCCTTCCAATCTAATCGATGGAGAATACGATAGCGTCTGGGCAACGGATGATCATGTGATTTCTGCGGATATAGAGTTTGATCTGAAGTGTCCACAGTCTTTCAATGTAGTGATGCTGCAGGAATATATCCCGCAGGGTCAGCGAATCAAGTCCTTTGCGGTTGAAGCGCGGATTGAAAACCAATGGAAGCAGATTGCCTCCGGCACAACCATCGGCTACAAACGCCTGCTTCGTGTGGATCCCATTCAGACGGAGAAGATTAAGATCAGGATACTGGATGCAACCGATTGTCCTGTGTTGTGCGAAGTGGGATTCTTCAAGGCCCCTAACGTGATAGAGAATAGAGTTGTCGAATGAAAAAAACTTATTCCATCAAAAAGGCATGCGGTCAAATTACGATCGATGCGATCTGGGACAAACCTGCCTGGTCCGATATTGAGTCTGCTCAAATCAGTATCTCGCATTGGCCCGTTCAGACGTGTCATTTTCCTGAAACCAGGGTGAAGCTGCAGTATGACGCGGAGCATATCTACGTAATTTTCCAGGTTCACGATCAATACGTCCGGGCCGTTTCCGAGACGTGCAATGGTCCAGTTTGGAAGGATAGCTGTGTCGAATTCTTTTTCGCTCCCTACTCCGGGCCGGGAACATCTTACTTTAATCTTGAGGTCAATTGCTGCGGGGTCCCTCTCATGCAGCACCATACAGGCCCGCGCGAGAATACAGTATTTATTGACGCTTCGGATTGTCGGGCGATGCGCATCGCCGGCTCGGTTTCTGCGCCGGTCCGGCATGAAATCGCCACGCCTTTGACATGGACGGTCGAGTATGCCCTCCGGCTGGACACCCTGGTCAAATATGCAGCGATCGAAAGGCCGGCTCCTGGTGTTATCTGGCATGGGAATTTTTACAAATGTGCCGATGACAGTTCGCATCCTCACTGGATGGCATGGTCGCCTATCGTTAGCGAGAAACCCAACTTTCATCGGCCTGATTACTTTGGAATACTGGAATTCTTTTGATGAAATGAGCTGAAGATGAAAGCACTCGTCAAAAAAGAACGAAAAGAAGGGCTTTGGCTTGAAGACGTACAATGTGGGTGAATCCGGGGAATAGCATCTAAGGTTAGATAATGGTGCATATGTTTGGCACGAACTATAAGCGCAATCGGGATTTGGGGAAGTTGCATTTATATCGGATGACGTATAGATTTTTTGCTCTTTTTTACGGTCCGTTCTTTGATCTCTGTTAAGCAGCATCTATGCTGGACCAGCAGGCAGAAGGCAGGACGTGTATAGGACGAATAGGACAACATAGGACATATAGGGGGGCACCTGCTGTTGATACCATGCTGAGCCAGAATCAGGCTTCTGTGAATTGAACTTGGTTTAAATTGCAGGCTCCAGCGACTGTCTTGAAAATCAAGCGGTTTTTTCTAAATTTTGATTCCATTTCTGGTTGTTTCTGACCATCGCATTCAGGATACAAATAAGTTTTCTCATCGTAGCCACCAAAGCGACCATCTTGCATTTTCCCAGAC
>JAJFTK010000045.1 GCA_021372945.1 Planctomycetaceae bacterium | reverse complement strand
ACTTCTCCTGACAAGTGAAGGTGAATTATCACTGCAGGATAATGGCCAGCTCAAATCGATAACAGATGTTTTCCGTTGTAACATCATATAATTAAAATAGTTATGTTAAAATAGTCTCAAGTTAATGGGACAGTACTGATTCTTAATTATGAATTCTAATTTGTAAGTCGTTTGCTATAATGCATCTATGTTAACAAAAGAGACCGTGTGCGTAAAGGACGTTGTGGACCGGCGGTTTTTGCCGTATGTGCGAAAGCCGGCCCGGTATATTGGCGGAGAGGTCAACCAGGTTAAGAAGGATCTGGCCGCTTGTGATGTGCGGGTGGCGCTGTGCTTTCCGGATATTTACGAGATCGGCATGAGCTACCTGGGGCTGGAGGTACTTTACGCGGTCGTTAACGGGCTCAAATACGCGGCGGCGGAGCGGGTTTTTGCGCCGTGGCTGGAGGCCGAGGAGGTCATGCGAAAGGCAGGTATCCCGCTGTTTTCGCTGGAGTCGTGCGCGGCGGTGCGGAGCTTTGACCTGGTGGGCTTCAGCATGACCAACGAGCTTTGCTACACGAACCTCTTGAATATGCTGGACCTGGCGCAGATGAAGGTGCGGGCGGCCCAGCGATCGGAGGAGGACCCGATCGTTATCGTGGGCGGGCAGGCGGCGCAGTCGGCCGAGCCGATCGCGGAATTCGCGGATATGTTCGTGATGGGCGAGGGGGAAGAGGCTGTTGTGCAGCTTATCGAGCTTTACCGCCAGATCAAGATGCGCGGCGGGACAAAACGCGAATACCTGCTGGAGGCGGCGCGGCGGTTTGATTTTGTTTATGTGCCGCAGTTTTATTCTGTTGCGCCGACAGGGTCGGAAAGTTACATTACGAACGAACTGGGGCTGCGCAATCATTTTCACAGCGCGGTAGTGAGGGATTTCGAGAACGCGGTCATCCCGGAGCGGCCAATTGTGCCATTTGTTGAGACGGTTCACGAGCGTGTGAGCATCGAGATCATGCGGGGCTGCCCGGGCAGGTGCCGGTTTTGTCAGGCGAGCTACTGCCGGCGGCCCGTGCGGCTGCGGAGCGTTGAACGGATCGTCGAGGCCGCCAAAAAGCAGTACGCTGCGACGGGGTACGATACGATTAGCCTGCTGAGCCTTTCGACGGGCGATTACCCGCGGCTGGAGCAGCTCATCGATGCGCTGAACGCCCAATTTGCGCCGCTGCACGTGGGGCTATCGGTGCCGAGCTTGAAGGTGCAAAAACAGTTGGCGCTTCTGCCAAAAATGGTGACCAGTGTGCGCAAGGGCGGCCTGACCATCGCGGTGGAGGCGGCCAGCGAACGGCTGCGGCAGGTCATCAACAAGCCGATTACGGATGAGGATCTCAAGGCCGCGGTGTTGGCGGCGTTCGAGGCGGGGTTTTTGAAAGTCAAGCTGTATTTTATGGTTGGCTTTCCGGGCGAGACGGAGGAAGATATTATCGCGATCGCGGACCTGTCGCAGCGGCTTTCGGGGCTTCGCAAAGACGTCGACGGCAAGTGGGCCGAGATCAACGCGGCGGTGAGCTGGTTGGTGCCAAAACCCCATACGCCGTTCGGCGGGCTGGGACAAAGGCGCCGCCAGTACTTCGAGCAGGCGCGGCGGCTGATCCTTGACCGCAAGCGCGAAAAAAATATGCGGTATGTGAAGTTCAAGTTCCACGAGATCGAGCGCAGCATTTTGGAGTCGGCGATGGGTCGCGGCGACCGCAGGCTGTGCGACGTCATCGAAGGGGCCTGGCGCGAGGGCGCACGGTTTGACCTGTGGAACGAAGGATTTGATTTTGGGCGATGGCAGCGGGCCTTTGAGCAGTGCGGGATAAACCTGGAAGAGGAGTCCGCGCGGTCATTTGAGCCGCAAGAGCGGCTGCCCTGGGCGCACCTGGGCAGCCCGGCGGGGCTCGAAATGTACAAGGAGTAATGGAACGCCAATCTTAAATTCAGAATCCTAAACACTGAGCAAAACCAATGACCGAATAACGGGCAAGATGCCCGTGATACCTAATGGAAACAAACAAAATACGCGTTTGCTTTGTCAGCCCCAAGGCGTACCCGCTGTTTAATCCGGCGGTGGAGAAGGTCTTCGGCGGCGCCGAGGTCGATTTGTACTATCTTGGCACCGAATTGGCGAAGGACCGCCAGTTTGATGTTTCCTTCGTCACGGCTGATTATGGACAAGCACCCCTGGAGTATCGCGAGGGCGTCACGCTTATCAAAAGTCTGAATTTCGATAAGAACCCGGTCACGGGGGCATTGGCGATTTGGAATGCGCTGCGGCGGGCAAACGCGGATATCTACATGATCAAAAGCATCTCGGCAGGGCTTGGGCTGACTTGCTTTTTTTGCCGCGTTTATGGGCGGCGTTTTGTCTATCGCACCGCGCACTCGACGCATTGCGACGGCACGTACCTCAATCGCCATTTTTGGATGGGCAAGATGTTTGTCCGTTCGCTGAAGCGCGCAGACAGGGTGTTTGTACAGAGCGAACAGGACGGGCGAAACCTGAAAAAGACAACGGGGGTGTCGTCGATTGTACTGCCGAACGGTCACCGTGTGAACCCGCTTGCAGAGCAGCAGCGCGACTGTGTGCTTTGGGTCGGCCGCAGCGCGGATTTCAAGCGGCCCGACCGATTTCTCCGGCTCGCCGCGTCGCTGCCAAATGAGCGATTCGTGATGATATGCCCGGAGGCCTTCGGCGACAAGGCGTATGCCGCGCTGCGCGGCGAGGCGGCAAAGGTCAGCAATCTTACGTTTATCGAGCATGTCCGCTTTGATCAGATCGACGAGTGGTTCGCGCGGGCCAAGGTGCTTGTCAGCACGTCTGATTCCGAAGGCTTTCCCAATACGTTTATCCAGGCGTGCAAGGCAGGGGCGGCGATCCTGTCGTTGGCGGTGAACCCCGACGGGTTCCTGGATCGCTATCAATGCGGGATCTGCGCCCAGGGCAGCGAACCGAGGCTGCTTGAGGAACTGCGCAGGCTGCTTAACAATGATCTTTATCTGGCGCTGGGCCGCAACGGCAGGGATTATGTGCAGCGCTATCACAATGTGGCGGACATCGCGGAGGTCTATAAGAAAACCTTCAGGGAACTCGTATAGAAATGTGCGGCATTGCAGGATTTAACCGAGAAGACACGGCCCGGATACACAGGCTGACCCAACTGCTGGAACACCGGGGACCGGACCAGCACGGGTTTCACGTCGGCGGCGGCGTCAGCCTGGGGCATCGGCGGCTGTCGATCCTGGACCTGTCGGAGCATGGATGCCAGCCGCTTTACAACGAAGACAAGACCGTCTGCACCGTCTTCAACGGCGAGATCTTTAATTACCTGGAGTTAAAGAAGCAGTTGGAAACCCATGGGCATGTTTTTCATTCACACACCGATACGGAGGTGCTCGTCCACGGGTACGAACAGTGGGGGCAGGACCTGCCGACCCGCTTGAACGGGCAGTTTGCATTTTGCATTTTCGACCGGAACCGGCAGCGTTTATTTTTGGCGCGGGATCATTTCGGGATCAAGCCGCTTTATTATTACGCCGCGGGGGATGAGTTTTTATTCTGCAGCGAATTAAAATGTTTTTTCGAGAGCGGCTTTTCCAGCGCGATCGAACCGTTGTCGCTGGATCACTACGTGCTGTTCGGGTATATGCCCAGCGGCCGCACGATCCTGAAAGATGTTTGCCAGCTGCAACCCGGCCATCGGCTGAGTTATGATCTGAGCCGCCAGAGTTTTGAGGTGAGCCGTTATTGGGATTGGAGGTTTGCGCCGGATGAGAACCAGAAGGAAGAAGAGATCCTGCCGGAATTGAAAAGCCGGCTCCAGACGGCTGTTCAGCGCCAGCTCATCAGCGATGTTCCATTGGGCGCTTTTTTGTCCGGCGGGGTGGACAGCTCGGCGCTGGTTTCGCTGATGCGCAAACACGTGAGCGCACTAAAGACGTTTTCGATTCGGTTTGACCACGCGGAGTTCAACGAGTCTCGGTATGCCGCGATCGTTTCCAGGCAATTTCAGACTGACCACCATGAAATCGAGTTTACCGCCGAGCACGTCAAGGCGCTGATCGGCAAGCTGCCGTATCATTACGATGAGCCGTTCGCGGACACCTCGATGATCCCGACGTGGCTGGTGTCCAGCGTGGCCCGCGAGCATGTGACCGTGTGCCTCAGCGGCACCGGCGGCGATGAGCTGCTGGCGGGGTATCCGCGCTACCGCCAGTTGGGCGTGCTTTCGGCACTGAACCGCTTGCCGCGGCCGGCGCGGGCGGCGGCCGATGCAATGGTCGCGCTGGCGAATCGATGGCTCAAGAAGGACCTGCTCAACAAGCTGCGTGTTTTTCTGCGGGAGCCGGTTTCGGAGGCTGTTTTATACGGCATGCTTCTAAGTTACATGTTCCGCAGCCGCGATGAAGCCTGGGATCCGCAAACGTTCGGCGATGATTTTACGCGGGCTTTTTGTTACGCGGATCGCCTGGAGAACATGCAGAATTACGATCTTCGGCACTATCTGCCGGATTGTCTTTTTGTGAAGGAGGACCGGGCGGCCATGGCGGTCAGCCTTGAGGTTCGCGTTCCCTTCCTGGATATTGATTTTGCCGAATACGCGTTCCGGATCCCCACGCGGCTCAAGATGTACAAGGGCCAAAAGAAATACCTGCTCAAGAAGGCTTTTGCCGGCGTGTTGCCGGATGCAATTCTGTATCGGCGCAAACAGGGGTTCGGCGTGCCGCTGGTGCATTATTTTCGCAAGGAGCTGAGGGCCTTCGCCAAGGAGATCTTGTTCGACCCGGTATGCAGCGAGTATTTTCCGCCCAAGCAGGTAGAGCGCTACTGGAACCTGCACCAGGCGGGCGGCAGCGATTATTCGCGGATCCTCTGGTCCGTCATGATGTTTAAGATGTGGTACCGACAATGGATGCGATAGGCAAAAAAACCCGGACGCGTGTATGCTTTGTATCGCTTGGGGCATACCCGCTGTTTAATCCGGCGGTGGAGAAAGTGTTCGGCGGCGCCGAGGTCGATCTGTACCTGCTGGCGACAGAACTGGCCAAGGACGAACGCTTCGAGGTGTCGTTCGTGGTTGGCGATTACGGCCAGCCGCGCATCGAGGCGCGCCAGGGTGTGACGCTGTATAAATCAGTCAAGACGGACCGGGGCATGATCCTGGAGGGATGGAAGGTCTGGCGGGCCCTGCGGCAGGCCAACGCGGACATCTATATGCACGAGGCCTGTTCGCTCGGGACGACGCTGATCGCGGCATTCTGCCGGATACATGGACGTCGGTTCGTTTACCGTACAGCCCATACAGACGAAACCGACGGTACTTATTTCCGCCGGAATCCCGTGAGAGGGTTGTTTGTTAAATGGGCCTTTAAACGTGCGCATTTCCTGTTGACGCAAAACGATCAGGACGCGGAAAATCTTCTGCGAACACTGCATGTAAACAGCCTGGTCATCAAGAACGCGATCCGCCCATCGCAAACCGATTCGGGTGCCAAGACTTCCGTGTTGTGGGTGGCCCGAAGCGTTGCGTTCAAACGGCCTGAACTGTTTTTAAAGCTGGCGCGCCAGTGCCCGGATATTGCGTTCACAATGATCTGTCAGAGGGGTACGGACGATAAGCGCTACGGCGAACTGGTCAAAGAAGCGCAAACGATCGGCAACCTGACGTTTATTGAACGGGTGCCGTTCGGAGAGGTTGGCAAGTATTTTGAAGCAGCCCGCGTGTTTGTTAATACGAGCGACTCGGAGGGATTTCCCAATACGTTCGTGCAGGCGGCTAACGCCGGGGCGGCGATCCTGTCGCTCAACGTCAACCCCGACGATTTTCTGAGCCGCCACCGGTGCGGTTTCTGTGCCGGCGGGGACTGGAAGGTGTTGGTCGAGACGCTTAAAATGTGGCTGGCAGACGGTCAGGCCGAGCAGTTTGGGCAAAACGGCCGGGAATATATCAAATCGCATCATGATTTGGCCAGGATCATTGAACGGTACAAGGAGATTTTCTTGACCCAACGGCTGTAGCGCATTAATCTGTCGGCGGAGAGTGTTTGACTGCATGGGAGAAAGGGCTTATGGCGAACCATGGGAAACGCACTGGCAGCGGATTTACACTGCTTGAATTGCTGGTGGTGATCGCGGTAATCGCGCTGCTGCTTGCGGTGATCCTGCCGGCGCTGAACAGCGCCAAGCTGCTGGCGCGGCAAGTAGTGTGCGCAGCCCAGATGAAGCAGTGGGCCCTGGCCACTAGCGCCTATGCGAGCGAGAATGACAGCGATATCCCGCCGTACGCCGATACCTGTGATCTTACGAGCGGAGGCAACGCACTTGATTCCACAACCTATTGGTACAACCGCCTTTCCGCGTATCTGACGCGCGAGGGATATGGCACGTGGGGCATGGATTACACCGTTAGACGATGCCCCACCGCGCGAGCCAATTGGGGAGAAAAGGCCGTCTGGGTCGGCGTCTATTATGGATTGCATGAGACACAACACGCTCCTTTTGTTTTCCCTAACCAGTGGAATGGTTCCACACTTACAATGATGTGCAAACCTTATAAACTTTCTGCAATCAGAATGCCGGCGCAGTATTTAATGATGCTCGACGTACAGCGGGATCGTGTGCATGACGCATTTCGATGGAAGTGGGATGCTGACTATGATGGAGATGGAACAAACGATTCCAACACGGGAGTCCTCGCGGTTAATCTTAATCCGTATAACTGGGCTACGCCCAAGACGCACCGGGGCGGGTGCAATATTGCTTTGTTCGATGGGCATGTGGAATGGATCCGCTACAATGTTTTATGGGAATATGCCGATGGATATCCGGTGCATCGTTACTGGTATAATCAAAACCGGCCCTAGCTTCGCCGCGTCTGCAGGGAAAATGGATGAGGCAGCGGCAGCGAGAAGAAGGCAGATAGGGATTTGATGGTTAACGCAATGGGAGGCGGCATGGTTAAGGCTGTCTGCAAAGGCAAGACGTTTACGCTCAATACGGGCTTTACCCTTATCGAGCTTTTAGTGGTGATCGCGGTAATCGCGCTGCTGCTTGCGGTGATCCTGCCGGCGCTGAACAGCGCCAAGCTGCTGGCGCGGCAAGTAGTGTGCGCAGCCCAGATGAAGCAGTGGGCCCTGGCCACTAGTGCCTACGCGAGCGAAAACGACAGCGCCATCCCGCCGTACGCCGATACCTGTGACCTTACAAACGGAGGCAACGCGCTTGATTCCACAACCTATTGGTACAACCGGCTTTCAGCGTATTTAACACGCGAAGGATATGGCACGTGGGGGATGACTTACGAGGTCCGAAGGTGTCCGATGGCCAGGGCCAATTGGGGAGAAAAGGCCGTCTGGGTGGGGGTATACTACGGTGAGCATCGTCCCGAACGGGCGCCATTTATCTATTTGAATTCGTGGAATGGCTCGACGCTTACCAAGAAATGCGGTCCGTTCAAGCTGTCCAAAGTGAGCATATCCGCTCAGTACATGGCAATGCTGGACGTACAGCGTGATGACCTTTTTGAACCGGTTAGATGGAACTGGAACGTTGACTTTGACGGCGACGGCATGAATGATTCCAATGGCGGCGTGATCGGGGCGGGCTTGAGCCCTTATAATCATGCAAGACCCAAGATTCACCGGGGCGGCTGCAATGTCGCTTTGTTCGATGGGCACGTAGAATGGATCCGCTACAATGTTCTGTGGGAATACGCGGATGGTTATCCGGTGCATCGGTACTGGTATAATCAAAACCGACCCTGATCGGCGTCGTCATCGCGGCGGACGGGTAAGTTGCCGCCGCAGTTTGAGGGTGCGGATCGCCTTCGAGAGCGCGCGCAAAACCGAAGCGGTCAGAGCCGGCAAGATCGTCAGGCCCTTGATCCAGCAACGATAAACAGGTGAAAAGGCCCGGGGGAAGCGCGTTAACAATTCCCTTATTTCTTTTTTTCGAGCATCGAACAGAAGTCCTCGAATCCAAAGGCGCATGAGGGATGAGGCGGCGGGCAGGAAGTCCTCGAAGGCGCCTTGGGTGCGAGCAAGCTGAAAGTGCCGCTCCATGAAATTCGTGTAGAGCGAGCCGGAGAAGGTCGAGACCATCAGGCTGCCGGAGGTTCGCAGATGATGGATCGCCAGGGGCCGCGGAATAAAGCCAACGCAGGGATAGCGGTAGGCGATGCGGAACCACATATCCAGGTCCTCGGCGATCGGAAGGTCGGGGTTGAAGCCGCCCAGTTCGAGCAGGACATCTTTTCTGATCAGCATGCAATCGGTGTGGCCCCAATGCCGGCGGCGTGCGGCGTCCAGGAAACTGCTGAAGTACTCGGCGCCATTCAATTCGTTCAACAGTTCTTTGACAGGAATATGTGCGGCAGTACGATTTTCCTCGCACAGACATTCGAGATAGTTGCTTGTGGTCCAGGCCAGGCGCGGATTGCGTTCCAGGAGAGCAAGCTGCGCGGCCAGTCTTTCGGGCAGCCATTCGTCGTCTGCGTCAAGGAAGGCGATCCAGTTGGATTTGGCGGCGCGGATGCCGGTGTTGCGGGCGCTGCTGACGCCGGAGTTGGCCTGCTGAATGAGGGTGACCTTGGGGCCGAAGGAACGGACGATGTCGGCGGTGTTGTCGGCGGAGCCATCGTCGACAACGATGATCTCGTCCGGCAGACGTGCCTGAGCCAGGACGCTGTCCAGGGCGCGCGCGATGTATTTCTCCGCGTTGTACGCAGGGATGACGGCGGCAATCGTGTGTTCACCGTTCAATTCCATTTGTCTTCTGCCGGATTTTGTCCGCGATCATTGACAATGTTTTCGATGTTCCGCCCGATCACATCCCAGGTGTACCGCTCAGAGAAGAGCTGCCAGCCGGCATCCGCCAGCGAAAATGCCAATTGCGGGTCCGTTGAGAGCCGCAGACAGGCCGCGGCAAAATCGGCGGGCGTATCGGCAAGCAGAATGTCTTTTTCGTGGGTCACGTCAATGCCGTAAGCGCCAATACTTGTGGAGATGATGGGGCAAAGTTTACTGAAGGCGTCGAGGATCTTGATGCGCGTTCCGCCGGCAAAAAGGATGGGAACGATCATCGCCGACCAGGTTTGCATCTCCGGCCGCGGGTCGTCCACGTAGCCCAGATACTCAAAGCCATTGGCAGGAATCTGGTATTTCTCGGGGGCGGGCTTTCCGATGATGCGCAATTTCATTTGCGGCCGCTGTTTCAAAATCTGGGGCCAGACCTTATCGCGAAACCAGCGAAGACCTTCCGCGTTGGGGCCGTAGCCCAGCGTGCCAATGAAACCGACCCTGTTTGGGTCGGGCGTTTGCCAGGAAGGCTTAACGGCGGGCGCCGCAAAACCGTTTGGGACGATCTGGATATTTTCGGAACCGCCGAGAAAGGCTTTATCCACCCTGCTGCAAACGACGACCGTGCGATAGCACCGCATCGAGCCGCGTTCCAGGATCCACCATTTGATCGATTGCACGCGGGCGGACATCCTGAAGCGGACGGTGGGCTGCTGTTTGGCGCTTTGATCATACTTGCACCAATTCAGGTCGTCGAGGTCCATGATGGAACGGTCGTAAGGCACACTGTTGAAGGGCTGGGCGGCGGCGAGGGTATGGAACCAGATGAGGTCGTTATTTCGGGCAAGTTCGTCAAAGAGCGTCTGGCCGGCGGCGTCGGCGCCGATGCCTTTGCTGAAGGGCCAGTGCATATCCCACTTGCGCCGCAGTTCGCCCCAAGGCTGGGGCAGGCTTTGCCAGGAGCGGAGCGTGACGCGATGACAATCGGGAAATTCGCCCTTGAGGAGCTGCCATGAATCGGGGTCGAAGCGGTCGCCGACAACCAGGATGGTAACGCGGCCGCATTTGGCAAGCTGGCGCGCAACATTGGCCGTGCGCAGCATACAGCCGGCGTGCGGCGGCGCCAGCAAGGCAGTTGTGACAAACAGGATGTTTGGTTTTTTCTGCATTTATGGTTTTGGCTTTAGCCGCATCAGGGCATTGACGGCAAGATCGGTCAGCGGTGGACAGAGCCGGCGCAGGCGCATTTCCCGATGGAACCGCGCCGACAGGTAGGGCGCAAATTCAGACATCAGGCGCGCGGCGTCATCGTAGCGCTTTTGGGCGTTTAGTTGGCGGGCCCACGTGGTCACCATCGTCTCTATGCACGGTCGGAACGCCTCGAAGCGGCCGGCGTCTTTGGAAAGCTGTTCGTGGCGGCGGACCAGGCCGATCATAAAGTCCACGCTGTCGTTGACCTTGGTGGAACTGGCGGGCGTGTCGAGGTGATAGACGGCCAGCGGCTGGGCGCAATAGCCCACGTGCGGGAACCGATACGCGATGCGAAACCACAGGTCGTTGTCCTGGGCGCGTTTCATGCCGGGCTCGAATAGGCCGACGCTGTCAAAGATGCGCTGATTCACGAGCACCGTGCCCGTCCAGGCGTATGCATGATGCACATAGGCGTCCAGGTAATCGGAATGGCTGACGCAGTCCCCCGCTTTGGCCGGGTGGCCGAGATCCAGTTTTTCGGAATCATCGGAGCCTTGGTAGAAGTTGGCATAGGCCCACATAAGTTCGGGATGCCGCGACAGGCACTCGGTTTGCAGCTTGAGCTTGTTTGGCAGCCACTCGTCATCGGCATCGAGGAAGGCGATCCAGTCGCCTTTGGCGGCGGCAATGCCCGCGTTGCGCGCGACGCTGACGCCGGAGTTGGGCTGCTGAATGAGACGGACAGCGCTTCCGAAACCACGCACGGCATCCGCGGTACCGTCGGTGGAACCGTCATCGATCACGATGATCTCGGCGGCGGGCAGCGTTTGCTGAAGGACGCTTTTCAGTGCCCTGCCGATATGGCGCTCGCTGTTGTACGCCGGGATCACAGCGCTGATCGACAAATTGGCGCCGGCCGCATTCAAGGTTCTAATCCTTTAAGCAACATCGTCCTGCATGCTATTAGTCTAATATTACACGGGCAAGATGTCCGTGTTACGAATTCTTTTTGGTGCAGACATAAATGGGCGTCTTGTTTTCGTCAAGGCGCGCCAGCCCAAGCTTTTGGCTCTGTTCTTTCGAGAGCAGGCCGGAGACGCAAACGGTCTCGACGTTAAAACCGCATTCGGCCAGCCTCGCTGAAAAGTCGGGGCCATACTTGCGCACGTGGTCATCCTGGCCGAACAGTTCCTCGCGTCTGCGCGGGTCGGTGACGGACGGGTCCTCAAACGTTTGCCGGGCCGTGATGGGAACCAGGATGACTGCGACGCCATCCTTTTTGAGGACGCGGCGGATCTCGGAGATGGCCTTGCGGTCATCGGGCACATGCTCAAGTACGTGACTGCAATAGACCATATCGAATGAGCTGTCGTCAAAACCCATCTGCGCAATATCCATCTTCAGCATGGCCCGCGGATCAAAGAGATCGGCCGAGACATACTCCAGCGCAGGCGTACGCCGCAAACAGCGTTCCAGCTCGGGCTCAGGCGCCAAGTGCAGGAGGCGCTTGGGTCGCCCATCGCACAGGCCCGTTCGCTGTGTGAGAAAGAGCCACACAAAGCGGTGGCGTTCGAGGCTTCCGCAGACGGGACATTGGGCATCGGGCCGGCGGGCCAGGCCATAGGGCTTAAAGCGTCTGACCGAACTGCCGCAGACGGGGCAACGCCGCGAACGGCCGCAGTACCAAAGTTTTCGGAGCAGGCGATTCACCGGCTGAAGGCTTTCCTACGGGAACAGAATACGAATCAAATCCTTATATGTAATGATCACGAAGACCCCCAGCAGCAAAGCCATGCCGGCATACATCGCGCCGGCGAGCACCCGCTCGTTGATGGGTTTGCCGCTGATCTTTTCGATGAGCAGGATGACCAGGTGGCCGCCGTCGAGCACGGGCAGCGGCAGCAGGTTCATCACGGCCAGGCAGGAACTGATCAGCCCCATAAAATAGAGGTAGTCCGCCAGCGAAGTGCCGGCGACCTGGTAGGTCATTTGAATAATGCCGACCGGGCCGCTCAGAGCCGAGACGGGGACACTGCCCTGGAAGAGACGGCCAAGCGTAATATAGCTCTGGAGGACAAAGTGCCATGTCTTCCGCAGCCCCATTCCGGCGGCCTGGATGGGATTGGAGGCCTTGAATTCCTCGGTGAGATCGGCCAGCGGAATGCCGATGCCCAGCATTGCCCGCGCATGGACGGGTTCGATCGCCGGGACAGCCAGGCCGACCTGACCGGGTTGGCCGTCAGCTTCGAAATGGACCGTGACCTTCTTGCCGGCGGCAGCCTGCAAAGCGGAGGCAATCTCGAAGAAGCTGCTGACGGACTTGTCATCGATGGCCTTGATTCGCGCGCCGGCGGGGATCTCCAGCGGCTGACCGGAAACGGCCGCGGCGGGAATCGTCTGCGCCACGACGGGGCTTTGCATATCCAGCACGGGCACGATCCGCATGATGACGCGATCGGTGCCCGGGTCCACCCTGGGCTGCATCGTGACCTCGACCTTCTGCCATTGTCCGCTTTGATCTTTGCGAAGGACGGCCAGCGGCAGGTCCTTATCTTTGTAGGCGATGGTCAGCTCGCGAAGCTGCTTGTAGGTGGGATAGTCCTGGTCGGCGATCTTGATGAGGATATCGCCTTTTTCCAGGCCGCTCGTTTGGCGCGGGGCCGCGGGCCTGCTCAGAACGGTGCGGCTGAACCAATTGGCCAGACGCTTGGGCAGGCTGACAATGGCGGGCGGCTCGACCACGCTGTCGATCTTGAGCAGCGGGACCATGGTGCCAAAATGCGCCAGGTCCATGGCATTGCGAAAATTCTGGACGACCGGCAGCACCTCGAGCGGAAAATCGTGTGTGACCGTTGTGCGCTGCGCTGCGTCCGGGGGCCACTGGCGCGAGACGGTGACGGTGGTTTGCGGTTTAAAGATGGCGGCGGCGGATTCTTCAAAATCCCAGGCGGTAGTGACGGACTTGCCGTCAATGGCCTTGACTGCATCGCCGGGGCGAAGGCCGGTCAGTTTATAGATCTCTTCGGTCAGTTCAGGCGACTTGGCGATGAGCGGCTCGATCGTGAGGGTCTGGGCCGGCGAAATGCCGGTAGCGCGAAGGCCGGAATTGTCATCATCCCGCTTTTCGGCAATGACCTTGATCTGCTGCTCGGCGCCGTCGCGGCGCACGACAAAGGAGATGGGCTCGCCGGGGGCCGACAGCGCCGGGGCCATACCGACCCATTCGAAATTGACGAAGCGTTCGCCATTGACCTCGATGATGCGGTCGCCGGGATGAAGGCCGGCATCGGCGGCGGGTGAATTGGCCATGACGTTGCCGACGACGGCGGGTTTCTGGTCCAGGCCGTGCATAAACAGCACCATAAAGATAAGGATGGCGCCGACGGCATTGAAGATCACGCCGGCGGCGATGGTGGCCATGCGGATCCAGACGGGGCGATTCGTGTAGGAACGCGGGTCCTCGGTGGCCTCTGCCGAACCGGTGTCGGATTGCCCCAGCATCTTGACAAAACCGCCGATGGGAAACAGGCCGATCTGGTATTCGGTTTCATGGTCTCCCTCCTGCAGGGCGACCGGTTCGCCGATCTTGGGCAGGACGCGCAGACGCCAGCCCTTTTTGAGCTTGCGGATGCCCAGCACGACCGGCGGAAAGCCGATGGAGAAGGCCTCGACCTTGATGCCGCCGAGCTTGGCCACGATGAAGTGGCCGAACTCGTGAACCATGATGATGCCGCCGAAGCCCAGCAGGACCGCCAGCACGCGCAGCGCGGCCGAAGGATGATAGACGCCCCAGATGACCAGCGCACCGAGGATGGCCAGAAAGAACAGCATTTGTCGAACGGTGTTGTTGGACTGGTCCGTTGCGGATTTTTGCGGCAATTTATCTTCTGTCATTGAAACCTCTGAAATTATACTTTTGCCATGTGAGCGGTTTTGTTCTGTCCTAGACGGGTGAGCACGTAGCGCCTGGCCCAGGCGTCGATCTCCAGCAATCCATCGAGAGTGAGGTCCTGCCGGACGGAGTGGGCATTGAGGCAATCCTCGATCAGTTCCACGATCCGGCCCAGGCGAATGCGGCCTTCGAGGAAGGCCGAGACGGCGGCCTCGTTGGCGGCATTGAACACGACCGGGGCCGAGCCTGCGGTCTGAGCGACCTGAAAGCCCAGGACCAGCGAACGGAACTTATCCGGGTCCGGGGCCTGGAAATTCAATTGTTTGAGCTTTTCGAGCGCCAGGCCCTGCGCGAGTCCTTTGGCGCGTTTGGGCCAGGTCAGGGCATATTGGATCGGGACCTTCATGTCGGGGGTTCCGAGCTGGGCCATGATCGAACCATCGATGAACTCGACCATCGAATGAACGACCGACTCGGGGTGAATCAGAACGTCGATCTTGTCGGGCGAAAGGCCAAAGAGCCAGACAGCCTCGATCACTTCGAGGGCCTTGTTCATCATCGTTGCCGAATCGACGGTGATCTTGGGGCCCATGGACCAGGTCGGGTGGGCCAGCGCCTCAGTCACGCCGGCGTTGTTCATCTCTTGGCGCGAGGCATTGCGGAACGGTCCGCCGGAAGCGGTGAGAATGATCCGCTTGACCTCGTCAGGCCGGCCGGCCTGAAGCGCCTGAAACACCGCCGAATGTTCGCTGTCGATGGGCAGAAGCGCCGTGCCGCTTTTTTTGGCGGCCTCGGTCAACAATCGCCCGGCAATGACCAGCGGTTCCTTGTTGGCGATGGCCAGGCGTCTGCCTTTGGAGGCGGCGGCAAGTGCCGCGGGCAATCCGGCGGCGCCGACGACGGCACAAACCACAATATCGACTTCATCCAGCGTCGCCAGTTCAACCAGGCTTTGGGCCCCTTGCAGGCAGCGACCGCCAAATTCGGGAACCAGGGCCTTGAAGGCATCAAGCGGCACGCCGTCGGTTATGGCGACATACCGGGGCTTGAACCGCCGTGTCTGTTCGGCCAGAAGGTCGATCTTGCGATGGGCGCTGAGGGCGACGACCTCGAACTCGGACTCCATGGCGCTAGCGACGTCCAGCGTGCTGCGGCCGATGGAACCGGTGGAACCCAATATCGCGATCTTTTGTCTCATAAGCCCTGTAGTATCTCAAAAAAAAACCGATAGGTCAACTCGATTGATGATTGATTATTGATGATTGATGATTGATGATTGATGATTGACCACAAATAGTACTGAATAGCGACAGAATCGGTTCAGTAGTAATAGGTAAGGGTAAGGTCAGCCTTCCAGTCGTCCTTACCGGCCTTGGTTTTATTAAGACTCAGGATGTCGCATTCCAAATCGGGCCATTGGGCGAGCATCGAAGAGAGGAATTCCGTGAGCTTCACGATATCGATGCTCTTGATGGACAGTGTGGCGGTGCGGGCGGTCTTGCCCTGCTTCTTGACCTCGCCTTTGACGCTTGTGGTGTAGTTGCTGGGGGCCAGCGAGAAGGCCTTGGCGAAGTTATCGACAATGACAGTGAAATCGAACTTGTCACCCTGGCCGGACCCGGCGCTGAGGGCCAGGCGCTCCGGCTGGAGCTCCAGCAACTGGCCGATCGATTTTTGCGACTTTTCGTATTCGTCCTTGCTGTCGCTCCATGCCTGAACGGCGCGAGGATAAGAGACAAAGCCGGACAGCAGCGCAAAAAACAGCGAGACCGCCGGAACGGCAATGTAGTAAAAGTTTGGGTTTCTCAGCGTTTGCTTTATATCCTTCATTTGCGAGCCTCTGTCTTTTTCGGGTTGATGGTGATTTCAAAAACGTCGCGGGCGCCGTCAGTGACCAGCCGCTCGGAGCCCAGCGCGATGCGCGGGTGTTTCTTGATCTCGTTGAGCAGGGACATCGTGCCGGAACGCGAGTTGGTGTCGCCCTTCACCTTCATGGAACGGCTGGTGACAGTGACCTGCTGAATGACGATATCGACATTGGCCGGCGTGCTGTTGACGGCCTCAAAGAAAAAGGTCAGCTTGGCGGGGATGGAACTGTCGTCGCCCAGGCCGATGCCGGCCTCGAGATTCTTTACCTGTGTAACGACGCTCTTGAGTTTTGTGCTGGGCTGTGCATTGGCCGGAGGGTTACCGTGCATGACGGCCTTGTACTGGGCGATGTTCTTATCGCTGAGCTTGCGGGCATAGCCTTTCATGCGGAAGGCCTTGGCCTGGAAAAAGATGGCGATGGTCAGCAGCAGAACGGCGGCGGCGATGCTCAGAATGCGGAGGCTGGCCTGCATGATCTTGCGCTGGCCCTGGTAGGGCATGAAGTCGCGGCGGAAATCGACGCGCCCGGTGCGGCTTCGTGCCGCCAGTGCCGCCCCGTAGGCGGACAGCAGTTCATGGACGGCGAACCGGCCATCATCGGCAAGCGTGCCAAGCAGATTCTTTTCCGGGCTTTCGGTCCGAACCTTGAGTCCGGTGCGCTGGGCGAGCAAAGCCGTGTTGATGGATTTGGTCTGACCGATCAGGATGAGGTCGGCCAGGGGGCTCTGGGCCTGTGAGGCGCGGGCCAGCAGGATCTCGCGGGTAAGCATCGCTTCGATATTGGAAACGCCTTGAACCAGGAGGGTTCGCACCATGGGGGCAAAGCCGGCGTGCGGACGGAGCAGGTAGCAGTTCTTCTCGGACAGGACGATAAAGAGCGCATCGGTCTGCTCGGCGAAGCGCGAGGTCTGGCACAGGGCGCGGACCAGGGCGACGGCGTCGGGCTCGATGAGGGTCGGGTCCAGGCCGCCCTCCTGCGTGTCGAGCAGGATATCGGTGAGGCGCTGGCGATCGGCGGTATAGACGTTGACGGCGGCGCCGACGGTCTCTTTGCCGGTAATCTCAAAGGCGACGGCCAGGTTGACAGCGTCCGAGGCGGCGGCTTCTTCGACGTCGAACTTGATGGTCGTTTCGATCTGCTTGTAGTCATCGAACTCGGAATTGAGATTGTACTGCGTGAAATAGCCGCAGTCGATCGCGATGAAGGCCTCATCGAAGGCGAATCCCGCCCGCGCCGCCGCCCGTGCGGCCTGCAGGGCGATGCCCGCCGGCTGCTCGGCATCGGGCTGGACGGCGAGCCGGTGCACCAAAGCGGCATCGGTGCCGGGAGAGGTCCAGACGGCGACGGCTTTATCCGGAGCCAGGTAAATGCCTAAACTTCCTTTTTCTTCCACTGTTACTCCTATCGTATAGGTTCAATTTAAACCGCGGAATTCACGGAAGTACACTGAAGTGAAAAATCTAATTTTTCTTTCCGTGTCATTCAGTGCATTCCGTGGTAAGAATCCTTTTACAGCGCAGGCTGGAAGCCTGCGTTACTTTAATAGCCATAAAGTATCGCCAAGGGTTCGACGTTTTTGCCTTCCTTGATGACGGTGGCGACGGCGGCGGCGGTGGCGTTGCCGCTGCTGCTGGTCACGCGGATCTTGAAGAAGGTGCTGGTCGTCGTAATATAATTTTTCATCGTGTCAAACATCGAGCTGTCGATCAGGCCGATGGTCTTGAGTTGATCCACGTTTTGAAAGGGCTTTTCCTTTCGCTGCTCGATAACCTTCTGGGCCAGTTCGGGGGCGATGAAGGCATCGCCGGTCAGCATAAAGGCGGCCTCCAGGACGTGCCGGGGCGCGGTGTTGATGTTGATCCGCTGGGCGCCCCACAGCGAGAGATATTTTTCGGCGTTCTCGACCCTTGTGCCGGTATCGGGCAGCGGGCGAGAAAGGATCTCGTGATCCAGCAGCGCGCTGTGAAACAGCTTGGCAAAATCCGTGGCATGTGCCGAGGCGGGCCGTTCTTTGGTCGTAGCGGCGCTGGCGGCGGGCTGACTCGGATTGGCAGCTCTTTGACCGGGCGCGGTGCGGGAGGTCGTTCGGCGGCTGGCGGCAAAGCGGTTCGCAGACGCCGGATTGGTATTCGCCGGGGCTGCGGCCTTGAGCAGGATGGGGCTGGGGTTGACCTGGAACATCTTCTGCTTGTAAACCTCTTGCAGTTCGGCCTTGAGCTGCGTTGTTTCCATGGGTGTCATCCGCATCCACTCGGCAAAGGTCTCCAGCGAGTACTCGGCCTGCTCGTTGACCTTTTGAAAATTGGTGACCATCCAACTCAGCGGCATCTTGGCGTTCTCGTCCTCGATCGTAATGGTCACATTGGAGGTGCCGATCTTCAGTTTGATCGGCTCGATAACATAGGGCCAGGGCACGCCGTAAGGACCGGGGACCTCGATCTGGTTGGGGTCAATATCGCCAAGCGGTCCGTCATAATCGGGTCCGGCATTGGCGGCGTTCGGATCGGCCAGACCGTTCGGGTCGAGCTGGGACGGCTGCTCGGGACTGCCGAACAGCGAATTGAGCCAGGACCTGAGGCTGGAATCTGTTTCCTCGGAGGCATTCAGCGAAAACGCATCCTCTTTGACGGCGGCACGAATCTGTTCCTCGGTGGCAGTGGAGGCCCAATATTCGATGAACTGGCCGTAGTCGGCGTCGCTCATCCAGAAGAGGTCGGAGAAATCGGGCGCATCCGGGCGCGGCTGAAGCTGGAACGTCTTTGTCGGCATAACGGACAGGATGTACTTCATGGCCGAATCCAGGCCGTAGCGGGCTCGGCTGTACTCGATGCGGTATTGCTGGCGGCGCTTAGCCATGGTCAACTGCACGGACAGGCCGGCGGCGACCGAAGCCAGCACGACCAGTACGACCATGGCCAGCAGCAGCGCAAAGCCGCTGCGCGAGCGGCCGTCCAGCCGGGACCGGGTTTTAGCAGCGCTGGAGGTCATTTGCCCTCCTGAGGCGGCTGGTCGGGAGCAGCCTTGTTCTCTATAGCCGGGCGATTGGGGTCCTCGGGCGTTTCGTTGGGGTCCTCGGGAATATCGAATTTCTTCTTGACGAAGTTGTAGGCGATCATCCGGGTGCGATCGACCGCGATGGTACGGAAGGAAACGGCCTCTTCGGGCACGCCAACCGTGCCGTCCTCAAGCTGGCGCGGAAATTCAAAGGATAGTCCGATCCGCACGGCCTTGGGCAGCGCCGCGGCGGTCCATGCGCCCAGGACATCCTCGCCCTGCTGGGCCTTGCATTCGAAATAGGTCACGCCGGAAGCGACGGGAATAAAAAGGCCCGCGCCCGAGGACTCGTCGGGGGTTTTTTCGATGATCTTGTCTTCGACGTTGATGCCGTCGTGCAGGCGGTAAAGGATCATCGAATCGCTGAAGGCGTCGTAAGAGGTTTGCCAAACGATGCGCTCATAGGTCATTTTGCGATTGTTGTTGCCGTAGAAACTGCTTTCGAGAATGAGCTGAGCCGAGCGATAGCCGCTGTCGAGCTTGTTGCGGAAATTGATGGTGGCCTCAAAGCCGGGCGCGGCCAGGCGGTCGATGTCTTCGGCGATCTTTTGCAGGATCTCGGCATTGAGACGGTTCTTCTCAAGCTGGCCGGTGATGGCGACAGCGCCGGCGCGGACCTGCTGGTAGATGCCCAGGATGGCTATCATGATCATGGACGAAAGGGCCAGGACCACCAGGGTCTCGACCAGCGTAAAGCCAACAGGTTTTCGCACAAGCGTATTCATTTTATTCCCGGGCCGGCCCCTGCATCTGCTGGAGGATGTCCGGCGGCAAAAGCTGCATCGGGTCCTTGGTTTCTTCAGGTCCAAACTCTGAACCCTCGGTATCGCGCTGAGCCTTGGGGTTAAGTTCAAACTGCGTAGGATCAAACGTCAGCGGATCAAACGTCTGGACGAATTCATTGTACTTGTTGAAATCAAGTCCCTTGTCCTGCAGGAAGAGGTCTTCCTCGTCCGCAAGCTGTTGTTCGAAACCCTCGTAACCCTCGAAACCTTTGCTCGACAGGTACTCCAGTTTGTCGCGAAGCTGCTGCTTGAGGAACTTGTGATAGGCCTCCACGTCCATCCCTTCCTGGAGCATGAATGCTACCGTAGCCTTCTGCATGTCGCTCAGTTCACCGCCCTGGAGAAGGTCCATAAATTCCTGCTCGGCCTTTTGCTGGGCCTTGATCTGCTTGACCTGCTCGGGCGTGAGATTGGTGATCCAGTGCTCCAGCTCGACATCCTGGCGCTCGCCCTTGGTATCGGTAAAGCCGGCCGTACAGACGGCGCGGATCCACATCTGGTTGGTGACCGGCTCGAAGAACGGTTCCACGATCGTTTCCCAATCCATGTCGGGGTTGAACTCGTCCGTGCCGTAATCGTCCATGTCGGACAGCGAGTTTTCCGACAGCAGCCGCTCCATGTTCGAGTGGGCGATCTCAAAGGCCTGGTCGCGCAGGCGCATGTCCATGACCGTATCGATGTAGCGGTTGATGAGCGTCAGCGACGAACCGACCAGCAGGCCCAGCAGGACGATCGCCGCGGCAACCTCGGCAAGCGTAAAACCGCTGCGACGACGAACGGGTTTTGAAACCACAGATTTCACAGATCACACAGATTCATCATTAAAACTATGAATTCTTAATTTTTAATTCTTAATTCAAAACGGTACCTGCTCCGGGTATTGCGGCAGGTACATATCCGCGTCGCCTTCGACCAGTTCGACGGGTTTGGCGAACCGGTGGACCAGAATGGTCCAGGGCCTGCCCTTCTCATCGAGCAGGACGACCTTGCCGCCGAACTGCCAGCCGGACTTGCCCGCCAGAAAACGGGCCTCGGTGACGCTGTCGCCGTTGTCGCCCTTTTCGCGGGTGTCCTCGAGGTCATCATAGAGCACGTAGTCAATGGTCAGGGCATCGTTGAAATAGACCTTGTCGAGGATGGCCTCATCGTCAGGCATCGTCGATAGGTCGAGCGAGTTGAACTGGCGAAGGATATACGCCTGCTCGGTAAAATCCAGGACGACCGCGTAGTGCCGGTCAGTCTCGGCGGAGGCGTTCTGGGCCAACTGGAAGACGCGGACCAGGTTCTCGGCCTGGCGCTTAAAGCGCAGGTTGCCCCAGATGCCGCCAAAGCTGAGCATGGCCGCACCGGCCATCAGACCAACGACCGCCACCACCAGCAGCATCTCCACGAGAACGAAGCCTTTTGATTGACGATTGACGATGGATGATGGACGATTTTTTGCGGCCGTCTTGTGCCTTCCCAGCGGAGTGTCCGGCAAGGCATAGCTCAGCTTTATGCATCTCAACGCAAAGCGTTTGGTGCGTTCCTTTAGTTCTTTGCTATCCATTCGGTTCCAATCGACCATCGACAATCATCAATCGTCGATTCGCTAGTCAACGTCCGTGCTCCAAAGGTCCATGTCATTGCCTTCGCCTCCCTCTTTGCCGTCGGCGCCGTAGCTGATGATCACGAACGGTTTGCCGTTCTCTGGATTGAGCATGTAGACGAAATCGTTCTTCCAGGCGTCGCGCGGCACATCGGTACCTTCCAGGTAGCCTTCCGCATTCCAGCCCTGCAGATCGGCGGGCTGCTCGATAAGTTCGATCAGGCCGACGTCTTCGCTGGGATAGACGCCGGTGTCCAGCTTGAACATATTGACCGCGGCGTGCAGGTTCTTGAGCGTGGCCTTGGTGACGGTGACCTTGGCTTTTTCGGTCTGGCCCATGAAGTTCTTGGCCGCGATGCCGGCCAGCAGGCCGATGATCAGCAGCACCGCCATGATCTCAACCAGCGTAAAACCCCTGTTCTTGCAAATGCGTTTCATATCATACCTCTCGATAAAATAAATTGTAAGCACTGATTTTTGTGCAATATCAAATTTCAACCACGGAATACACGGAAGTACACTGAAGTAATTCTTTACTTTTATTTTTCCGTGTCATTCAGTGCATTCCGTGGTTAGATTTCCGTTAAAATTGAGTTACGGAATACTGGAACAGCGGCATCAGCGTCGCATAGGCGATGCCGCCAATGATAATTGCCATAAAGACGATAATGACCGGCTCAACAATCGCACTGAGCCGCTCGATCACGATATCGGATGAAGCCTCCAGATTTTCAGCGATCATCCGCAGCATCTGCTCGAGTTCACCGCTCTTTTCGCCGACGGTGACCATGTGGGCGGTCGAGGGGTCGATGATGCCGCTTTCGCGCAGCGGCGTGGAGATATCGGAACCGGAGAGGATGCGCTCGCGGGCCTGCTTGATGGCGTCGGACATAATGACGTTGCCGGTCACCTGCGAGACGACCCGCAGCGACTCGGCCATCGACAGCCCGGAACCCAGAAGCGTGGCCAGCGTCGAAGTAAACCGCTGGAGGATTTGCTGCTTGAGCAACGGCCCAAAACCGGGCAGGTTCAGGATGAGCTTGTCACGCCATAAGGCGCCCTTGGGGGTCTTGACGGCCCGCCGATACAGCAGGAACAGGCCGACGATCCCCAGGATGACCACGAGCACCCAGGGGCTGGTCAGCAGTTCGGAGATGTTCATCAGGAGGCGCGTCATGAACGGCAGCTTCTGACCGGTCTTGACGAGCTGCTCGGTGATCTTGGGGATGACCCAGATCATGATGACGATGACGACGATGACGCACACGAGCATCAGCACCGCCGGATAGATCATCATGGTAGTCATCTTGTTTTCGAGGCGCTGACGTTTTTCCATGAAGGCGGCCATCCTGGCCAGCGTCGGGCCCAGCGTGCCGGTGACCTCGCCGACGCGGACCATGCTGATGTAGATGAGATCGAAAAATTGCTCGTACTCGGCCATCGATTCGGCGAACGATTCGCCGGTGACGACCTTGTCGCGAATCTCAGTGATGGCCGTGCGGAACGCGGGGTTGGTGACCTGCAGGGTCAGCACGTTGAGGGCCTCGGTAAGCTTGATGCCGGCGTTGAGCATGGTGGACAGTTCCTTGGTGAAGCTGCCCACTTCTTTTTTGGACGAACGGTGCAGCAGGCCGCGAACGGTCTTTTCGGTGGTCTCCATGCGGACCTGCTTGATATCCGTCGGGTGCAGGCCGCGGCCGCGCAGATGCTTGCGGGCCGCGAACGCATTTTCGGCGGTCACGGTACCCTTTTCGGTCTTTTTGGCCGAATCAATCGCGATGTATTCAAACCTTGGCACTTACGATTTCCGATTTCCTATTTCCAATTTCCTATTGCTTCGAGCCGTTTTTTGAGAAGCCGCAAAGATGCTGGTCAACTCCTTCGATTCTTTAAGTAAAGATGAACACTGTTTTAAGGTCAATATTTCCTCCCCCACAATAAACTCAATCCAGAAAGTCGCTTCATCACATTCTTCTACAACCACTCCAAGTTTTGATATAAAACTTGGTTTGCTTTGCGATATACATGCTGCACGATAATTAGCGGCAACGGACGTTGCACATCTTATAAGCTGACTGCGCACGTGATGAGACCGCCAATTTTCAGGCAAGGCCGAGCACAGCCTCATGCAGCGATGAGCAAATACCATCGTTCTTTTCTGCAAATCCCTTTTATCAATTTGTTTTCCAAGTTCATCTGTCATTTGAAAATAGGAAATCGGAAATTGGAAATTTAAATGTCCGATTGCGTGACGCGCATGACTTCGGCGATGGTCGTGACGCCCTGCTGGACCTTGCGGGTGCCGTCCATGCGCAGCGTCTGCATCCCGTACTCCAGGGCCTTTCGCTTGATGGCCCCGGCCGTCTGGCGCTTGTAGATCAGCTCACGGATATCTTCATTGATGATCATCAATTCATAGATGCCGGTCCGGCCGCGATAGCCCGTATCGAAACACTTGGCGCAGCCGACGCCGTTATAGAAGACCGCGTCTTTGATATCCTCGCCGATGCCCAGCTCGCGCACCTCGTGCGCGGGGGCCTCGTAGGGCTGGCGGCAGTCGGGGCAGATCCGCCGCACAAGCCGCTGGGCCAGCACACAGATCATCGACGAGCTGACCAGGTAGGGCTCGACGCCGAAATCCAGCAGACGGCTGATGGCTCCGGCGGCGTCGTTGGTGTGCAGCGTGCTGAACACCAGGTGGCCAGTCAGGGACGATTGGATGGCCATCGCGGCGGTTTCCTCGTCGCGCACCTCGCCCACCATGATGACATCCGGGTCCTGGCGCAGGATATGCCGCAGCGCGTTGACAAAGTTCATGCCCTTCTTGGGCGCCACCTGCATCTGGCTGATGCCCTCAAGCTGGTATTCGATCGGGTCCTCGACGGTCATGATGTTTTTGACGGTCGAGTCGATGCGGTTCAGGCATGCGTAGAGCGTCGTGCTCTTGCCGCTGCCGGTCGGGCCGGTGACGAAGATGACGCCGTGCGTGCGGTTGATCATCTTGTCGAAGACCTGCTTATCCTGTTCCCAGAAGCCAAGCTGTTCCAGCGTCAGTACGCCGGAGCTTTTATCCAGTAGTCGCAGGACCGCCCGCTCGCCGTAACTGGTGGGCACGGTGCTGACGCGAAGGTCGATCTCGCGCTGGCCGATACGAACGCTGCACCGCCCGTCCTGCGGCATGCGCCGTTCGGCGATGTCCATGCCGGCCATCACCTTGATACGCGAGATGACCAGCGGCAGCACGTTGCGGTTGAGCGTGAGCGTATCGTACAAAATGCCGTCGATGCGATAGCGCACGACGATCTTGGTCTCGAAGGGGTGTACGTGGATATCGCTGGCCCGCATCTGGAGCGCGCGGAAGAGGATGTCGTTGACCAGCCGGATGACCGGCGGACGATTGACGACGTCCAGCAGGTCCTCGCTGCTGCCCGCCTCGTCGGCAAGCTGCTCGAGGTTTTGCGAATCCAGTTCCTCGGCGACTTCCTCGATGACGGTATTCTTCTGCTCGTAGGCGACGTCGATGGCGGCGGTGATGGCAGCGCGGGTGCTCAGCGCAGCCTCCACCGGCCGATGCAGCATCTTCGAGACGTTGTCAACCACCGTGGCGTTAAGCGGGCTGGCCGTCACGACCATCAGCGGCGCGGCCTCGTCGCCGTTGCGAAGCCCGATCACGGAGTGATGCTGCGCAAACGGCGCCGGGATAGACTCGATGAATTCCTTCGGCACGTGATGCGCATCGATCTCCTCGAAGTACGTCATCTGCAGCGCCTCGGCAAACAGACGCAGCACCGCATCCTCGGTGAAGTTGGGCGCAGCGAGCAAAAGCTGATCGACGCGCAGCGCGTCGTCGGCATGCTCATTAAAAAAGCCCTCCAGCGAATCGGCGTTGATCACGCCGGTTCGCCGGGCCGCTTGGATCAATAACTCTTTCATCGTTTGGTACCGCCGGCTTCCAGCCGGCATTTCATTTCTCAAACAGCATTCAAGTTGGCGATACATCAGTGCAGGTAAGATGCCTGCGTTCCATTACCGAGCTGAACTTTTTTCAAGGTCCATGATCTGCAACTTTTGTTCAAGCTCGTCAAGATACGGGTCATCCTGCTCGAGAACATTCGGCGGGTCCAGCGGCTTGGACTTAATCCCCGGGATGGCAGATTGCCTCTGGAACTTAGCTTCCATGTTCTCGAATTCTTTACGGTACATATCGGAAACGCGCTTAATGTCTTTGAGGCCGGCAAGCTCATCGCTGGGCCGAATGATATGGGCCTTGACAAAGACATAGAGCTTGGTTTGCTTGTCCGTATCATCCACACTGCGGAAGAGCGTTCCCAGCAGGGGAATATCGCCGAGAATCGGCACCTTGGTGGTACCTTTATTCTGCGTCACCGATTCCAGGCCGCCCAGCACGATCGTTGTGCCATCGGGGACTGTTGCCACGGAGGTGACGTCTGTGGAAAGGATGTCCGGCGGGCGCGGGAAACTGCCGGAGGTTCCAATCGTCACATCGGGCTGAAGTTTAAAATCGGCCCTGGTGAGGGTAATCTCCAAACGCAGCATATCGCCTTTGCTGATATGGGGTTTGATCTTCAGCGTCACGCCCGCCGAATATTCGGCGAAACTGACGTCTTCAGAGGTAATCGTCGAGCCAGTTTCTGAGCCGGGCTGTATAATCGTTTTTTTCTGGGCGATGGAAGTTTTGGTTTCGGATTTGATCTCGCCGTCCTCATTGTCTTTGACAAGCAGCTTGGGCTGAGACATCACCCGTCCAAAACCTTTTTTCTGCATGGCCGTCAAAAGCGCCTGCACGGAGCCCGTATTCAGGAAGGCGGTAATATTGCCGCCGGCGGTACTGGAATCAGCCAGCGTCTTGCCGACACTGAAAGGCGTGCCAATCGGCTCAACCGGCGTGGCAGGCTGAAGCGAATCTCCATCGTAGGTCTTGGCGACCATATCAATGCTGTACTGGAATTCGTCATCCTTTGTGATCTCCACAAGGGTGCAGTCGAGGAGGACCTGCGGACGGTATTCATCCAACTGCTTGATGAGTTCGCTGACCCACTGCTGATTGCGCTTATTGGCATAGACGATGAGCGAATAGGAGGGTTCATCCGGCACGATGGTGATCTGTTCTTCTTCCAGCGTGGGGATGACCGATTGGGTCTGCTGCGACTGGGTCGGGGCGGTCTGGATCTTGGACTCCGGGGTGGAGGGCTGGGCCGCCTCCTTGACGGTCTGGCCGATGAGCTTGGTCAGGACGTCGGCCAGATCCGCCGGGTCCTGGTTCTCGAGGGCATAGACCACGTAAGGTGTGGTCGTTTGGATCGGCAGGCGGTCGGCGTGCGCGATCACCAGCGCGATCGCATCATGCTGGCGCGGCGTCGCAAAGACCAGCAGCGAATTGTTGGCCTTGAGGACGGCGATCTGCGGCTGCTCGGCGGTAATATCCATTGTCGAGCCGCCTTCGGCCGTCGGCAGCGACAGCGGCGCGATCCCTTCGGCCGTCTGCTGCTGCATCAGCATTTGATTTTGCTGCTGCATGCTGCGGCCGTCCCGCGACGAGCGCCCGTCCCGCGAGGACGAGCGGCCGTAGGTGTCATACTGTGACTGCGTATTCTGCTGGGCGATAATGCCCAGGTCGGACAGCGTGTTCATGATCTCCTGCGTATCGACGTGCTGGATCTCGTACTGGCGAATCGTTCGCTGGTCCTTCTGGATGACATCGACGTGCGCGATCACCAGTTCGATAGCCTTGTGCTGCTCGGCGGTGGCGTTGACCAATAGCGAGTTGGTCGCCGGGCGGATCGCCACATAGGGCTGCTCCGCCGAACCGGCCTGCGCCGCGGCCCCCTGCGAAACGACCGGCTGGGGCTGCGCCGGCTGAGGCTGGCCCTGCTGCATGGCCCGCGCCTGCGCGGCGCTCATGCGGCCGGAGGTCATCTGCGGCTGCATAGTCGAGCCTTGCGGGGTCTGGACGGTGACATTGGCCAGTCCCAACTCGTTGAGCACGTTGACCACCTCGATCGCCTCGACATATTGAATAATGTATTCGCGAACGTATTTCAGGTCGAACTGCGCGATATCGAGGGCATCGATGAGTTCGTTGACCATTTCGATCTGGGCGGCCCGGCCGGCAACCAGGATGCGGTTGGTGCGGTCATCGGTATCGATATAGACGGCGTCGGGCTGCGCCGACTGCTGGGCGCTGGGCGTTGCCGTCGCGGCGGGAACCTGCTGCGTGATGGTGCGGCCGGTCTGCGGGTCGCGGGTCTGCACGGTGCGCATCGCGACAGGCGCCGCGGGGGTGCTGATCTGAAGATTGACGCCCTGGAGCTGGCCGGCCAGGTCCTTGAGCTTGGGAAGCAGTTCGCTGGGCTTGAGGTATTTGAGAGTGCGGAACTTGTACTGTTTCAGTTCGCCTTTGACATCAATCATCTCCAGCACCTGGCGGATCTGGCTCATGCGGTAGGCGTAATCGGTCACGATGAGCGTGTTCGTCTCCGCGATGGGCGTAAAGGTCGTGCCCAGGTTCATGCCCTTGAGCATGTTCTGCGCGCTGTTGACGTCGATGTGCTTCAGATGAAAGACGGTGCTGACCACGATGTCGCCGGCCGGGATCGGCTCGCCGGGTGCGCGAATGACCGGTTCGGCCTTCGCGTCGCCGGCCTTGAGAATGGTGACCAGGCCGTCGCGGCGGGTCATCACAAACCCCTTGAACCGCAGGACGGATTCGAGCAGAGAATAGGTCTCGCTGACCTTGATCTTGCCGCCATGCACCTTGAGCTGCACCTTCTGACCGGCCAGGATGGTCTTATCATACATGTAGTTAAGGCCCAGTTCCTTGCCGACCAGGTCAACCAGGTTTTCCAGGTCGATCTCCTGGGGCAGGTCCATCACCGTCTCAATTTCGGCGTTGGCGATCTGCGGGGGCAATTGCACGTTCTCTTTGTGCGGAGCGGGGACCTCCATGGGTTTTTCAGGCGCTTCCGTTTTGCCCTCTTTTTGCGTCTTTTCGGCTGTGTCAGCGCGTTCGGACAGCATCTGTTCCAGCCGCGCCAACTGGTCGCGCAAGCCATCGATCTCGGCCTTCAAGGGCGCGATATTCGGTTCGGTCCGCACGGGCTGTTCGGTTGAGGGCTGGGGCTGCGGCGCTGCCGTCGGCTGGGCGGCGGCCTGCTGAGCGGCTTGCTCCTGGGTCAAAGCCCCCAGCAGCTTCAGGACCTCTTGTTCGGACATGCCGGGCTCAGGCTGCTGCGCGGCATTGGGTTCATTGACCGGCTGGGACTGCAGCTCAGACAGCATCGCCTCGGCGATGGCTTCCTGCTGCTTTTTCTTTTCGGCATCGGCCAGCGTCTTGAGCATCTCCGATTCGAAGAAGTCATCGGTGGAGTTGGGCTCCTGGGTGGCGGCAGGCTGAGCCGGAATGCTCTCGATGGCCGCCGGACCGGCAGGGGCCGGCTCGTTGGACTGAGGCTCGGAAAATAATTCATCGGCCGCTTCGGACAGCGAAGGTTTGGCCGGTTGCGCCGGCTCGACGCCGGCGGCCGGAGGCTCTTTGGCCGGCATCGCGGGACGAACATCGGTTGCGCCCAGCGGCTTTACGGGCGCAGGCGGCGGGACAGCAGCCGTCGATTCGGCTGACGGGACCGAAGGCTGGGGCGCGGTTTTGGTCTGCGCAGCGTTCCATTGATCCAGGGCCGATTGAATCTCGGTCATCACCGGTTCCGGAGCGATCGCGATCAGCTTGTTGTCAACAATATCCACGATCGCCGGCTTGGCCGCGCTTGCCGGCGGGCCATCCAGCAGCGTGCCGACGGAAATCGTTTTCAGAGAATTGGCAAACGGCTCAAGCGGCGGCAAAGGCTGCTCGGCAGAACCCGTCATGAGCGTCCGCAAAACCGAAGGCTCCGTGCGATCGACCGTCTGCAAGACCTCGGAGGCCTTGATCAGGTCGGTTCCGCTGCGGCCGGTGATGATCAGGACGTCATTGGTCAGCGCATTGTAATCGGTGCCGATCTTGAGCTGCGAGAGGATCTCCTTCGCCTGGGCGCTGGTGACGTACCTGAACTTGAAGACGCGGCTGCGGGGCGCACCGACATCGTTGGGCTCAGCGGCGCATAAAGCCAGCGGCGCAGCGGACCAGAAGAGCCCGGCAAGCAGCAACAGCCGGCTGGCAAGCGACCGCGTGAACGATGAACCTTTGAGCCTACCGGGCTTGAAGTTATGTTCGCATTTCACTTTGAATTCCCATTCCCAATTTGCTTCTCTATCAACACACGAAAGCCTGCGCCGGCAAGCTTTCATTCATCCGTTTGGGAGACCGCCCGCGTCAATATTCATTGGGCGGATCGGCAGAAGCCTCCTGCGGCTGCGCAGGCGGATCGGCCTCGGCCTCTGCGGGCGGCTGCGCTGGCGAATCGGCCTGGGCCTCCGCGGGCGGCTGCGCTGGCGGATCGGCCTGGGCCTCCGCGGGCGGCTGTGGTGCAGGCTGACCCTCGCCTTCGTCTTCAACGGGCGAAACAGCCTGCGCGGCGGCCTCGTCAGGCGCCTGACGCTGAGCAGGCGGCGGGACCGGCTGGCGCGAAGGAGCCGGTTTTTCAGACTCGGCCGCTGGCTGCGCCGCGGCGGTCTTGAGATTTTCTTTTTCGCTCTGGAGCACCCTGAGAAGTTCCTGCCAGGTTTCCTGTTCAGCTTTCTTTTCCGCTTCGGAGAGACCTTCATCGGGGCCGGAGGATTTCATCACCTCCTGGATGCCGGCGATGGTCGAATCCAGTTGGGCAGCGTGCTCTTCAACAGTTTGCTCGGGAACCTCCGCGCGGATCCGCTGGATGCGGGAGGCGGACTGGACATCACCGTCCGTATTCACAAGGGTGTGCGCCTGGGCGGCGCGGGCCCTGAAATCGGCCGGCGACGCAATGACGCCGACCGGCGTCGAAGGCCCAGGCCTTGCCGCGGCAATGGCCGACTGGTCGTTCTTGAGCAGCGATCTGCCCTGTGTCTTTGCCGGAACAACGAGGGTTTGCGGATTGCGCCCGTCCTGGGAGAAGACCGCGCTGCCGTTGCGAATCTCGTCAACGGTCAGATGGCCGGCCTTTTCGCCCTGGTGGAACCAGTCGGCGGTCGTGCCGGATCGGAGCAGGGCCAGCGACCGCTTTGGGTCGGCCTCGCAGTGTACCGTGGCCAGCAGTTCGAACTTAGCCTGCTGGACAGCCGGCGGCTTGGGCAGTTCGGGCTTGCGTTCAAGAACCTGCGCAGCCGCTTTCGGACCGATCTTCGGAAGCGTGGGCGGGGGCGGATTGAAACGCAGCGCGATCTTTTTGGCCTCGGCGACCAGCGGGTGGACCTCATCCAGCTTCTTTTGGCCCTTGCCGGCCGCGTCCTTGTATTTTTCAGTGACGCCGGGCTGCTGAAGCAGGGCCCTGGCCTCGGGATCACCCCTAAAGCCGAGGACGAGGATGAACACCACCCCGCAAGCTGTGACAATCACCGCCGCAAGACTCGTGATGCGCAGCGTTTTCAGCATGCTTTACACCCCCCAAGAGGCATTTCGGCGGCGTTTTTAGGATGCAAACCGCCATTGTCATTTGTATTTGTCCTGATATTCACCCTGCCAATCGGTCCTTGTCCTTAGGGTTTCGACAGTACAATGCTGTCTCTTTAGACACTCTAACGGCTCAGGAGTTCCCTGAGTTAAGTTAAAATAAGTACAGTGGCCCAAGAATGTTAAAGCTTGAACCAGCCGCTGCAGCGGATCGTGACTTGTTCGCCGCTCTTGAGACTGATGGTCAGTTCGTCAGTGATGTATCTGCGGGCTGACGAGGTCTGCGCGGGAGGGGTTATTTTAATCATCAAACTTAGATGATTGTCCTGCTTTTGCTGGTCCACAATCTCCATATAACCGCTTTTCGATTGCGCAGAGGCAATTTCGAGAGGTTTGTCATAATTGCTGCGTATGAGGACATCCTTCATGACGGGAACGCCGGGCTCAACATTTTGCAGAATGATCCTGGGCCTGTTTACCTCGACATAGGGCAGCGCGGTATAGCGGACAAGAAGTGTCCCGGATTGCGGGTGATCTGTGATAATCTGGATCGCACCGGTGCTGTATGTATCAAGTAACTTTACATCCACTTCAGGCTTGAGGACGATAGAAGTGGCCTTCTTCTGGGGGTCAAAGGGGATTTTCATGACGTTATTGGGTATTGTGATTGATTTGATGGCCAATTCCTTGCCGTCAAGGCTCTTGACGGTCAATTCGGGCATTCCGGCATTCGGGCGGTCAAAACGCAGCTCGGCGGCCTCCGGCGAAACCTCCACCAAAACGGTCACATCGGCCTTGATCTCGAACTCCAGACGCGGGTTGAGGGGGTCATTACTGATCACGTAAAGATGCTTGACGACCGGGCCCTTGACCGCGGGGGAAGTGAAAGTAACCTCTACCTGACCCGCCTGCCCCTGCTCGAAGGCAACGGGTTGCTGCAGAGGCGCGGGGAATCGCTGGCCGTCTTTGATCAGCGTGGGCTGCGAGCAGCCGCAGGTGCTTTGGATGTTTGAAATCTCAAGCGTTTGCTTGCCTGTATTTTTGAAATCGTAGAGGGCTTTGTGAACGGAGCCCGGTCCTACCCGGCCGAAATCAACCGATGACTTTTCCATTACGATCTGCGGCGCATCGGGCGAGATCTCGATGATCCGGGCAGGCTTCAATTCGTCGGATTGGGCGGGCTGCACGGCGGGCGGCTGTGCCTGCGCGGCAGGTTCCTTTTGGGCTGGCTGGTTACAACCTGTGATTAAAATAACTCCGAATATTGCTGCGATCAATCCTTTTGAGTATTTGTCCATCTTCATCTCAAATCCTCGAAAATTTTATAGAATTGTTCCTATTCGAATACGACGATAATGACTCAGCTTATCAAAAACGTTCTGATTGACAAGGGTCTTTTTCGACCCATTGCTGATAACTCTTTACAGAATCCGCCGGAGTCTGTAGAATTTGGTGGCACTTTCTGCAGGTGCTTATATCGGAGCCATTTATGAACGAAAACATCGAACCCGAATTATCAATAGTGATACCCGTGTTTAACGAAGAAGGCAGTCTTGAGCGACTGCACGGCGAAATCGTCCAATGCCTGGCGAACACCCAATATGAGATCACCTATATAGATGATGGAAGCACCGATAGCAGCCGGACAATTCTCACTAATATACAAAAAAACGCCCGGAATGTTCGGCTGATTCAATTCCGGCGGAATTTCGGACAGACGGCGGCGTTGAGCGCGGGATTTCGCTATGCGCGGGGCAAGATCGTGGTCCCCTTGGACGCCGATGGGCAAAATGACCCGGCGGACATTTTGAAACTGGTGAAGAAGTTAAAGGACGAAGGGGTGGATATCGTCAGCGGGTGGCGCAAGGACCGCAAGGATAACTCGTTCACGCGAACGTTTCCATCGAAAATGGCCAATTGGCTGATCGGCAAGATTACCGGGGTGCGGCTGCACGATTACGGCTGCACGATCAAGGCGTACCGAGCTGAGTCGCTCAAGGCGATCCGGCTGTACGGGGAGATGCACCGGTTCATCCCGGCGCTGGCGCGCTGGGGCGGCGAAAAAGTGTCGGAGATGGTGGTCAATCACCGGCCGCGCACGACCGGACGAACGAAATATGGGCTCAGCCGTACGTTCAAGGTGATCCTGGACCTGATCACCATCAAGTTCCTGGCGTCCTTTTCGACCAAGCCGATCTATGTCTTCGGCGGGCTGGGGGTCTTTTGTTTTATCGGCAGCTTTATTTCGGGCCTGGTAGTGATCCTGATGAAGCTGTTGCAGGATTTCTCGATGAACCGCAACCCATTGCTGATCATCTCGCTGATCTTGATGACGACGGGGGTACAGTTTGTCCTGATGGGCCTCTTGGCCGAGATCATGGTCCGCACGTATCACGAGTCGCAGGACCGCCCCATCTATTTGATCGACAAGATCGTGGAACCGGAATCGGTCAAAACAGAAACCGCCTGTTAAATGAGCCGCACGAGACCATTGAAAAAAACAACGCCTGCCGGAAAAAGCCCACCGCTTTTTGGCGGCCGCGGAAAGCTATTGATCACCCTGGCGGTGACGCTGGTATTTGGCGGCATCCCGTTTGCGCTGGGGCGCTATATCGAGGTAAAGTCGCCGGACCCGTTCGACAGCGGTGCCTACGTTTATTCGGCCAAGCACCTGCTGCAGGGCGCGCGCCTGGGCGTCGATGAGGTCGCTTCCGCGTCTCCCGGAACGCTGATCGTCAACATCATCGGGGTCAAGCTGTTCGGGTTTAACGACGTCGGGCCCAAGGTCGTGCAGATGGTGATGCAGGCGGCAGCGCTGGCGTTTCTGTTTTTCACACTGTACCGGCTCTTTGGCGCGGTCGCCGCGGCGGTCAGCACCATCATGGCATGCATCTATTTGTCCGCGCCGCTGATCGCCAAGGGCGGCAACGTCAAAGAGCAGTACATGATCGCGCTCATGATCGCGGCGGCGTGCTGCTTTCTGTGGTATGAATCCGGAGGCAGGCGCTGGCGGCTGGCGGCATGCGGATTTTTCGCGATCCAGCCGTTTTATTTCAAGCCGACGGGCTTGTCGATCCTCATCGCGCTGGGCGGCTATATCCTGGTCAGCGGTATTTTGCGTAAGGACTGGAAGAAGCTGTGGCTTGACCTGGTGATCTTTCTGGCCGCGGCGGCGGCAGGGCTCTTGGTGCCGGCGTCGCTGTATATCTGGCAGCATACGCTCGCGACTTTTCTGCGTACCCTGCCGGTGCTTGCGATTGAAACCGCATTAATTGTGCTGCTGCTTTTCGCGGCAGCCTATTACGTCGTCGCGTTTGCCCGCAGAATACGGCTTTGGCAGCATCTGCACAACGTGACCCCCCGGCTGTACAGGTGGGGCGCGGCAGCGATCATCATCATGCTTGTTATCAGCATCCTGTTGGTCGCGGCGGCCAATCGTCAAGCTCACAGGTATCCTACCGTTGGCGCAGGTACCGATGTGATTGCGTATCTCAAGAGCATTCCGTTCGTTGCGTTCTTTTTAAAGATTTACATTATCACGCAGATGCAGCTCCAAAAGCTCCTGGCGGCGGCAGGGCTCAAGGGCGGCTATGTCGAATACAGTTGGCAGTTGATCAAGGTTTCGGAGTTGGCGCAAAAGATCGGGCGGTATTACAAAGCCTTATCCGTTCCGATCTTGATGGCGGTCGTATCGATTGTGACGGCGGCGGTCGTGTGCGTAAGGAACATCTTCAGAAAACAGCCCTCGCATTTCTACGACCGCGCGGTGTGGATGATGGCGGCGTGGTGGTGTCTCGATATGGCGTTCGTGTGGATCAGCCCGCACTCGTACGAGCAGTATTACCTGCCGCTGTGCGGTTCGGGGGCGGTGCTGGCGTCGTACGCGGTTTGGAAATGGCAGCAGAATCTGACGGCCGCTGCGTTCAAGATCCCGTGGGGCATCGCCGGAGCGGTCGTCGCGATCGTGCTGGCGAGCCTGGCGGTGCCGATCTTTATCGGGCAGCGGTACAGCCCGGACGTCGGGCCAAAGCTGGACTATGTCAAACGTGACGGCCATCGGAGCCGGGGCTTTGCCGATGCGCTAACACGAGTGAAGGCCGATCAGGCATATCCCTGGCAGGAGGCAGGCAAGTACATCAACGCAAGCACCACGCCGCAGGATACGATCTACGTGTGGGGATGGATGCCGGGGATCTATGTGGAGGCTCAGCGGATGGCGCCGGTGCCCCAGGCGTTCGAAGCAAACATGCATTTTACGCCGCCGCAGGATTTGGGGAAAGAGGCCCGGCAGTTGGTCGAGGGATTTGAGAAACGGCCGCCGAAGTTTATCGTGGACACCCGCAAATTGCATTTTCCATTCAACCGGCCGCCGCTGGAACTGTGGCCGATGGTGCCGGAGAGGATGTTCGGCAATCCGCAATCACGACCGCTCAATCCTGCCAATCCCGCTGAGGTGGCGGCTTACGATAGAGCCTGGAAACAGTTCCTGTCGCAGCGCTATGCGGCCGATGAGGCCCAGCGTTATGATGCCATGGAGCCGTTCAGGCAATACGTGATGAACCACTACCGCTTCGTCCGCCAATTTGGCGCAGGCCCGTATTCGCCCATCGTGTTTGAGCGCGTAAAGAATAATCCATGAAGATCCTGATGCTCAATTATGAGTTCCCCCCGATCGGGGGCGGCGCCGGGCAGGCGCACTTGAATCTGCTTGGCGAGTATGCCAAACGGCCCGATTTGCAGATCGATGTCCTGACCGCAGCGCCGCGGCCGGATTTCACATTGGAGCAGTTCGCCGACAACATCCGGCTTCATCGAATTGGTTTGCATAAGAAGAGCCTGCACTACTGGACAAAGATCGAAATCCTCGAATGGCTCTGGAAGGCGAACCGCTATTACAAACGGCTCATCAGCCGAGAGAAATATGACTTGGTGCATTCGTTCTTCGCGTTTCCGCCGGGCTGGCTTTGCTACAGGACGAGGGATCGCCTTCCGTATATACTATCGCTGCGGGGTTCCGATGTGCCGGGTTTTAATGTGCGGCTTCGGCTCGATTATAAGCTGCTGGCCGGGCTGTTTCGGCGGATCTGGGCGGGGGCGTCTGCGATCGTGGCTAACAGCCGGGGGCTGCGGCAACTGGCGAAGGACTTTATGCCCGAACTGGACATCGATGTCATTCCCAACGGCGTGGATACCGCGATCTATCGTCCGGCTTTGCAGAAAAGGTCCGACGGGCCAATCCGCCTGCTCAGCGTCGGACGTCTGATTACGCGAAAGCGGACCGATTGGCTCATCGACGTGGTGCATGCCGCTGCGGCAAGGGGATTGAACGTGCACCTGACGATCGCCGGCGAAGGCAATCTGCTGGCCCAACTTCAAGAAAAAACACGCAAGATGAACCTGTCTGACAGGATCGCATTTTTGGGACGCGTTGAGCCCGAGCGGATGCCCGAGGTCTATCGCGACAATGACATCTTCGTGATGGCCAGCGAGCACGAAGGCATGAGCAACGCAATGCTCGAGGCGATCGCGTCGGGCCTGCCGGTGATCTCAACCGCGTGCGAAGGCGTCGAGGAACTGATCAACGACAACGGCATCCTTGTCACGTATCCTCACGTGTACGGATTTGTCGCGGCGATCCGGTCCATTACCGCCGTCCCTGATAAATACGAAACTCTGTCAAAAGCCAGCCGCGCGATCGCTGAAACATTCTCATGGTCGGCTGTGGCGGACAAGTACATCGAACATTACAGGCAAATTCTAAATCCTAATATCTAAATTCTAAACAATACTCAAAGATCCAAAAAAACAATGTTCAAAACAAAATGCGTTCGTTGATCACGTTGACCCACTGTCTGTTTTGGTCATTTGGATTTGAAATTTTGAATTTGTTTCGGATTTAGGATTTAGTGCTTCGGATTTGGGAACAATGAATACGCTGAGTATAAGCATTTTGGCTGAATGAAAGAGCAGCTTTTGTATGTGCGGTATCGCCGGGTTTAACTGGAACAGCAAAGAGCAGATCCAAAGGATGACGGATACGCTGCGTCATCGCGGTCCCGACGACGAGGGGATCTTTTGCGATGAGCGGGTTTCGCTGGGTCATCGCAGGCTGTCCATTATCGATGTCAGTCCGCGCGGCCGGCAGCCCATGTCGTTCGAAGGACTGCAAATCGTCCATAACGGCGAGATCTACAACTTCCAGGAACTGCGGCGCGAACTGGAATCGGCGGGTTACCAATTCCATTCGGATACGGATACCGAGGTCCTCCTGCTGGCGTATCACCGCTGGGGGGCGGATTGCGTCAATCGCTTTAACGGCATGTGGGCCTTCTGCATCTATGATGCGCACAAACGAACGCTGTTTCTTTCGCGCGACCGCTTTGGCGTCAAGCCGCTGTACTATTATTTTGACGGCGCAAAATTCGTCTTCGCGTCTGAACTGAAGGCGATTCGGCCGATCGTTGGGAACCTGCAAGTCAATGGCGCCGCCGTGAATTATTTCTTTTACCAGAAATACATCGGCGGCCAGATGACCATCTACGAGAACTGTTTTAAGCTGCGGCCGGCCGAGAACCTGTTTTTTGACCTTGAGACAAAACAGTTGCGCAACAGTGTTTATTACGATCTGCCCGAGCAGGTGGGGCAGCAAGGAGAGCGAAGCCTTGATCAGCGACTGAACGAGGTCGAGGGCCTGATCGTCGATGCGGTGACAAAGCGATTGATCGCCGACGTGCCGGTGGGCAGCTTTCTATCCGGCGGCGTGGATTCGTCGCTGATCAGCGCGATCATCGCGCGGCAGCGGCAGGACTTTCAAACATTTTCCATCGGCTTTGAGGATGAATCGTACGACGAGGTGCCGTTTTCAACAAAAGTCGCCCAGCACATCGGCACAAAGCATCATGTGGAGTACCTGAGCATCGATGAAGGGCTGATCGAGCGGGTCATCGGCGCGATGGATGAGCCGCTGGGGGACGCCTCGATATTGCCGACCGCCCTGCTGTCGCAGATGACGCGGCGGCATGTGACGGTTTGCCTTTCCGGCGATGCCGGCGATGAGGTGTTCGCCGGGTATGATTCTTACCTGGCCGACAAGCTGGCGCCGTTTATGCCGGCAGGACTGGTGCGGGCAGCGCGGCCCCTGGTACGATTGCTGCCGCCTTCGGAGAAGAAAGTGAGTCTTACGTTCAAGGTGCAAAAATTCGCGGATGACTTTCGCAGTGAGCCCGCATGGCGGCATTTGGATTGGATGGCAACGTTCACGGATCCTGCGCGATGCGCGCTGCTGGCCGATGCGTTCATCAGGGCCGAAGCGTTTATGGGCGATGTAAGAGGAACCGATCTGACTGGCATGCAGCTTAGTGACTTCCGGCGGTACCTGCCGGAGGATATCCTCAAAAAGGCGGACCTGGCGTCGATGATGCACTCGCTGGAGGTGCGGACGCCGTTTCTGGATTATCGGCTGGTGCCGCTGGTGCTGTCGCTGCCGGACAAGTATAAGATACGATGCCTTCGGACCAAGCGGCTGCTGAAGCACATCGCCCAACCCTTACTGCCGCGCCAGATCGTCCATCGCAAAAAGCGAGGTTTCACCGTCCCGGTTTCGGCGTGGCTGAAAAAATCCGATCTGCTCAAGCAGTTCATCCTGGACAAGCAATATTACGGCCACGGACTTGTGAATTATGATTATGCGACGCGGCTGCTGGCCGAGCACATTGACAAACGCAGCGACCACGCCCGCAAGCTCTGGCTGATCTTCGTGTTCAACTACTGGCTGCATGCGGCCAAGTGAGCCAAAAGAAATGGAAGACAAGGATGACAACTCCTGGAAAGCAGCGCTGACCCGCGGCAAGGAGCAGCATGGTAATCTGGAAGTCAATTTGCGCTTTCTTGAAGAAACCGGCCTGCTCAAGAGCGGCGACGAAATCCTGGAGGTAGGCTGCGGGATCGGCACGGTCGTGGATTGGCTGAGAAAGAAGGGATGCAATGCCATCGGCAGCGACATTGCTCCCACGGCTGTGGAATACGGCAGACAGAAATACCCGGGAATTACGCTGACGGTGGAATCGGCTGAGCAGCTCAATTACGCGGATGGTCAGTTCGACCGTGTTTTGAGTTTTGACGTGTTGGAACATTTATTTCATGTTGATCAGCATCTTGATGAAGTGTACCGCGTGCTCAAGGCGAACGGACATTACCTGTTCCAGACGCCCAATAAGATTTCCAACGCGATCTTCGAAACGCTGCGCAGCCGTTCTTTGAATTGGCGGATCTACCATCCGTCCCTGCACACAGCCAGGCAGCTAAGAAAAAGGCTGGAGCGGCACGGTTTTCAGGTTCGCTTCTTGAAGATGGATCCGGTCAGCCCGTTCTTTTTGAACAAGCTGCCAAAATGGAAATGGCTGCGACGGCTGGTCAAGGCGATCCCATTTGAGCGTTTGCCGCTTTGTATGCAAACGAATCTTTATGTCATCGCGCGCAAATCGGCGGCTTAGAGCGGCGGCGCGCGGGGTCTGCAAAAGCGGGTACAGGTACAACCTGCCTTACGGCAGAACCCTTCTTCGTCAAGGCTACACAGGTTTTTTTCGTGCATATCGAGTCGGCCGGACTACAATAGCGTCTGCAATCTGGCAATGAAAGGAATTTGGAATGTCGATCACCGTCGAGGAAATTTTTGAAACCGTCAACATGACCCTGCGGCAGAAGTTCGATATCCGCACGGTCACGCTGGGCATCAACCTGAAGGACTGCATGGACCGCGATGTCGATCATTTTTGCGGGCGGATCGAGCAGCGGCTGGTGAGCCTGGGCAGGAAGGTCAACGCGGCGGCCGACGCGATGGAGCATAAGTATGGCGTGCCGGTCATCAACCGGCGGATCGCGGTGACGCCGGTGTCGATACTGGCAGAGCCCTTGCCAAAGACGGAGGCGACGGCGGTGCGGATCGCCAGGACGCTCGATCACGCAGCGACGCAGGCGGACATCGACTTTATCGGCGGCTTTGGCGGGCACGTGCAAAAGGGGCTGACGGCGTCGGATGAGAACCTGATGGCCGCCCTGCCGCAGGCGCTGTCGCAGACCAAGCGCGTGTGCTCGTTCTTCAACCTGGGCACGACGCAGGCGGGGCTCAATATGACGGCCATCGAGCGGTTCGGGCACATCCTCAAGGATCTGGCGGTACGCAGCAAGACGGGCATCGGCTGCGCCAAGGTCGCGGTGTTTGCCAACGTGCCGGAGGATAACCCGTTCATGGCCGGGGCGCATCACGGCATCGGCGAAGGCGACTACTCGCTCAACGTCGGCATCAGCGGTCCCGGCGTGGTCAAGGCGGTCGTCGAACAAAACCCGGACTGCGACCTGACGGAACTGTCGGAGGTCATCAAGCGAACTGTGTTCAAGATCACGCGGGCGGGCGAACTGATCGGGCGCGAGGTGGCGTCGCTGCTGGAACTGCCGTTCGGCATCGTGGATATCTCGCTGGCGGCAACGCCGGCAGCGGGCGATTCGGTCGCCGAGATCATCGAGGCGATGGGCATTCACCGGATGGGACTGCCGGGAACGACGGCGGCGCTGGCGCTCTTGATCGACGCGGTGAAAAAAGGCGGCGCGATGGCCTCGGGCCACGTGGGCGGGCTTTCGGGGACGTTCATCCCCGTCAGCGAGGACGCCGGGATGATTCGCGCGGTGCAGGAGGGCGCATTGACGCTGGAGAAGCTGGAGGCCCTGACCAGCGTGTGCTCAGTGGGCATGGATATGTTCGCGATCCCCGGCTCGACGCCGGCGGACGTCATCAGCGCCATCATCGCCGATGAGCTTGCCATCGGCGTGGCCAATAACAAAACCACCAGCGTCCGCGTGATCCCCGTGCCCGGCAAACGCGCAGGCCAAGTGGTGCACTTCGGCGGCCTCCTGGGGACAGCGCCCATTATGCCGGTGGCGAAAAAGGCAAGCTTCAAATTCATCAACCGCAAGGGCCGCATGCCCGCCCCCATCAAATCCCTGCGAAACTAGTAGTTGAGAGCCTGCGCAGAAGGCGACCATGCGGCCGGGGGTAACAAAATAACCCAACCTCTCACATGACCGGGCTGATATTTCGCCAATCGCAGTCGAGAGCCGAAGGCTCGGCAGTTACTTAGCCGGCGGCGTGAGCCGCCGGTATCAGAAACGCCCTCCCACCCTCTTGTCCTTCATTTCAAGCGCAGCGAGGAATGAAGGACACATAACGCCGCTTTAGCTAAATGACTTTCCAGTTTTCGGGTCTATACAAATGCCTACGCAAACGCCTCTTCGACTAAATCGCAAATGATATGATAGGCCACCTGCTGGATCTCCTGGACCGTCGCAGTCGGGCCTTCGACGCAGATGGTCAGGTCGGCGGTGTTCTCCAGGGGTGAATTCTTTTTGCCCGTAAAGGCCAGGACCTTGCCGCCCTTCTGTTTGGCGAGCTTGGCGGCGGCCAGAACATTTTTGCTGGTTCCGCTGGTGGAGAAGGCCCACAGCACTTCGCCATCCTTCAGCAGCGCTTCAACCTGTCGCGCAAAGACCTGCTCAAAGCCGTAATCGTTGGCAATCGAGGTCAGCACGGAGGTATCTGTCGTCAGCGCGATGGCGGGCAGACCTTTGCGCTCGCGGACGAACCGCCCCACCAGTTCGGCGGCGATATGCTGGGCGTCGGCCGCCGAGCCGCCATTGCCGCAGATGTACATGCAGCCGCCGGAACGGATGCAGTCGATGAGCATCCTTGCCGCCGATGCGATTGTTTCCAGGCATTCGGTTTCAAGCTGAGCCAGCAGTTTCTTATGCAGCGAGATCGTATCCAGTACGCGTTTGGTTTTCGAATCCATCGAGCGATCCTATTCCTGTTTCTTGGGCTCGGACCTTTTATGCTGCGGTCTTCCATGCCGGCGATTGCCGCCGCCTTGACCGCGGCCGCGCTGACCCCCCTTGCCGCGCTGCCCGCCGCCGGAACGCTTGCCGCCAACTTTATCGAGGTCGGGCGCTTCGCCAACCCAATGCGGTTGGAGGCCATTGGCGCGGATGATGGCCTTGAGCTTGCGCAGATCTTTCGGGGTCACAAACGTGATCGCCTTGCCCTCGCGGCCCATGCGGGCGGTGCGGCCGGTGCGATGCGTGTAGGCATCCGGATTGTGCGGCAGATCATAATTGATAATGTGCGTCGTATGCGAAAAATCCAGGCCGCGCGAGGCGATATCCGAGGCCACGAGAAATCGAATGTCGAGCCGTTTGAACCGCCGGAACAGGCTCGTGCGGCGGTTCTGGTCGAGCCCGCCGTGGATCTGCTCGACCGAATCGAGCTTCTTTTTGAGCTGGTCATAAACCTTTTCGCAGCTATTGCGGCTGGAGGCAAAGATGATCGCCTGCTCGGGCTTTTCGGATTCGAGCAGTTCCAGCAGCTTTTCGAAGCGATGATGCGGCTGCACGACTTCGAAGTAGTGGCTCAGCGACGACGGCGCCTTCTGGGCGGCGATCAATTCGATCAGCACGGGGTCGCGCAGATAGCGCTGCGAAAGCTGTTTGATCTCACTTGGCATCGTGGCGCTGAAGAGCATCGTGTGATGCTGGTGGACCATGCACGAGAAGATGAACTCGATATCCGGCAGAAAGCCCTGGTCGAGCATCTCATCCGCTTCGTCGAGAACGAAATAGCGAACGTTCGCCAACCGCAGCGGCGAATTATACAGCAGGTCGATCAGGCGTCCCGGCGTGGCGACCAGGGCCTGCACGCCGTGGGCGAGCTTGCTTTTTTGTATGTCCATGGAAAAGCCGCCATAGACCGCGAACGCGCTGACAGCGGTTTCTTTGGCGATCCACGAGATCTCATCGACGTACTGAAGCGCCAACTCGCGCGTAGGCACCAGGATCAGCGCCTGCACCTCTTTGCAATTGGGATCGACCGACTGCACCACGGGAATGGCGCAGGCCGCCGTCTTGCCGGAGCCCGTTTCCGCCAGCGCGATCAGGTCACGACCGGCCAGAACGTGCGGGAACGTCTGCTCCTGGATGGGAGTCAAATCGATATAGCCCTTCTTTTCCAGGGCTTTGAGAATTTCAGGTTTTAGATCAAGTTCGGTAAATTTCAATTATTCTCTGCTTCCTTTTAGACAGGATTAATTTTTAAACCACGGAAGTCACGGAATGACACAGAATAAAAATAGATTAAACAGTGTCCGTGTATTTCCGTGCATTCCGTGGTTAAATCCTTTTATCCTGTTAATCCCGTCAAAAAATGTCTTCGTGTCCATTCGTGGTTATGATTTAATCCAACGGCCGGATCCAAATGTTTCTAAACCGCGTCGGGTTGCCGTGGTCCTGCAGCTTGAGCGGCATCTTGTCGGCGTGCGGTTCATACTTCGGCGGGGTCTTGTGGAAGGTCGAGCCTTTGATCTCCCAATGATCCTGCACAAGCACGCCGTTCTGCAGCACGGTAATGGTCGCGGGCCGTACAACCTTTTCGCCCTCGAATTTAGGCGCGTGAAAGATAATATCGTAGGTCTGCCACTGGCCCGGCTGTCTGCAGACGTTGACCAGCGGGGGCTTTTGGCCATAGATGGCGCCGGCCTGCCCGTCGGCGTAGGTCTTGTTGTTATACGTGTCCAGCACCTGCACCTCGTACTTGCTCATCAGGAAGATACCGCTGTTGCCGCGGCCCTGGCTGTCGCCCTTGACCTGGTCGGGGGTGCGCCATTCGATGTGAAGCTGGCAGGAGCCGAAGGCCTGGCGGGTCTGGATGTCGCCGGCCTTGGCGGCCACTTCCATATAGCCGTCGGCAACCTTCCACTTGGCGTCGCCGCCGTCCTTGAGGCTGGACCATGCCGATAGATCCTTGCCCTCGAAGAGGACGACCGCATCCGAGGGCGGGTCCTGGGGTGTTTGTCCCGGCGTAACCACCGGCGCCATCGGCCGGTTCGGATCATGGACGGCCCATTGAGTCGGCTGCTCGGCCGCCCATGCAACACTCACGGTCAGTATAACCAGACAACAGCTCAGCGATTTCATAGTACCTCCTGATTGCTTTCATTGTTCATTTCAATGCGGAAATTATAACCCTCAAAGCAAGGGGTGTATAGAGAAAACTTGGGGGCCTGATTGCGGCAGGTGAAAATACAGACTGGCGTTTTACTGGCAGGCGGAAATGGGCTCAAGGCCGCAGGCCAGCCAGCCTTCGCTTAATTCAAGCACATCGGCCAGGTTGACGCGGCAGTTGCCGTCCAGGTCGCCGGCGGGGGGAAAATCGCAGCTCGCCGCCGCCGCGCCGTCCAGATGCGCCGCCCAGATCGCCTCGGCGCCGCCGCGAAGATCCGTCCAGGCGACAAAGCCGCCGCCGATCGTGGGGGCGGTTTGGTCGGCCGGGTCATCGGTAATGCGAAAAGAGCGGCGCGTGATAAAGTTGTAGCCGTAAATATCCCAGTGGCCGTTGCGGTTGTCCTGCCAAACGGCAATGTGCTCATAGATGTCGGGATTAAGCTGGTCGGAGGCGTTGTCGGTCAGGGCAAAGATCACCGGGTTGGCCGGATCGCTGATATCGGCCGCCATGATGTCATGCGTCTTATCGGGCAACTCTCGGGTCCAGACCACCCGGTTCTTCCAAATCGCCGGCTGCTCCTGCTGACCTTCCTCCAGAACGATCGGCTGTTCGCGCGGGTCGTCCTTGAGCCAGACATCGGTGCTGGTGATATCCCAGTCGCCGTAATAATCATCCTGCCAGGCGACGATCGAGCGATAGATGGCGGCCGCCTCCTGGTTTCCGACAAATGAAGCCGCCCAGTAAATGGCCGGTTCGCCCAGTTCGGTAATGTCGGCTATCAGGATATCCCAATCAGACTCGCCCGGGGCGGCACCGACATACAACCGCTGCCAGGCGGCCGTGTTGCCGTGCATGACCGGCGCGCGGTCATCCGATCCGGTGGCGGCTATGGCATTCGGATCGAGACCTGACACGATGTCCTTGACGTAGATGTCGTGATCGTCGTCGGCGTACTCGTCTTCAAAGATCACGCGATCCTTCCACACGGCCGGGTGCTGCTGATTGCCGGGCCAGGTGACAACGGGGATGGCCGCATCGGTCGTATTCAGGTCACACAGGTAAATATCCCAGTCAGCGTAGGTAGTATCCTCATACCATTGCTGCCAAACCAGACCGCCGAATTCGTCCAGATCAGGCGCCAGGCAGCGGGCGCCTTGCGTAACCTGGTATTCTGAAAAAGGACCGCCGCAAAGCATCGCGGCGGTCACACAAAGTACAGACATGTAAAATAAGCTTCTCACGTTCACCCTTTCAAGCGTACTTACTGCTGCGGGATCGCAGTCTGAACAGGCTGCTGGTTCACGCTGGGAGCCGGCTGCGGAGCCGGGGTTCGGCCCAGCTGCTCGCTCAGGCTCTGGCCGGGCTGCTCAGCCTGAGGCTGACTGGGCTGCTGAGTCACGGCCTGCGCCCCGGACTGCTCGATCACAGCATCATCCTGGCCGGCCTTGGCGTTTTCGGCCTCGAGCCTGTCGGCCAATTCAAGCAGCTTCATAGCTGTATCCTTGTTGGCCGTGTCCTTTACCGCCTCGGTCAGCGGCCCGCGGGCCTTCTGCAGGTCGCCGATGCCCAGGTACTGGTAGCCCAGCAGGAGCTGATAATCGGCGCTGAACGGCTCGCCGGCAACCGTGGATTCAAGCCGCTGGATCTGCTGGGTCAGCACGTTTTCATCGTCATAGAGGCCGCGCGGATAGTAGATCGTCAACTCGTCATCCGGGATATTCTGGATGGCGCCGCGGAGCACGCTGGCCGCCAGGGCATATTCGCCATTGGCAAACAGCGCCTGGGAATACGTGAACGGAACGATCACGTCTTGAGGATCCATCTGGACGGCCCTGCGGAACCGTTCGACCGCGTCCGGATAGTTGCCGGCGCCGAAGATCTTCACACCCTGGGCAAAAACCACATCGACGATGTTCTCGTCAGTGGGCGCATCGATCGCGGTGGTCACATCCTGGGCGGACGTCAGCGGCGGATTGTCATAGACGTTGGTCTGGTCCGTGGTCGTGCCGGTGCTCGGCGTCGTGCTGTAATAATTGTTGTACGTGTTGTACGTATTGTAAACCGGCTGCGACGGCACGATGTACGTTCCGTACCAGTAATACGGATGGCAGCCGTACCAGTAATAGCGCATGTAGTTGTAATCGTGCGGCCAGTATCCGCCGATGCTGACGAACACGAACTTGCGGTGATAGTGCGGATAGTAGTAGCTGAACCCCCAATACGAATGATACGGGGCCCAGATCACCCGGCCGCAACTGCTGCTGGACCATCCAAAGGAGAAGTACGAGCCGCCATGATGGTGCCAGTCGTTGTGATGATAGGCGGCAAGGTTCCGGCCATAGAGATGCGGCCTGATATAGGGCCGCGGGCGGCGAACATTAACGTCGCCCTGGACGATCACGTTGTTGTCGCCGCGGACTACGATCGTATTGGCTTTCTCGACGTCGCGCGTGCCGTGCGGACGGGTCTCCGAGGCGGCAATCAATCGACGATTGCGAAAACCGTCGGAAGCCTGCGCGGTGACGCGTTCGGTGCCGGACACGCGAGCGCGTTTCACGGTCTCTTCTTTTAAGTTGCTTTGCCGCAGCTCCCTGGTTCCTTCGTCGGTCCGGGCAGCGATCCGGCCCGTACGCTGCTGGCGCGTTTCCGTCTTGCTGTCGGCCGCCGCGCGGTCGTTGGTCTGCGTCAGCCGGTCGGCCGCAACGGCGCGTTCTTTCACGGTGTCGCGATCGGCCGTGCGTTCACGATCGGTCGTACGGTCACGATCAGCCGTACGGTCACGATCGGCTGTACGGTTATCGCGGGCCGCGGTCCTGTCGGCATCGATCGTCCGGTCGGTCAGCGCAGGCTGACGGTCGGCCTGGCGGTCGGCTTTGCTGTCACGGGCCAGGGCAGAACTTTGCACGCGATCCGGTTTGGCCTTGACAGCGGAGCTATCCACGCGAACCGGCTCGCTGCCTTTTTCACGCGCACTGGGATCGGCGGTCTTGACGTCGGAAGAGCCCTTACGAGCCACGATGGAATCAGCAGTACTTCGCTTATTCTGGCGCTGCGGAGCCGTAATGGTTTCCGTGATCGCCTTTCGATCGGTCTTGGCTGTCGCCGAAGAATTGACGCGGTCTGTCTCTACGATCTTGGCGCCGCGGCTTGGCTGGGTCGTTTGCGGTCGCGAAGCCGCGATTTCCGTGGTACGGCTGCGTTCAACAACCGGTGTGCGCGGCTGGACGGACCGGCTTCTTTCGACAGCGGCCGTATTGGACTGCTGCCGGGGAGGCGCCACCTCAACCGTTCGGTTGCGCTGGACCACCGGCGTCCGCGGCTGGATCGAACGGCTGCGATCCGCGGCAGGCGCATTCGTTTGGGCCGCAACGTTACTGCGAGAACTGCGAGAACTACTTAAGCCCCGGTCAGACGGGGTAAAATTATTGTTTCTGGGCGCGGCCATTTGAGGCTGCGTCATTGGTGTCGGATTGACAGCTCGCCCCTGCGACCGCATTGCGCGGCTATCCATCTGCGCAGCAGGATTAGACCTGCCGCCGCCTCTCGGGGCAGACTCAACCGCAGCGGCTCTGCCTCCCCCACCGCCGCGGGGGGCTGACTGAACTGCACCGCCACCGCCGCCGCGGGGAGCAGACTGAACTGCGCCGCCACCACCGCCGCGGGGGGCAGACTGAACTGCGCCGCCGCCGCCGCGACCGCCGCCACCGCCGTTACGAGCTGCCTGAGCGTTCATGGGCAAGAGTGCAGATGCACCAATCAGCCATGCCGCTCCGCCAAGTGCGATTTGCCTGATTGTGATGTGCGTTAACATAACTATCCCTTTTCCTTTCTCCTGCGGCGCCACCGCCGCAACCGGCTTTTGCCGAAAGCCCTAAGCATAGGGGCCCATACTTATTTACGTGCTAACCGTTTTCGTTGTGCCGTATTTTTGATGCTGATCGAGGCCGGACTGAATACCGAAAAGCCCATCCAGAACGGCGACCCCTCGTTGGCAAATATTGATCAGCGTCTGACGTTCTTCGTCTGTCATCTGAATGGTGTCAAAGAGACTTTGCATCCGTTCGGAGCGGTGCTTAAACATGGTTTCAAGCTCGTGACGTCCATTTTCTGTCGGCTTTACAATGGTGACACGCTGATTTTCGGGACTGGTCGTTTTGGAAACCAGCCCTTTGCGCCAAAGCTTTGAAATTGTCATGGAAATCGTGCTTTCGCTGACGTTGGGCCAGGCAGCGGCAATCTGCGTGACTGCCATCTGACCCTGTTCGACCACCAACTGCAAAATCAACGATTCCCGCTCGGTCAACGCCCCTTCAGGCGCTGCATCCTCTTGGATTGCGCGAAACATGCGCATCCGGAGGCCTAATTCATTTAATGCCTTTTCAAGTTCCGGTCCCATGGGTATCCAAGCTCAACTAAACGTTTAATGTTCTCTATAATATATATGTCACAAAACTGAAATTTTGTTACAAAAACTTTTCATTTTTTTAATATTTCAATTTTTGAAGTGTTCGCAGCCAAACGAGCAGTTCTAAGTACATGCGACAGCATAACTTACCAAAGTAGCTCTGATACAACCTGATTTGTGAAATTTTAGGCGTGAGAGTGCGGACAGCCGCCTGCGCTGGGACAGGTATGACATTTGGAGTCACCTGCCGCCGGATTCTTGACCACTGCGGCAAAGCTCGAAAACCGCTTATGCGTATCGGCCTGGCCGCACTTAGGGCAGGCGGGGGCACTTACGTTGGCTGTCGGAACAAGGACCTCATTGACAAAACCGCATTGTGGACATTGATATTCGAAAATCGGCATTCGACGTTTCCCAATTTGATAATAAAACCCAAGTATTTGCACAGGCCGACAGCATATAAAACTTGGGCGGGAATGTCAAATCGAAGTACGAGGCGGACACGAAGTGCGGCACCGCAGGCGCAGAAAGTCTTGGTAGAAAAGCTCGGGCCCGGAACGATGTTCCGGGCTTTGTTGAAAACCGCTTACATTCGAGCGTCGTTAGAGTCGATCTGAGCGAGGATCTTTTTGGCCTGGTCGGCCTGACTGGATGAGTCGGAGACGTCTTCCAGCAGTTTTTCGGCAAACCCAAGCTGTCCCTGACGAATGCTCTCCTTGGCAGCCTCGATCCGCGCATGGTCAATGGTTTCCTGCCAGCGAAGCTCGGCGGTTTCCTTGCGCGAGGTTTCCACGCAGCCGGCCATGACCAGCAGCGAGCCAACCATCAGCAGAATGCAGCATGTTTTTTTCATGTTTTTCTCCCTTTTGAAGGCTTGGCGCATCCAAAACACCACAAGCCGAGATGAGATACTAAAATCTACTAAATGTTTTGGGCCTGAGACGAAAAAAGTTTTTCCTTCGAGAGCCGCTCAATGTGCGAATCCGTAATGCTGCTTTTCGTCCAGATTAGACGTATTTCATCTGGGAAAAATTGCACTTTCGCAGATTTTTGACAGGGTTTTCGCGGAATCGGGAGGAACCCGCCGAGGAGCGGCAGATTATCGGGCCTGGTCAGGGTTTGGGCAGTTCGATGTAAACCGTGGTGCCCTGGCCGACAACGGACTGGAGCCAGACGCGGCCATCGTGCTTTTCAATGATCTTACGCACGATGGTTAATCCGAGGCCCTGGCCCTGCCTGGCCGGCTCAAGCTGATGAAAGATGTCGAAGACCTTGTGAATGTGCTCGGCGGCGATGCCAATGCCGTTATCAATGACGCGATACTGAACGCAATCGTCGCGCGTTTCACCCGTGACACGGATCAGCAGGCGGCGGTCGGAGGCTCGATACTTGATGGCGTTATCGATGCAATTGCTGAAGACCTGGCCGAGCAGAAGCCGGTCGCCGATGCAGGCGGGCAGGCCGGGCGCAATATCCAAATCGCCCGCATTCCGGCCAAGCAAGAACCTGAACTGACGGGCGATGTGGCTCAGCAGATCGTTGACATCGATCCGCTCGGGCCGGCCCTGTGCGGCCCCGACCCGACTGAGGCTGAGCAGGCCGTCGAGCATGGTCTCCATCTTGGCGCTGCCGGAATTGATGAACGCCAGCGCCTCGGGAAAATCAGAATTGAACAGCCGGTCGGCAGTGGATCGTGCGTTCGCCGACAATGGCTCGCTGCGCAGCAGTTCGTTCAAGCAGCGGATGCCAGTCTCCAATTCGCCGCTGAAGCCCCGGATATTGACCAGCGGGCTGCGCAGGTCGTGCGAGGCTATATAAACGAGCCCTTCCAGGTCCTGGTTCTTGAGGCTAAGCTGCCGCATGAGGCGCTCCCGGGCCTGCTCGGCGGTGCGGCGGTCGGTGATGTCGCTGAACATCACGGCTATTTTACCGGGCGACGTCTGAAAGGCCTCAAACTCGTAGATGCCGTTGATGCGGCCGTCGCGGTAGCTGTAATTGTCGCCATGATACGAGCCGCCCTGGCGCCCGATGCGGCGGTAGGTGTCAGTCAGTTCTTTGCCAAGCTGCGGGAAGGCCTCTTCGATGCGTTTACCGATAAAGCCGGAAATATCGGCATTGAGGATCTTGGAGGCGGCCGGATTGGTGCCGGTCAGGATCAGCGTTTCATCCGGCGAAAGCCAATACGTCAGCACGCCCATGGGCGAGCATTCAATGATGTTGCGGAATCGCCGTTCTGAATCGGACAGCGCCTTGAGGTAGTTGCGGCGCACGATGGCATTGGCGAAGGTATCGGCGACCGCGCGAAAATAGCCGAGCAGGTCCGGATCGATCTGGAGCGTGTCGCGCATGTTCGTAAACATCAGGGCACCGACGTGCTCCTGTCCGGCGGTCATGGGAATGATCAAATGAGAACGGATGGATTTGTCGGCAAAGAAACGCCGCAGTGAAGGGAACGCCGATGGAATGCTTTCGGGCGAAGGCCAGTAAATGATGCGATTTTCGCGAACGACGGCAGCATATTCGGGCAGGTCGCGGTCCATGTCGCCGGTTTCGAACAGGCCGGACGCGTTGGCGTCATTGCAGAAGTAAGGAGACAGCGACAGGACGTTGGTATCCGGGGCGATCAGGGCGATGCGGACGCGCTCGATGCCCGTCCGGTCGATGAGCGTGCGCAGCGATTGAACGATCTGGTCGTCGATGCCTTCGGCCCCAAGATTCACAAAGCCCGCGGAGATGTCGGCGACCAGACGCTCCAGCTTGAGACGCAGCGACAGTTTTTCGGTCATGCGCTTTTGTTCGGAGACGTCCAGCAGAGAGAACGTGATGCCCTTACTCCAGTCGGACGGATCGATGGGAGCGCCGCTCATCTGCACCTCGATCCGCGTTCCATCTTTTTTGACGAAGGTGTTCTCGATGGTGACGCTGCCGTCGCGGCGCATCGGTTCATAGATGCTGCGGCCGAATTCCTCAAAGCCGGCGTCATCGGCGTAGAGCATCCGCGCGGAATGGCCAATGAGTTCCTCCCGCGCGTAGCCGAACATACGGCAGAACTGGTCATTGACGCTGACATAGACACGATCGACCGTAACGCTGATGCCGGTCGGGGCAGAACGGATGACGCTTTCAAGGAACTCGCGGCTTTGCTGAAGCTGCTGCTGGGCATTCTTAAAGTCGGTGACGTCAACGATGAGCCCTTCGATGGCCTCCAGGCGGTCGCCGTTCCAAAGGCCGCAGCCGCGTTCGACCACCCAGTGCAGGCGGCCGTGCCGGTCCGTGAGGCGATATTCGATGTTAAAGGGGCCCTTGCCGGCGACGGCGCGCTGCACGTGCTGCCAAACAGCGTCGCGATCGTCGGGGTGGATGAGGTCGTTGAGCATGACGCGGCCGCTGACGAATTCAATCGGCGCATAGCCGGTCAGTTCGAGACAGCCGCGGCTGATGAATCCCATGGGCCATTCGGGCTGGTTGCCGCAGCGGTAGGCGACGCCGAAAAGATTGGAGATGAGACTATCCATACGGCGGCGGTATTCGTCGCAGGGCTGACCGGCGGCCGCGGCTGATTTACGCCGGCGCAGAAAAACCACAGCCGCCAGGCAAGCCAGGACGACGAGGATCGCCGCAATCACCCATACGGCCAAGATCGCCGACATCAAAAACATCGCGGGCGCAAATTGTGGAAGCTGAGTTTGCATTGCGATTTGTTTCTATATATTCGAATTGGCCGAAAACGGCAAGAATTATAAAAGCCGCGGGCCTTGGCCGCGCCAACTTGAACAGAACTGGTTTTGAGCCGACAAAAAAAGCCAGATCCGCTTTTGGCGAAACCTGGCTTCGGAGGAGGGTGATGAAAAGTTCAATTTATATGTGTCTGCTATTATGACGTATTAGACGCCCAAAAGGTTTAGGCAATTTCCGTAATTTTACGAAAATCATCATTTTTTTTCGCCAACGAATGGCCTCATGTCGCTCTTTTGACCACTATCTCATTGTCAAGCAAGAACTTACACAAATCCTACGGCAAAAAGACTGAGTCAATAAAAAAATGCATATTTTTTCAAAATTTCCCAAACAACGCCTATTTGATGGTATTTTAGGCTCACAATTACTCACAATCTAACAGAGAAAACCGATTTGTGGGCATGCTTTTCTAAGCGTTGGGTTCCTGGATTTTGGAACAGGGCCGCCGCGTCCACATTTTAAAAAAATTCCGGCTTGACACCGTTTGCTGCTATTTATATAATTCCACTTTATGTTCGTTATTTAATTAACAAACGGGCTCGCCCGGATCGGGGCGAGACAGCAAACGGTTCTGATGGAGGGTCGTCATGGAAACGGTTTTTGGGGGCAGGTCAAAGGAGGCCGAACGGCTGCTCGGCCGGGAGTACATCGGGGTTCTTCGAAGGCGGGCGCGCCTGCTGGACGCGGACGAGTCGCTGCTGACGGACCTGGTTTTGAACCAGGGCAATTCGTTTGGGCAAATCGCGTATCTCATGGGGCTCAGCGAAGGGACGGTCCGGCGGCGATTCGGAAAGATCCTGGGCCGGCTGAGCAGCGGCGAGGTGTCGCTCCTGTTCGAGGGACGCCTGTTGACGCACAGCCAGGATTATGTCGCGCGGGCCTATTATCTCAAGGGCATGAGCCAGGAGGCGATCGCCCGCGAATCGGGCAAAACGCCCTACTTCATCCGTAAGACGCTGCGCGCGATTCGAGCCTTGGCGCGGAAAAAGACCGGCAGGTGCCATGGCAACAGGGATGCAAGCAGCCCGCGGGCGGCTATCGAGGGCGCACGTGTGAAGGAGGGCCGCCATGTACCGGTTTGATGTGTGTTTGCGTTATGATCCGCCGGAGGCGTGCGGCGTCCGCGCGGCGGAATTGATGGCCGCGTTCGGCATCAGCCGTACACAGTTGACTAAACAAGCGCGCCGGCGACCGCTGCGCGTGGAGGTGGGTGCAGGCCAGATCGTTTGTATCGTCGGCGCCGGCGGCGCGGGCAAGACGAGACTGCTGCGAAGTCTTTATGAGCAGGCCCCCGCGAACGAGCGGCTGCTGCTGGAGACGATCGCGTTAGAGAAGGACGCCAGCGCCATCGACTGCATCGGGCAAGCCTCCGACACGCTCGAGAACGCTTTGCAGGCAATGCATCGAGCGGGCCTGTCGGATGTATTCTGCATGCTGCGGGCGCCCAACAAACTAAGCACGGGCGAGCAGGCGCGGTATCGGTTGGCCAAAGCGCTGTCGAGCGAAAGACGGCTGATCTTCGCCGACGAGTTCACGTCGTCGCTGGACCGCGTCACCGCGCTGGCGGCGGCGTTTCATCTGCGAAAGGCTGCGACGCGGTCAGGCAAAAGCTTTATCATCGCTTCCTGTCACGAGGACATCATTGCCCAATTACGGGCGGACACAGTGATACGATTGTAAATTGTAAATTGCTCTTTGAAAACTTCATAGCGATCTTTGGAATGTAAACGAGAAAGGAGGAGATCATGCGTACATTGGAATGCCAGTTGTGCAGTCAGCTCAAGATCGAAAAGGCCAACCGCGATGCATACAAGGCGCTTGCACGATACCATTACAGGAACGATGCGTTGGGCCCGATAAAGGCAATCTACGCAATGCACGATGAGCATCCGCTTCGGCGGAACGCTTGTGCGGCCGTCGGCGTCATCGTGTATGGCAGCCCGGCGGCAAATTCGGCAATGCGGAATCTGGCGACGGGCGGGATATTCGCCGGAGTGGATCGGGCGGCGGGGCTGGCGCTGCTGAACGCAAGCATGCTGACGATCAGGCGGGTGATCATCGAGCCGCGGTATCGCGGCCTGGGGCTGGCCAGTCGGCTGGTGCGTGAAACGATGCCGCTGACCGGTGCGGCGATGATCGAGGCAGCGGCGGTGATGGGCCGCGTTCACCCGTTCCTTGCGCGAGCGGGGATGACGGAATATGCGATGGAGCCGGATGTAAAAACCGAGCGGATGCGAACAGCGCTGGAGACGGTCGAGATCGGGGAGCATCTGTGGAACGATGCCGCCAAGGTGCACGCCTGCATCGAGCGACTTGACGCAGACAAACGAACGTTCATGGAAGAGCAGATGCGGGCATTCGTGCAGAAATTCGCGACGCAGCGGAACCTGCCGCACTCGCCCCGGCGAACCGAATTCGTTCTCAGCAAACTGGGCGACCCGGGCAGGTACTATCTTTGGCTAAATCCAAAGAAATGCGCTCGCCCAAAAGAGTCCGGGGCCTGACGCGCAAGGCACACTCACGCCGGCTTATGTTCCTGCGAGCTTAACGGTTTTGTAATAAACAAGCGAATGCCGCAAGTACATTTTTTGTAACCGTTCACGCAATTATGAGAAAGTGGATTTACGGCCTGAAAGGCCGATGTAATATAGCCCAGGGCGACGAGGCTGTGTCGCAATTTGTTTTTAACTCATGATCTCCGGGCGAACTGCCTTTCTTTTTCTAAAGATTTATGATTTTCTCTTTGTCCGCTTCTATGGCTCTGTTTTTTTCAAATTCTGACCTTGCATTGGGTTCTGTCCGTAAATCGCGATTCGCCTTAGCTGA